>JBKJOM010000198.1:0-14670 GCA_046595775.1 Ramlibacter sp. | reverse complement strand
CTGCGCATCACGATGGGCCTCTTGCCCACGATGACGGCCAAGAAGAAGGGCCATGTGGTCAACATCAGTTCGATCGGTGTATTGACCAACGCGCCGCGGTTCTCGGCCTATGTGGCGTCCAAGGCCGCGCTGGACGCCTGGACGCGCTGTGCCTCCAGCGCCGCCTTCGAGGCCACATAGGCCGAGAAGCGCGGTGCATTGGTCAGCACGCCGATCGAGCTGATGTTGACCACATGGCCCTTCTTCTTGGCCGTCATCGTCGGCAGCAGGCCCATGGTGATGCGCAGGCAACCGAAGTAATTGAGCTGCATCGTGCGCTCGTAGTCGTGGAAGCGGTCGTAGCTGTTCTCGATCGCGCGGCGGATGGAACGCCCTGCGTTGTTGATCAGGAAGTCCACGCCGCCGTGGTTGTCGATCAGCAGTTTCACGAAGCGGTCGCAGTCGACCATGTCGGCGATGTCAGCCGGGTAGCAGATGAAGTTGTAGCCCTTGGCCTTGGCTTCCTTCTGGGCTTCGTCCAGCTTGTCCTGGTCGCGTCCACAGATGATCGTGATGGCGCCGGCTTCAGCAAACTTGTGGGCCGAGGCCAGGCCAATGCCCGAAGAGCCGCCAGTGATCAGCACCACCCTGCCCTGCACCGTCCCGCGCAGCGAGCGATCGATGAAGAGGTCGGGGTCGAGGTGACGCTCCCAGTAGTCCCACAGGCGCCAGGCGTAGTCCTTCAGGTGCGGGCACTCGATGCCGGAACCCTTGAGCATCGCGTCGAGCTCGCGCCGGTCGAAGCGCGTCGGATAGTTGACGAAGGTCAACATATCTTCCGGGATGCGCAGGTCGGCCATGATGGCCTGCTTCACCCGCCGCACCGGCTTGATCGACATCAGCGTCTTGGTGACGCTCTTGGGGATGAACCCCAGCAACGCCGCGTTGACGAAGAGGTTCATCTTGGGCGCGTGGCCGGCCTTGCTGAAGATGTCCAGCACGTCGCCGACGCGGTAGCCCTCGCTGTCCACCAGGTGGAAGCACTTCTTGTTGATCGAGGCCTTGTGGCTGATGAAGTCCAGGCAGTCAACCACGAAGTCCACCGGCACGATGTTCACGCGCCCGCCTTCCAGGCCGATCATGGGCATCCATGGCGGCAGCAACTGGCGCGTGCGCTGGATCAGCTTGAAGAAATAGTACGGTCCGTCGATCTTGTCCATCTCGCCCGTGGTGCTGTCGCCCACCACGAGCGCCGGGCGATACACCGTCCACGGCACCTTGGCCTCCTTGCGCACGATCTTCTCGCTCTCGTGCTTGGTCATGAAGTACGGGTGCTCGTAGTTCTCGGCTTCGTCGAACATGTCTTCGCGGAACACACCTTCGTACAGGCCCGCAGCGGCGATGGACGACACATGATGGAAGTGCCCGGCGTCGATGGCCTTGGCCAGGTCGATCGTGTTGCGGGTGCCTTCGACGTTCACGGCGATCTGGCTCGCCTCGTCGGCGCCCAGGTCGTACACCGCAGCCAGGTGGAAGAAGTGGTCGACCTGGCCCTTGAGCTTCTTCACTTCATCGGCGCTGACGCCGAGTTTCTTCGTAGTGAGGTCGCCGAAAACGGGCACCGCGCGGCTGGGCACCACGCCCCAGTACTCACGCAGGGCTGCAACCTTGCCTTCGCTTTCCTTGCGGATCAGGAAGTGGACCACCGAGCCTTTGCGCTCGAGCAGCTTCTTGACCAGGCGCTTGCCGATGAAACCGGTGGCGCCGGTGACGAAATATTGCATGGGGACTCCTCGTTCGAATTGGTTGTGCACAATGGCTTTGGCCCATTCTTGCCCAAAGCCCGGTGGCGATCATTCAGCACAAACCCGGCGGTGTCTGGTCCCGTTCCCCTACCGCATTAGGACCGCGCCCCTAAACGGCGCGTCGCCCTGGGCTTACATTGAGCCATCAATCCCACATTGGAGTCACCATGGTCACGAAGAAGTCGAAGTCCACATCCACCACACCCGACAAGAAGACCGGCGCGCAGCTGTCGGGCACCGTGAAGGAATCGGCTTCGCAGATCTGGCTGGCCGGCCTGGGCGCTTTCTCCAAGGCCCAGGAAGAAGGCGGCAAGGTGTTCGAAGCCCTGGTGCGTGAAGGCACGGCGATCCAGCGCAAGACCCAGGCCGCTGCCGAGGAAAAGATTTCCGAGGCCACCAGCCGCATGGCCACGATGGCCACCGACATCTCCTCCAAGGCTTCGGGCCAGTGGGACAAGCTGGAGAACATCTTTGAGGAGCGCGTCTCCAAGGCCCTGAACAAGCTGGGCGTGCCTTCGGCCAAGGACATCGACGTGCTGATCGCCCGCATCGACGAGCTCAATCGCAACGTCGCCAAGTTGAGTGCCAAGGGTACCGGCAGCGCGAGGACCGCAGCCAAGCCTGCTGCAAAACCTGCCGGCAAGCGCGCGACGGCCCGCAAGTCCGCTTGAACCTTTCACTTCCCGTTGCAAAGGGGCGCTTCGGCGCCCCTTTGCTTTTCCATTGCTGCATTGCAGCAGGGCCGGCTTCGCAAGGCCCCTACACTGCCCATTCATGACTCCCAGAAGAAAAAGCAAGCCGAGGATTGCATTGGCCCTCGCCGGCGGCGGACCGCTGGGCGCCATCTACGAAATCGGCGCGCTGTGCGCGCTCGAAGAAGCGCTGCAAGGCCTGTCCTTTACCTCGCTCGACCACTACGTCGGCGTTTCGGCCGGCGGCTTCATCGCCGCGGGCCTCGCCAACGGCATGACGCCGCGGGAGCTGTGCGCATCGTTCATTGAGAACACCCAGGGCGAGAACGACTTGTTCGATCCTTCCTGGTTGCTGGTGCCCGCCTATGGCGAGTTCGCGCGTCGGGCGATCATGTTCCCGGGCCTGGCGGCTTCGGCGCTCTGGCGCGGCACGTTCGGGCGCCGCTCGCTGACCCACGCCCTGGAGCGACTGGGCCCGATGCTGCCCACCGGCATCTTCTCCAACGACCTCGTGGACAAGCGGCTTGCAAGCCTGTTCTCGCGCGAGGGCCGTACCAACGACTTCCGCCATCTCAAGACCCGGCTCACACTCGTCGCGACCAACCTCGATACGGGTGAGTCAGCACCGTTCGGGCGGCCCGGCTGGGACCATGTGCCGATCTCGAAGGCGGTGCAGGCAAGTTCCGCACTGCCGGGCCTGTTCCCGCCAGTGGAGATCGACGAAGCCTACTTCGTCGATGGCGCGTTGAAGAAGACGATGCACGCGTCCGTCGCGCTGGACGACGGGGTGGACCTGATGCTGTGCCTGAACCCGTTGGTGCCGTTCAACGCCACGCCCGCCGAGCGTGTCATGCAACGTGGCCTGCCGCTGGAGCGGCGCCGCATCCCGCGCATCGCGGACGGCGGCCTGCCCGCGGTGCTGTCGCAAACCTTCCGCTCGATCATCCATTCTCGGATGGAACTCGGCATGAAGCACTACGAGCGCGCCTATCCGCACACCGACATCGTGCTGATTGAGCCCGACCACCGCGACCCCGAGCTGTACCTGGCGAACACTTTCAGCTACGGCCAGCGGCGGCAACTCGCAGAGCATGCGTACCAGCAGACGCGCGCGATGCTGCGTTCACGCCGCACCAGCCTTGCACCCAAGCTGGCACGCCATGGCGTGCAGCTGGACATGGACGTACTGGAAGACAGCCGGCGCCACCTCGTCGCGCCCCGCCCCGCCGCCACGCGAATCGGTCGCGCCATCGCCTCCCTGCAGGAAGTCATCGACGACCTCAGCCACGCATTGCAGCCCGTAACCCGCGCGGCCTGACTTTCCACCATGGCCAAGAAGGCGCCACGCCGCACCGCCGAACGCATCCTCGAGGTGACGCTGGACCTGTTCAACCGCTTCGGCGAGCCGAACGTGTCGACAACGCTGATCTCGGCCGAGCTGAGCATCAGCCCGGGCAACCTGTACTACCACTACCCGGCCAAGGACGAGTTGATCAACTCGCTGTTCGACCGCTACGAGCGCGCCCTGTCGGAGCTGCTCAACGCGAGTGACGGTGTACGCGACGTGGAGGACGCGTGGTTCTTCATGCACACGCTGTTCGAGCTGATCTGGCAATACCGCTTCCTGTACCGGGACCTGAACGACCTGCTCTCGAAAAACCGCCGCCTGGAAACGCATTTCCAGTGGGTGCTGAAGAACAAGACCCGTGCGATCCGCACGATGCTCGATGGCATGAGCCGATCGGGGGCCGTCAGCATCGACTCGCGCGAGGTGGAAGCCACGGCCACCAGCATGGTGGTCGTGCTGACCTATTGGCTGAGCTACGAGTACGTGCGCGACCCCCGGCGCGCGCTCGAGCCAGAGAGCGCGCAGCTCGCCTTGATGCGCGGCGCCCACCATGTGCTCAATCTGCTGGTACCCTACCTTGAACAGAGCCAGCGCATGCATTTGCTGGGGCTGGTCACCGCGTACAACAGCCCGGCGGGCGGCACCTAGGCAAGAGGCAGGAAAAAGTGGAGACAACCATGGCCAAGTGGAGCGCGTTCCCCCACCTGGGCGACTACGATTGGAATGCAGCAAAGGTGCGAAAACACTGGGCGCGGCTGCATGCCGGCGATGCGGAGCCGTTGCCCGACAGCCCGGAAGTGCTGGAAGCATGGGTGCTGTTCCACCGCGGTGAGTTCATGCAGGCCGCCGAAGCAGGCCTTCATGCAGGGCGCGCTGGCATCACCTGTGCCAACAAGGCCACTGCCATCCACGCCAACTACCTCGAGAAGAAAGAAAAGCGAAAGCTGGAGCTCTTCATGGAAGTGGTGCAGCGCGCTGAAGTGCAAGCCGTGCAGGAACCGCAGAACGCGAACGCCCACTACTGGCAGTCCTATGCGCTGGGCCGCTACAGCCAGGGCATCAGCGTTGCGAAGGCGCTGGCGCAGGGCCTGGGCGGCAAGGTGAAGGAGGCGCTCGAACGCACGATCAGGCTGCAACCCAAACACGCCGATGCCCATATCGCGCTGGGCGCGTTCCACGCCGAGGTGATCGACAAGGTAGGCTCGCTGATCGGCGGCATGACTTACGGCGCGAAGAAGGAGACGGGCCTCAAGCTGTTCCAGGACGCGCTGCGCATCAACCCCGGCTCCCAGATCGGCATGATCGAATATGCCAACGGCCTGGTGATGCTGGAAGGCGAGCGCAAGATGCGGGAAGCCACCAAGTTGTACGAGCAGGCTGCCGGCACCAAGCCGATCGACGCGGTCGAAAGGCTCGACGTCGAGCTGGCCAAGGCGGAACTGCAGGACTGAATCTCTTCGGCGGCGTCAACTCGGCGTTGGGGCCTACAGGCCCAGACGTGGGCAATGCACAGAATGCACAGCCATGAACATCTTCGAAGCCCTGCGCCTGTCGCACGAGACCCAGCGCGCGCTGGCCAGCCAGATCCTGCATACCCAGGGTGACTCGCCCGACCGGAACCGCCTTTACCGAGAACTCAAGCACGAGCTCGCGGCTCACGCGGCGGCCGAAGAGCGGTGCTTCTATTCACCCCTGATTGCCTTCGACGAAACGATGGCGCAGGCGCGGCACGGCATGGCCGAGCATCATGAGATGGACGAACTCGTCAACGAGCTGAACAAGATGGAGTTCAGCTCCAGCGGCTGGATCGTGCACTTCAAGAAGTTGCACGACAAGGTCTACCACCACCTCGAGGACGAGGAGCACGCGATTTTCCAGCTGGCGGGCAAGGTCCTGCCCGAGGCGCAGAAGCTGTCGCTGGCGAAGGACTACGAGACCGAGTTCGCGACTTTCCGCCTGGGCGAGATGCCGGTCAACTCGGCAGAAGGTTGATCACCATTCGTCCTATGGGGCATCGAGCCCGCGCGGGGCCCTCGCCCTTCGGAAATTCATTCTCCCCAGGGCAACATTAGAGTCACCAACGAGAGCTTTGCGAACTCCGGCGTGAACTCGTCGATGATCTTCTGAGGCTCGGGGCAGAGGGTGGTGTCGGTGATGACACCGAACTGCACGCCGCCACCGTAGCTCAGGATCGACACGCCCAGCCCGATATCGCCGGACTGCGGCACCCAGAACATCGACTGCTCCAGCGTCGAACCCAGCAGCTTGAGTTTTTCGCGCGGGCCGGGCACGTTGGTCATCACGGCCGTGGTTTTCTTGCCGAACAGGCTCAGCATTGCGTCCTGCGCAGGCTTGATCAACAGGCCCGCCACAGCGAGCAGGCCGAAGGCGAGCAGCGGCTGCGTGCTGCCTTTGAGCGCATTCATCCGGCGGCGCACTTCGTACACGCGCTCGATCGGGTTCTCCACCCCGATCGGCAGCACCAAGGGCACCAACCCGAAGCGGTTGCCCAATTTGTAGGCCTGGTCGAGCGGCCGCAGGTTCACCGGGATCATCGCGCGGATTTCCTGGCCCGTGACGTCGTCGCCCAGGTTGCGCAGGTATTCGCCAATGGCGCCGGCGACGCACGACAGCAGCACATCGTTGATCGAGCAGTTCAACGCCTTGCCCACGGCCTTGACTTCCTCCAGCGGCAGCGGCTCGCACCAGGCCACGCGCTTGGCCAACCCGGGCTTGCCCTTTAGCCGAGTCTTCGAGTCGTCCGGCATGAGCGCCAGCGCCGCGGCGTCCGAGACCACCTGAAAGGCCAGCTTGGCCAGGTCGATCGATCCGGCCATGCCCTTGCCCGGGTCGCGCAACATCCCCAGCGACTTGACGGCACCATCGCCTGCCGCGCCCAGCGCCTTCACCGTCATGTCCGTGAAGGGCTTGATCAGCGTGTCGGCGATCCAGTCCTCGGCACCCTCGGCCGCCTGCTTGCGTTTGCGCTCGGGTGGCGGCAAGCCCCCATCGACCAGCGACATGGTCACCGAAATCAGCGCGATGCCGTCGGCGATGCAATGGTGGATGCGAACCAGCATCGCGCTGCCGCCCTGGTAATCCTCAATCAGGTGGAACTGCCACAGCGGATGGGCATGGTCCAGCGGTTGCATGGCGAGTTCGCCTACGCGATCCTGCAGTGCGTCTTGCTCATGGCCTCGCGCATGCTTGGGCAGTCGCTCGCGAACCACGTGGCGCTCGATGTCGAAATCCTTGTCCTCGACCCAGGTCGCGCCGGCGGTGTCCTGTTCGACGCGCTGGCGAAAGCGCGCGTACTTCAACAACCTCTCCTCGACGCGCTGGCACAGGTCCTGGTAGCGGATGCCCGGCTGGATGGTCCACACGCCGACGATCATCATCAGGTTGCTGGGCGAATCCATGCGCAGCCAGGCGGTATCCACCTTGGTCATGCGCTCGCCCGACAGGCCGAGCATGCCGCTGGCGGCGCGGGTCGCGTTCTTCTGCACGACCCGTGCGGCCTTGCGGGCCGATTTGCCGGCGCGTTGGGCCACTTGCTGGGCGACGATGCGGGTAACCATGTTGTTTGTCTCCGTCAAGGCGGGGGTGCCGGGGCGAACCTCTATTCTGGGTGCGCCGCCGCGCTTAAGATACCGCGAACTTACCCGAGCGCGCCGCGCACGGGTAGAGTCCCCGACCCAACGCAGCATCCAAGAAACGAGGAACACCATGGCCGACCTCCAAGCCGCATTCGAATCCGCCGTCGCCAACTCCAAGAACCTGACGGAGCGCCCGGACAACGGCACGCTGCTGAAGATCTATGCGCTCTACAAGCAAGCCACCGCCGGCGACAACGCCGAGAAGAAGCCGGGCTTCGGCGACATGGTGGGCCGCGCGAAGTGGGATGCGTGGAACGGCCTGAAGGGCACCGCCAGCAACGACGCGATGCAGCAGTACGTCGACCTGATCGGCTCGCTCAGCTGACGATGCCCCGCTCGCGCAGGCCGGCAACCTGCGCGTCGGTCAGTCCCAGCCCCCGCAGCACTTCGTCGGTGTCCTGGCCCAGGCGCGGCGCGTTGCGCCGGTGCGCGCCCGGCGTGGCCGACAGCTTCGGCACGATGCCTGGCACCGTCAGGCGGCTGCCATCGTCCATGGCCACCTCCTGCAACATGCCCCGCTCGCGGTAGTGCGGATCGGCCGCGATGTCGGCGACCGTGTAGATGCGTCCTGCTGGCACCGATGCCGCATCAAGCGCCGCCAGCACTTGCGCCACCGTTAGCGCGGATGTCCAGGCACCGATCGCGGCATCGATCTCCTCGACCCGCTGGACGCGCCCGGCATTGCTGGCCAGCTGCACGTCCGCTGCAAGGTCCGCGCGGCCGATCACGCCCATCAGCCGCTTGAAGATGCTGTCGCCGTTGCCTGCGACCAGCGCGAAGCCATCCACGCACGGGTAGGCATTGGTCGGCGCGATGCCCGGCATCGCACTGCCCGCCGGGCCGCGCACAGCGCCGAAAGCGCTGAACTCAGGCAGCAGGCTCTCCATGCAATTGAAGACGGCCTCGTACAGGGCCACGTCGACCACCTGCCCCTTGCCACTGCGGCTGCGCTCCTGCAACGCGAGCAGCACGCCGATGACGCCGTGCAGTGAAGCCAGCGTGTCGCCGATCGAGACCCCTACGCGCACCGGCACCCGGCCGGGTTCACCGGTGAGGTGACGAAGGCCTCCCATCGCTTCTGCGACGACGCCGAAGCCGGGCCGGTCGCGATAGGGCCCGGTCTGTCCATAGCCGCTGATGCGCAACACGACGAGGCCGGGGTTCGCCGCAAGCAGTGTGTCGGGACCGAGCCCCCATCCTTCCAGCGCCCCGGGGCGGAAGTTCTCGACCAGCACGTCGGCGTCTCGCGCCAATCCGCGCACGATGTCCTGGGCTTCGGGCTGCCGCAGGTCCAGTGCCACGGAGCGCTTGTTGCGTGACTGCACCTGCCACCACACCGAAGTGCCATCCTTGACCATGCGCCACTGGCGCAGCGGGTCGCCGGTACCGGGCGGCTCGATCTTGATGACGTCGGCGCCGAAGTCGCCGAGTGTCTTTGCGGCGAACGGGCCGGCGATCAGCTGGCCCAGTTCGAGGACCTTGATCCCCGAGAGCGGGCCGGTCATGTCAGGCTCTCTTCTTGGCAGCGGCTTTTTTCGCCGGCGCCTTTTTGGCAGTGCGCTCGGCCAGCGCCTTGTCAAAAGCCTTCAACGGCTCCTTGTGGGCGAGCAGCTCGTCGAGGTTCTTCACGATCTCGGTTTCGATCCGCTCCTTGAACGCACCCAGCAGGAAGCCCAGCCGGGCATCGAGTTCGAAGCGGTCCTTGGTCACCTTGAGTTCACCGTTCGCACCGGGGCGCGTGAAAGTAACCAGGTCCGAGGTCTTGCCCTCTTCATAGGTGCACTCCATGCCCATCTTCTCCTCGGCCGTCTCGGCCCAGCGAAAAGCCAGTTTGCGCGCGGCGGACAGGCCCAACGAATGTTCGCGGGTAATGTGGATGTCAGGCATCGCGCCCCCCGGACGTACAGCAAGCGCTCATCTTGTCTCCTTGGAGTATCTGGTGGCGTTCGGCCTTCGGGACTTCGGCCAGCCGTTTGGCGGCATCATAAAACCGGGTGAAGTCGCGTCCTTCGCGCACGAACAGCGCCTCGAAGCCGGGGACGAGATCGTCATAAGCGGCCTGCGCTCCGAACAACGCATTGTTGGCCTCGGCGACCCAGCGGTCGTACCCGCGATAACGCGCCGCATCGCCCGGCCAGCTGTCGCGCAACCTGGCGTACTGGTGGCGAAACTCGTTCATCGCCGACTGTTTCTGCCGCTCGCGTTCCTCGCCGGAGTTGCTTTCGTAGATGGCCTGCAAGCGCTTGCGGGTGGCCTGGGTGAACGCGCGAAACTGGTTGCGCCGACCGTCGTACTGCGCGTATTCGCTGCGCGCGGTGTCCGACGCTTGCGTCTGTAGCCACATCTGCCCGCCAAGTCGCTCCACCGCCGTGGCAAAGGATTCGTTGAACGTGGTGTCATCCTTCGCGTAGACAACCTGGTGCGCCAGCTCATGGAAGATGAGCCGCGCCAGTTCGCCTTCCGGATAGTTGATGAACGTGTTGAGAAGCGGATCACCGCCGGCCCAGTTCATCCAGCCGAGGGTGGAGTAAGCGGGAACGGGGTACACCCCCGACTCCAGCCCCTGGTCCGCCAGCCGTTTGGATTCGGCCCGGGCTTGCGCCTCGTCGAAGTAGCCGCGATAGCCCACGCAGCCCGTGACGGGAAAGCAGGAAGGCTTGAGCGTCAGCGAGTACGACGGTGCTGCCACCACGTTCCACACCACGGCGTTGCGCTGCAGGTCTGCATAGCGGCTGTAGCTCGGGTTGTCGGGCAGGTGCAGCTGCGTGACCGCGTAGCGTCGTATGCGCTGGCTGAGCGCCAGGCGCTCCTTCAATTTCTCCGGTGCCTGCGCATCTGCGAGCCACAGGTCGACGGGTCGCGCCGCGCCCATCACGCGCAGGTGGCCGGTGGCAGATTGCCAGTAGTAACCCAGGTTCGAGCAACCCGTGAGGCAGGCCGCGACAACGAGGCCGGCCGCGGCCCCGCCCAGCGCGAGGGCCTGACGCCTCTTCACTGCGCCTGCACCTCGACCAGGCAGTCGTAGAACACCGGCCCACGGCCGATGTCGGTGAGGTTCTGGCTGGTCAACTGGTTGACGTTGGTCCCGTCCATGCCGAACTTGCGCCACCACACGCCCAGGCCGTTGACGACGCCGGGCCGCGCGCGACTGGACACCTGGGCCTTGCAGCGGTATTCACCGCGGTCATTGAAGATACGCACCACAGTGCCCGACACGATGCCGCGCGCAGTCGCATCCTCTTCGTGGATTTCAAGCACCGGCTCGGTCTCGATATCGCGCAGGCTCTTCACGTTGACGAAAGTGGAGTTCAGGAAGTTGCGCGCGGGCGGCGAGATCATGGCGAGCGGGTAGTGCGGTGCCGAGCCCCGCACCTCGTAGTTCGGCAAGTGGTCCGGCAATCCGTCCTGCCCTTGGCGGGCCAGCGCTTCGCTGAAGAATTCGCACTGGCCCGAAGGCGTGGGGAAATTGCCCTCGGCGAACGGAGCATCCGGGATGTGCAGCGTGGCGAAGCCCTTGTCCATCAGTTCGCCGAAATCGACCTTGTCGCCATAAGCCTGCATGCACAGTTGCGCGTCGTCGTCGGCGAAACAGGGGTCGGTGAATCCCATGCGTTTGGCGAGTTCACGAAACACCTGGGTGTTGGGGCGAGCCTCGCCCACTGGCGCAACGGCTGGTCGGTTCAACAGCACGTCGGTGTGGCCGTAGGCGAAATGGATGTCCCAGTGCTCCAGCTGCGTGGTGGCCGGCAACACGTAATCGGCGTGGTCCGCGGTGTCAGTGAGAAAGTGTTCGAGCACGACGGTGAACAGGTCCTCGCGCGCGAAGCCGGCGGCCACCTTTCCCGACTCAGGCGCCACCGCCACCGGGTTGCTGTTGTAGACGACCAGGGCTTCGATCTTCGGCCCGAACACTGCTGACGATTCGCGCAGCAGGTCATCGCCGATCGTGACCATGTTGATGGTGCGCGGCGCGCGGCCACCCAGCAGGTCAGGCCGCTGAAGCGTCGCTTTGTCTACCGGGAACATGCCCGACGAAGACAGCAGCAACCCGCCCGCCGGATGGCGCCACGCGCCGGTGAGCGCGGGCAGGCAGGCGATCGCGCGAACGGCGTTGCCGCCGCCACGCACGCGCTGCATGCCGTAATTCAGCCGGATCGCCGCGGGCTTCGTCGTGCCCCAGTCGCGCGCCAGCGATCGCACCTGGTCAGCGCTGATGCCGCAAACCTGGGCGGCACGCTCGGGGCTCCAGCCCATCGCACGCTCGCGCAAGGCCTCCCAGCCGATCGTGTGGCGCGCGATGTAGTCGTGGTCCAGCCAGTCGTTCACGATCAGTTCGTGCATGACGGCCAGAGCCAGCGCCGCATCGGTACCCGGAAGGATCTGCAAGTGCTCGTGGCACTTCTCGGCGGTCTCGGTGCGCCGCGGGTCGATGCAGACCAGCTTCGCGCCAGCGCGCTTGGCCTCCTGCGCAAGCTTCCAGAAGTGCAGGTTGCTGGTGATCGAGTTGCTGCCCCAGATCACGATGAGCCGCGATTGCGCGAAAAACTCCACCTTCATGCCAACTTTGCCCCCCAGCGTGTAGCCGAGCGCCTCGCCCCCCGCAGTGGAGCAGATCGTGCGATCGAGCAACGAGGCGCCGAGTTTGTGGAAGAACCGTGCGGCGATGCTCTCGGCCTGCACCAGGCCCATGGTGCCGGCATAGCTGTAGGGAACGATGGCCTGGGGGTCGCGCGCCGCGATGGCGGACAGGCGCGCAGCGATGTCGTCCAGTGCCTCGTCCCAGCCCACCCGCTCGAAGTGGCCGGAACCCTTGGGTCCGATACGCCGCAGGGGATGCAGCACGCGCTCGGGATGGTAGGTGCGCTCTGTATAGCGCGACACCTTGGTGCAAAGCACGCCATCAGTGTGCCGGTGCTCCGGGTTTCCATGTACCTTGACCGCCACTCCATCGTGCACAGTGGTGACGAAAGCGCAGGTATCGGGGCAGTCGTGGGGGCAGGCTCCCCTGACGATCGAGGAGTCTTTCACCAAACTGACGCCCTGGGCGTACCCGATGGTGCTACTCACGGGGTAACCCTATAGTTTGCGCACAAAGGCCATTTACCCAAAAGGCCACAGGAGACAAGCATGAATTTCATTCAATCGTTGGCCGGCATGGTGATGGTATCCGCGTTGGGGTGGGCTGGTGGCATCGCCACCGCGCAAGCGCAGGAAGGAATCACCAAGACCAGTATTTCCATCGGCCAGTCAGTCGCACTCACCGGGCCCGGGTCCGCGCTGGCTGCGCCCTTCCACCAGGGCGCCAAGCTTTACTTCGACCGGCTCAACGCAGCTGGTGGCGTCAACGGCCGCAAGATTGAGCTGGTCACGCTGGATGACCGGGGCAACGCCAAGCTGACCACGGAGAACACCAAAAAGCTGCTCGACCAGGGCGTGTTCTCGTTGTTCGGCTATTACGGCTCGCCGCAAGTCACGGCCATCTACCCGATGATCAAGGACACCGACATCCTGCTGTTTGCGCCGATGGCCGCTGCGGATGAGTTTCGAGGCGCGATGTTTCCCAACGTCTTTTCGGTACGCCCCGGCTATGCGGAAGAAGCCGCCGCCATCGCGCGCCATGCCGACACACTGGGCGCCGCCAAGAAGCTGGGCATCCTGCACGCCAATGACAGCGAGTCGCTCGCGGCTCTCGACTCGGCGGTGCGCACGATGACGAGCATGGGCGCGAACGTGGTGGCCAATGCCGGCTTCCAGTCGGGCAATGTGACCAACGCCGTCGACAAGATCCTGGCTGCGACCCCCCAGTCGGTGCTGGTGATCGGTGATGCCAGCAGCGCTGCCGGTGGCATCCGCGACCTGCGTGCGAAGGGCTTCCGTGGTCCCATCTACGGCTTCTCCAACACGGGTGAAAGCCTGCTGGCCGAGGAACTCGGGACGGAAGGCGCCGGTGTGGTGGTGGTGCGCGTCGTGCCCAAGAGCGATACGGCGAAGGTGGCGATCGTGCGCGAACTCATGCAGGACGTGCAGGCCGCCAAGCTGGGCAAGCCCAACGTGTACATGTTGGAGGGCTACATCGCCGCGCGCGTGTATGCCGAGGCGCTGCGCCGCGTCGCGCGCGACCCGACGCGCGCCAGGTTCAAGAAGGCGGTGACGTCACTGGACGACGTGAACCTGGGCGGCTTTCGCGTGCACTTTACCGACGACCGCACCGCTTCCAAGCTGGTGGAGCTGAGCCTCATCGACTCGCAAGGCAAGGTCCGCGAATAGTCGCCGGCCTACCCAATCTCCCGCGTGGCTGCGAGCCCGCGCATGAAGGCTTCGCAGCGTGCCAGTTGCTCCAGAGTGACAAATTCATCGGGCTGATGCGCCTGGGCGATGCTGCCCGGCCCGCAAACCACGGTGGGGATGCCCGCCTGTTTGAAAAGGCCCGCCTCGGTACCGAAAGCCACTTCGGTGGTGCGCGACTCGCCGGCAAGACGCTGCGCCAGGCGCGTGATGCCGTCTCCGGCTGAACCGAGGAAGCTCGGGATCGCGCAGATCTCCTCGAAGCGGAATCCTGCATCCGGCGCGACGGCCTTCATCTGCGGCTCGAGGGCAGCTGCATAGGCCAGCACCTCGCGCTGCATCGCCTGCACGTTGGAGGTGGGCAGGTCGCGGAATTCGTAGCGGAACTGCGCGTCGCGTGGCACCACGTTGTCGGCGATGCCGCCATGGAACTGGCCGACGCTGGCCGTGGAGAACGGCACATCAAATCCTTCGTAGCGCGGCTCGTTGCGCTCGAAGTCCTCGGCCATGTCGCGCAACTTGCCGACGACCCGAGCTGCCATTTCGATAGCATTCACCGATTGCGGCGTAAGCGACGAGTGCGCCTCCTTGCCGCGCACGCAGCAGCGCCAGCGGTACACCCCTTTGTGGGCAATGGCGGGCACCATGCTCGTTGGCTCGCCGACCACACAAGCCACCGGCCGGATGCCGGCATCGCGCATGTCGGCGATCAGGCTGCGCACGCCGAAGCAGCCGATTTCTTCGTCGTAGCTGAGCGAAAGATGGATGGCGAACGGCGCTTGGCTGTTGAGGAAGAGCTCCGCATGCGCCACGGCTACCGCGATGAAGCCCTTCATGTCGGCCGAGCCACGACCGTAGAGCCGGCCGTCCCGCACTTGCGCGCCCAGCGGGTTGCCGGACCAATC
>JBKJOM010000113.1:0-31624 GCA_046595775.1 Ramlibacter sp. | reverse complement strand
GCAGCAGCGCATACAGAAGCATCGAGGCGTGGCCGTTCGACAGCACGAAGCGGTCGCGGTCAAACCAGTGCGGATTGCCGGGGTTGTGCCGCAAGTGCCGCCCCCACAACGCAACGGCGATGTCAGCCATGCCCATGGGCGCCCCCGGATGACCGGAGTTGGCTTGTTGCACGGCATCCATGGCGAGCGCGCGGATCGCGTTCGCCATCAAGGTTTCTTTCGCCATCTTTGGGCTTCCGGGGAGAGTGAATCAGGGGAAACCCGGGATTTTACAGAACGCACCTTTCGCCGCGTCCCTGCGCCCGGCCGGCATGCCCGTTCGTCTACAGTCAGGGGACCATGCAAGGCCTTCACCTGACCGCCGACCTGTACCAGTGCCGCTGCGATGCGGCCTGGCTCACCGACGCACAGCGGCTGGGCGATTGGTGCGAACTGGCGGTGAAGGCAGTTGGCCTGCAGCCCGTCAACCGCCTCTTCCATACCTTTCCTGACACCGGCAAAGGCCCGGGCGGCGTGACGGCCACCGTGCTGCTGGCCGAGTCGCATGTCTGCCTGCATACCTGGCCGGAACAGCGCGCGGTGACGGTGGACGTGTATGTGTGCAATTTCGGTGGCGACCACTGCGCCAAGGCACGCGGCCTGATGCTCGCGCTGGTCGAACGCTTCCAGCCCGAATGGACCGAACAACGATCGCTCGATCGCGGCAGCGACGACCAGTAACCCGGATTTGAATCAATGACTGCAGCCAAGGCGATGATCCTGGCGGCCGGGCGCGGCGAGCGCATGCGGCCCCTGACCGACAACTGCCCCAAGCCCTTGCTGGAAGTACACGGCAAGCCACTGATGCAGTACCACCTGGAAGCGCTGGCGCGCGCCGGCCATGACGCCGTGGTCGTGAACACCGCGTGGATGGGCCATCTGATCGAGGAGCGCTTCGCGGCGCTGGCGGCGCCGCGCGTCGTGTATTCGCACGAAGGCCGCGACTTCGGCGGGGCGCTGGAAACCGCCGGCGGCATCGCAAGGGCATTGCCGCAGCTGGACGAAGTTTTCTGGCTGGTGGGGGGTGATGTGCATGTGCCCGACTTCGCCTTTGCGCCTGAAGCGCTCGAGCGCTTTGCGGCGGGTGACAAGCTTGCGCACATCGTCATGGTGCCCAACCCGCCACACAACACCAAGGGCGACTTCGCCCTGCGACCGGACGGCCTCGCGATGCGCGAGGGCGGGCCGCGTTACACGTATTCGACGATTGGCCTGTACCGCAAGGCCTTTTTCGAGGCGCTGCCGGCGGGCAATCCCCAGGGCGTGAAGGCCCCGATGCTTCCCCTGCTGCTCGCGGCGATAGACAATTGGCAACTCACCGCCGAAATCCACACCGGGCCCTGGACCGACGTGGGCACGCCGGAACGTTTGGCACAACTGAACGCATCATGACGACACTCAACACCAGCCTCTACGCGCAGCGCCGCGCGCGCGTCGCCTCCCAACTGGGCAAGGATGGCATCGCCATCATTCCCACCGCCCTGGAGCGCCAGCGCAACCGTGACAGCGATTTCCTGTTCCGGCCCGACAGCTACTTCTACTACCTCACCGGATTTTCCGAGCCGCATTCCTGCCTGGTGATCACGGGCGACGGCAAGGCCACGCTGTTCTGTCCGCCCAAGGACCTCGAACTCGAGATCTGGGACGGCTATCGCCTCGGCCCGGAGGCCGCCCCCGCAGGGTTGGGCGTGGCCAGCGCCTTTTCGGTGGACGAGCTCGATGCGCAGTTGCCGAAGATGCTGGAGAACAAGGATTCAGTCTGGTTCCCCTTTGCAATCCATGCGGGTCTTGAAGCGCGGGTCGGGGAGTGGCTGAACAAGGTGCGCGCGCGGGTTCGCTACGGCGCGCTGTGCCCCGAACAGCAACGCGACCTGTGCGGCGTGCTCGACGAGATGCGCCTGGTGAAGGACGCGCACGAGCAGGACACCATGCGGCGCGCCGCCCAGATCAGCGCCCGCGGCCATGTACGCGCGATGAAGATGTCGGCGCAATGGCTGCGGGAAGGCAAGGACCTGCGCGAGTACCACCTGGACGCCGAGCTGCTGCACGAGTTCCGCCTGGGTGGCTCGCAATATCCTGCCTACACGTCGATCGTCGCGGCCGGGGCCAACGCGTGCGTGCTGCACTACCGGGCCGATGTGGCACCGGTGAGAGACGGCGACCTGGTACTGATCGACGCCGGCTGCGAACTCGATGGCTACGCCAGCGACATCACCCGCACCTTTCCCGCCAACGGCAAGTTCACCGGGCCGCAGCGAGCCGTGTATGACCTGGTGCTGGCCTCGCAGGAAGCCGCGGTCGCCGCGACGCGGCAGGGCGCGCGTTTCAACGACCCGCACGACGCGGTGGTGAAGGTGCTGGCGCAGGGCCTGCTCGACCTGGGGCTGCTGGACGGGGACAAGGTCGGCACCGTGGAGGACGTGATCGACAAGCGCGCCTATTTCCAGTTCTACATGCACCGCACCGGCCACTGGCTGGGCATGGACGTCCACGATTGCGGCAGCTACGTCGAACCCTCGGAGGTGGGCAAGGCCAGCGAGCGCCAGGACCCGCTTTCGGGCGAGACCATCAAGGACCGCCCGAGCCGCGTGCTTCAGCCGGGCATGGTGCTGACCATTGAACCGGGCCTGTACATCCGCCCGGCCGAAGGCGTGCCCGAGCAGTTCCACCACATCGGTATCCGCATCGAGGACGATGCAATCGTCACGAAAGACAGCTGTGAACTGGTCTCGCGCGGCGTGCCAGTTAGTGCACAGGACATCGAGGCGCTGATGCGCGGTTGACGCGAGCCGACAGACGGGCTTGGGGTCGCAGTGACAAATTGTTGCGCATGCCCCAGAATTTAGTTCTCAGGAGTGGTCCTGGAGGGGAACCCATGCGAATGCCACGCCGATTGCGAAGCCATGGCTTCACCGTTGTCGAGTTGATCATCACGGTCGCCATTGTGGCCGTGCTTTCGTCGATCGCGATACGCGCCTACCGCGACTATGCGCGCCGCGCCAGCCTGTCCGAAGTTGTCCTGGCGACAGCGCAATGCAAGCAGCTCGTGAGTGAGAACTATATCGTGCTGACCGACGCCCCGGATGCCGGGCGCTGGGGTTGCGAGCGGGCCAGCGGCTCCGGCAAACATGTGGGCGCGGTGCAGACCTCATCGGACGGCGTGATCCGCATCGCCATCACCAACATGGACGGCCTGGTCAACGGCCAATACGTGTACATGGTTCCGGCACGCACGGACGGCTCGGCAATGGTCACCCCCGACGACCTCGGTCGCAGCGTCCGGACCTGGGTCTGCGGATCGGACTGGCAGCCGGTGCGCAACTCATTGCCCGCCACCTGCCGCAGCGATACCACCACCTACGCCTCGCAGACCTTCGAGTAGGCCCTCAGGCCCGTCCCTTGCCCAGCGCAGCTGCCGCCTCGCGCCCCGCGCGATGGCCGTGTGTGAAAGCCTCTTCGAAGACCGAATAGCCCGACAGGTCGGCGTGCGCGAAATGCGCCCGTCGCCACAGGCCCGCCTGGGCGCGCTGTAACGCAGCCAGCGCAGCACTGCTTCGCGTGCCGGGCGCCGGAATCGCCATTGCGTGCCCGTACCTCGCGACGTCGACCCTCAGGGTTTTGGCACGCAGGTCCGGATGCGGAACTGACAGTTCATCAAGGGCTTCGTCACGCAACGCGGGCCAGGCCTGGGCGAGCAGTTGCGCACGCACGCCCGGCCCATCGCCCAGGGCACGGTACCAGGTGAGCACGGTCGGCACGGGCAAGGGGTTGAGGTTCTGGTGACCGGCGTCGACGTAACCCAGGCCGCGGCCGCCGTAGATCACGTTGTCCCAGGAAGCCGGTGCGCCGGGCCGATCGTGCAGCGGTCTTTCGATATGGATGTTGGCCACCAGCCAGGCTGCGTAACGCACGCGCGCGGCCGCTTCGGACAACGCGCGTGGCGGCGCGACCAGCGCGCGCGCCGCAATGAACAGGGGCAGGGCGACGATGCAGCGCGCAGCTTCCCAGCGCTCCCAACGCGACGCGGCGAAATCCCAGACGTCGGCTTCCACGCCCTGCCGCGTCGCGGTGATCCGCTGCACCAGCCGGCTGCCCTGCCAGCGCTCGGCCAGCGGTTGTGAAAGGCGCTCCACCAGCCAGCCGTTGCCTTGCGGCCAGGTGAAGATCGCCTCGCGCTCGCCGGCTTCGCCCGGCGGCGAAAAGCCATGGCGGCTGGCGAAGTAGTGGATGCCGGCCCACGCCGAGACCGTTGCGCTGCTGGCGCCATAGTCGTCGCGGCAGCAGTAGTCCAGGTACCAGCGCAGGTGCGTGTCGTTGAAGCCTTCGCGGTTCAGCCAGTCGGCGAACGTGAGCGCGTCAAGCGCGCGATGGCTCGCCGTCACAGCGCCGCGGACCGGCATCGAAAAGCGCGCCTTGCGGCTCGCCTCGTCCACGCGCCGGGAGAACTTGCGGTATTGCTCCAGCGTGCCGGCGCCAACGCCTTGCACCGGTAGCAGGCCTTCCTGCCATTGGCCATTGAAGAACAGGCGCTCCTGCGGGCTGTGACACAGGTGCCGCTCCTCGAACACCCAGCGTCCCGCGACCCGCTTGGCCAGGCCCATTTCCTCGACGAGCTCGCGCACTTCGCGCGCGCCTTCGCCCGGCACTGGCAGATAGTGCGCACCGAGCGGGCACGGCAGCCCGTTCACCCGGGTGCCACGGCTGTTGCCGCCGGGGCTGTCCTCCAGGTCGAGCAGCGCGAAATCGTCGACGCCGGCTTGCCGCAGCACTCGCGCGGCCGACAGCCCTGCGATGCCGGCGCCCGCGATGAGCACGCTGCAGCGGCGCGTGACGGCCGGTGTACCGGGAGGGGTCGGCTCGCGCAACCGGTGGCCGCGCTGGGGCTGCGGGCCGTTGAAGCCGCCGGTGACCTGCCGCTCCGGCTTGCAGGCGGCCAACGGCAGCGCCGCGGACGCCAATACGGTTCTGCGCCTCACAGTCACGGAGCGAGCACCTTGCCCCACTCGCGTTCGTAGGTCGTGACCAGCACCTGGTTGGACAGGCGGTTCACTTCCGCTGGAACGCGCGCCATGTCGCGCGGGAAATCGAACATCAGCGGCAGGCTTGGGGTGCTGAGGAAACGCAAACCCGGCGGCAACTGCTCTGGCTGGTGGAAGGGCCGGCGCCCGGCGATGATGAATCCCCATTCGCCGAAGCTGGGCACATGCGCGTGATACGGCGTGGCGCGCAGGCCCACGGACTCCACGGTCTCCACCACCGTCCAGAAACTCTGGCGCGCGATCAGGGGCGAAGTGGTCTGGATCACCGCATAGCCACCGGCGGCGAGGCGCTGGTCGAGCAGCGCATAGAAGGAGTTGGTGTAGAGCTTGCCGATCGCGAAATTGGTCGGGTCCGGAAAGTCGACGATGACGACGTCGAACATGTCCTGCGTGTCCTGCAGCCACTGGAACGCATCGGTGTTGACCACCTTCACCTTGGGCGAGGCGAGTGAGCCGCCGTTGAGGCGCGACAACGTCTGGTGCGTGGAAAACAGCCGCGTCATGTTCGCGTCGAGCTCCACCAGCGTCACGCTTTCCACGCCGGGATAGCGCAATACTTCACGCACCGCCATGCCGTCGCCGCCACCCAGCACGGCCACCTTGCGCGGCGCGCCGTGCGCCGCCATCGCGGGATGCACCAGCGCCTCATGGTAGCGGTACTCGTCGCGTTCGGCGAACTGCAGGTTGCCGTTGAGAAACAGGCGATGCCCGGCACGGCCGTGCGTGACGACGATGCGCTGGTAGGGCGTGGTGGCGGCGAACACCACAGGGTCCTGGTAGAACTTGTCCTCGGCGAACGAAGTGATGGTTTGCGCACCCGCAAAACCTGCGGCCAGCAACAGCAAGGTGGCGACGCAGGCCACTGCATGCGCGGCGATGCGGCGCAGCTCATGGCGGAACAGCCACAGCGCCCACAGTGCGACGGCGGCATTCATCAAGCCAAATAGCAGTCCGGTTCGCACCAGCCCGAGTTGCGGCACCAGCACCAGCGGAAAGGCGATCGAGACGGCGAGCGCCCCGAGGTAGTCGAAGGTGAGCACCTGCGACACCAGGTCCTTCAACGCCACGTTGCGCTTGAGGATGCGCATGACCAGCGGGATCTCCAGGCCCACCAGCACGCCGACCGTGAACACCATGCCGTAGAGCAGTCCGCGAAAGCCTGTGGGCAACCAGGCATTCGCGACGAACAGCACGGCGGGCATGAACCCGCCGGCCAGCGCCACCAGCAGTTCGATGCGCAGGAAGTGCGAGGGCAGTTGCCGCTCGAAAAAGCGAGAGAGCCAGGACCCCACGCCCATCGCGAAGAGATAGGTGCCGATGACGGTGGAGAACTGCAGCACCGAGTCGCCCAGCACGTACGAGGCGAGCGCGCCCGCCGCCAGTTCGTAGACCAGCCCGCAGGCCGCGACCACGAACACCGACGCGAGCAGCGCGACCTCGAGCGGCAGCGGCGACGGCACGGCCTTCGCGGGCCGCGACTGGTGCTCTGCGCTCACGGGATCAGCCGTGCACGGCGGCTGCGACGATGATGCAGATGCCCAGTGACATGGAGCCCACCACGATGGCCAGCGCGACATTGTGCTTCTCGACAATCTCGCTCCACAGGTTGTAGGGCGTGAGCTTGTCGATGATGACGAAGCACAGCCCGAAGATGCCCACGCCGATCAGCGCGTACAGGATGGAGCCGAAGAACGCGCCCGGTTTCAGCCATTCGATATCCATGATGTTCTCCAGAAAAGTTGTTGCGTCTACTTGTGGCCGCCGCCACTGGAATACCCGCCGAAGGCCCCGCCGCTCGAGCGGCCGGTGGATGAATAGTTGTTGCCCGTGCCCTCGCCGCCGATGCAGGCCTTGAGCACCAGCAACAGGACCAGGATCATGATGAACAGCAGCACGATGGTGCCGCAGCCCAAGCCGCCACCGCCGCCCTGGGGACTGGTCGGGCCGGAGTCGCCGCGCTTGAGCAACTCGCCCTTGTCCTCGATCTTGAAGGCCTTGGCGACGACATCGCTGCCGATCTTGCTGCCGCTCGACCACGTCACCTCCTTGGGCGTGCGCTCCATCGACAGCAGCGATGCGCCCTTGGCGAAATCGCGGTTGAAGGTTGTCTGGCCGCGTTCCACCGGCCAGTAGAACTCGCCGGCGACGTAATTGGTCTGCGCCTCGTAGGCGTACTGCAACTGGTAGGTCGTGCCCAGGTAGCTGGCGGTCTTCTCGCCCGGCGACAGCGCAGGCGCGCCGGTAGTCGGCTTGACCACGCTCCAGCCCTCTTCCGAATCCACCAGGAAAGTGAAGCCGCGCTTGCGGTTGTACAGCAGGTACTCGCTCCAGCCGAAGGCCTCGTCCTCATCGCCCGGCTCGTGGCCCATGCGGTGCTGGAAGCCCACCACCTGCCACTGCGCGCCTTGCAGTTGGCCGCTGCTGCCCAGCGGAATCACCGGCTGCACCGGCTCGTCCTGGGCCGCGTGCTGCAACTCGCTGCCGATGCCTTGCGAGAGGTCGATGATGCTGTGGCATGAACGGCAGGTGACCGACTTGGTGGTGTCCAGCGTCACCTCGACCTCGGCGCCGCAACTCGGGCAGGAGAACAGGCGGCCCTTTTCTTCCTTCGCCGTGTCCTCGCGCAAGCCCGTCATCTGCAGCTCGTCGATCGCGACAGCGCGGCCCTGGGTGAGCACCGGCGGTTGCGCGCCGTAGTCGATGCTCAGCACCACACCGTCGGCACTGCGCAGTTCCACCATTGGGAACGGCTTGTTCAACGGAGGCAGCTTGGGCAGCTCGCCTTGCGCCGAAATCAGCGCGACTGTGTCGTTGGAAGCGACGCTGTAGCTCTTGCCGCCGACTGCCGTCGTGGCGCCCACGCGCAGGAACTCGGGTCCGGGCACCTCGCGGCCCATCTCCGCGGCACGCGCGAAGATGTAGGCACCGTTGTCCTCGGCCAGCACGCCGCTGCTGCCGTCATCGAAGATCGCGTTCCACTCGGTCCAGGCGCCACTCTCGCCCTTGTATTGCAGTCGACCGATCAGCGTGAAGGCACGGCCGTCGATGCGGCCGCCCGCCATCAGTTGCAGCGGGCTGAAGTCCTCAAAGACCTCCGCCATCTTGCCCACGCGCGCGAGCGTGTCGCCATTGCGTACCACCGTGCTGCGGCAGAAGCTGCAGACCGCGTGCGTGGACTGGGCGGAGCGAAACTCCACCGGCGCGCCGCATCCCGGGCACGCGGCTCGATAGACCCGCTGCGGACTGGTATCGGCCACGTGGCGCGGTTTAGACCAACTTCTTCAGCAGCTCGGCTTTCTTTGCGTCGAACTCTTCCTGCGTGAGAATGCCCTTGGCCTTGAGTTCACCGAGTTTTTCCAGCGTGGCCATCACGTCGTCGGGCTTGACCGCCGCTGCGGTCGCGGCATCGGCCGCCGCAGCCGCAGGCCGTTGCTGCAGGCCCTGCTGGATGTTCTGCGCGAGCACCTGGCCCATCGCGATGCCCGCGCCCAGGCCCATTGCATCTCCCGCTATGCCACCGCCGCCCTGGCCCACGCCCTTGGCCATCTCGGGGATCGCCTGCGCGGTCTGGTACTGCATGAACTTGCCCATGTCGTTGCCGACCATGCCCATGCCGATGCGCTGGTCCAGCAGCTTCTGCAGCTCCTCGGGCAGCGACAGGTTCTGCACCGTCATGCCGTCCAGGCGCAAGCCGATCGCGGCGAACGCGGGTGTAAGTTCCGTCTGCAGTGCGCGCGCGAACTCGATCTGGTTCGATGCGAGGTCCAGGAACGGGATGCCGCTTTGCGCGATCGCGTCCGAGATGTGCTGCAGCACCAGGCCGCGCAGTTGGCCGTCGAGCTCCTCGGTGGTGTAGCGCTCGCGCGTGCCGGAAATCTTCTGGTGGAACAGGCCGGCGTCGGCAATGCTGTAGTTGTAGTTGCCGAAGGCACGCAGCCGCACCGCGCCGAAGTCCTTGTCACGGATCGTGATCGGCTGCGGCGTGCCCCAGCGCTGGTCGACCTGCTGGCGCGTGGAGAAGAAGTACACATCGCTCTTGAAAGGCGAATCGAACAGCTTGTCCCAGTTCTTCAGGTAAGTGAGCAGCGGAATCGTCTGCGTGGTGAGCTTGTACATGCCCGGCCCGAAAACGTCGGCGATCTTGCCTTCGTTCACGAACACGGCCATCTGCGACTCGCGCACGGTGAGCGAGCCGCCGTACTGGATTTCCATGTCTGCCATGGGGAAGCGCCAGGCGAGCACGCCGTCCGTGTCCTCCGTCCACTGGATGATGTCGATGAACTGTTTCTTGATGAAATCCATCAGTCCCATGGCGCGCTCCTCGAGGGGTGGAATGTGGCGGCCATGATACCCGCCGGGTCTCGCCACTCCGCGGCGGCCGCCGCTCTTGTCTACGCACAATCGCGTACTAGGGTTTTCCCGCAAGCGGACTACAATCCACCGCCCCAAAGAACGTTGCGCAAAGCCGCAGGCTTAAGCTGCGACCCAGGAGACAAGACAACATGCCCCCGACCCCCACGGAAATGCAGGACGAGAAGCGCCACGAGCTTCGCCTGGCCGCCCTCGAATATCACGAGTTCCCGACGCCTGGCAAGGTAGCGATCCACGCGACCAAGCAACTGATCAACCAGCATGACCTGGCCCTGGCCTATTCACCGGGCGTGGCCGCGCCTTGCGAAGAAATCGTCAAGGACCCGAACAACGCCTTCAAGTACACCGCGCGCGGCAATCTGGTGGCAGTGATCACCAATGGCACGGCCGTGCTGGGCCTGGGCGACATTGGGCCTCTCGCCTCCAAGCCAGTGATGGAAGGCAAGGGCGTCCTGTTCAAGAAGTTCGCGGGCATCGACGTCTTCGATATCGAGATCAATGAGAAGCACGACCTCGACAAACTGGTCGACATCATTGCTTCGCTCGAACCGACCTTCGGCGGCATCAACCTTGAAGACATCAAGGCGCCGGACTGCTTCTATGTGGAGCGCAAGCTGCGCGCCCGGATGAAGATCCCGGTGTTCCATGACGACCAGCACGGCACTGCGATCTGCGTGGGCGCGGCGATCATCAACGGGCTGAAGGTCGTCGGCAAGGACATCAAGGACGTCAAGCTCGTCACCTCCGGCGCCGGAGCCGCTGCGCTCGCCTGCCTGAACCTGCTGGTCAAGCTGGGCATGCCGCGCGGCAACATCTACGCGACTGACCTGGCCGGCGTGGTCTACCAGGGCCGCAAGGAGCTGATGGACGAGGACAAGATCCCCTTCGCGCAGGAGACCGCTGCGCGCACGCTGGGCGAGATCATCGAAGGCGCGGACATCTTCCTGGGCCTGTCCGCCGCGGGCGTGCTCAAGCAGGACATGGTCCGCAAGATGGCTGACCGGCCGATCATCCTGGCGCTGGCCAACCCGAATCCGGAGATCGCACCGGAAGACGTCAAGGCCGTGCGCGATGACGCCATCATGGCCACCGGGCGTACCGACTACCCGAACCAGGTCAACAACGTCCTGTGCTTCCCGTACATCTTCCGCGGCGCACTCGATTCGGGCGCCACCACGATCACCGTGGAGATGGAGATCGCTGCGGTGCACGCCATCGCCGACCTGGCGCAGGCCGAGCAAAGCGAAGTGGTCGCTGCCGCCTATGCGGGGCAGAAACTGGCCTTTGGTCCCGAATATCTAATCCCCAAGCCGTTCGATCCGCGCCTGATGATGAAGATCGCGCCGGCGGTGGCCAAAGCGGCGGCTGACAGCGGCGTGGCGTTGCGGCCGATCAAGGACATGGACGCATACCGCGACCGTCTGCAGAGCTTCGTTTATGCGTCCGGCACGACCATGAAGCCGATCTTCACCGCGGCCAAGGCGGCAGTGAAGAAGCGCGTGGCAATGTGCGAAGGCGAAGAAGAGCGCGTGCTGCGCGCCGCGCAGGTGGTGGTGGACGAAGGCGTGGCGCGTCCCACGCTGATCGGCCGGCCGAAGATCATTGAGCAGCGCATTGAGAAGTTCGGCCTGCGCCTGAAAGAAGAGCTCGACTACGACGTGGTCAACGTCGAGCACGATGAGCGCTACCGCGACTTCTGGCAGACCTACCACCGCATGACCGAGCGCAAGGGCATTACGGCGCAGATGGCCAAGATCGAGATGCGCCGTCGCCTCACGCTGATCGGCGCGATGCTGCTGCACAAGGACCAGGTCGACGGCATGATCTGCGGCACCTGGGGCACCACGAACATCCACCTCCAGTACATCGACCAGGTGATTGGCCGGCGCGCGGGGGTGTGCACGTATGCCTGCATGAACGGCCTGATGCTGCCGGGCCGCCAGGTCTTCCTGGTGGATACGCACGTCAACTACGACCCCACTGCGGCCCAACTGGCCGAGATCACGATCATGGCCGCAGAAGAAATGATGCGGTTCGGGCTCAAGCCCAAGGCCGCGCTGCTGTCGCATTCGAACTTCGGCTCCAGCAACCAGCCCAGCGCCGTGAAGATGCGCGACACGCTGGTGCTGTTGCGGGAGCGCGCGCCCTGGCTCGAAGTGGACGGCGAGATGCATGGCGATGTGGCGCTTGATGGCGCCGCGCGCACCCAGATCATGCCGCACAGTTCGCTGGCGGGCGACGCCAACCTGCTGGTGCTGCCCAACATCGACGCCGCGAATATTTCCTACAACCTGCTCAAGACGGCGGCCGGCGGCAATATCGCGATCGGCCCGGTGCTGCTGGGCGCGGCCCAGCCGGTCCATATCCTGACCGCCAGTGCCACGGTTCGGCGCATCGTCAACATGTGTGCGCTCACGGTTGCGGATGCCAACGCGGCGAGATAAGCCCAAATCGCGTAGCTGGCGCTAACTTAAAAGTCAAGGCGGGGGGCCGAAATGGCCCTTCCCCGTGCCCAAAAATTGGGCAGCCGCTTGCCTTTTAGGGGCGGATACGTCACACTACTGCCTGAATTTTTGCGGGTTTACCCGAAGCTCTTCGGCGTTGCCGTAAGCCTCGAAAACCCGCGAAGGCGTCCCCCCGAAGGTCACCCGAGAAGGTCCGTTCATGGCGCGTATCGCGTCCGTCAAGTTTGCGCTAACTAGCATCCTCTTGGCGGGTGTGGTCTCCGGCCTCCCGGCGCAAGCCAGGTCTGATGCGGACCGCTTTACCGAACGCAGGCCAGCCGTCGCGCAAATCCGCGTCGCTGAGCTGCCCCGGCAAGGCCGGGAAACCTATGAACTGATCCGCGTGGGCGGTCCGTTTACCAGCGGCAAGGATGGCACGGTGTTCGGCAACAGGGAGCGTGCGCTCCCGGCCGCAAAGCGCGGCTACTACCGCGAATACACCGTACCGACGCCAGGATCGCGCGACCGGGGAGCCCGGCGCATCGTGTGCGGCGGGCCGTTGAAAGTGCCGCACGCGTGTTACTACACCGCAGACCATTACGCCAGTTTTCGAATGATCGTGGAGTGAACCCCAATGAAGCGGGACGAATTTTTGACTATGGAAAGAGACGCGGAGATGGACACACCACTTCGTACCGAGACCGCAGCCCCCGAGGTCACCCTCAAGGGCGTGCGGACCAACATCGTGCAGTCGATACGCGCGTTCCGCGTGCAGGACCTGCAGGATGCCGCCCGTTCGCTCGGGCAGCACTTCCTGTATGCGAACCTGTCCTCGGCGCAAAGCAAGCAGGACGTGCTCGACCTGATTGCCGGGCAGTTCATTCTGCCGGCGCATTTCGGCAAGAACTTTGACGCCCTGTACGACTGCATGACCGACCCCGTGCATAAGTCGGGCCCGCAGCCCGGCTTCATCGTGGTGCTCGAGCACATTCCGGCCAACGCCAAGTTCGACAAGGAAGCGCGCGAGCAGCTGCTCGACATCTTCCGCGACACCGCAGATTATTGGGCCGAAAGGAAAATTCCTTTCCGGTGCTTCTATTCTTTTCTGTAGCCCGTTCTGCGCAAAACAGCCAAGCAGAACGGGCGAACGAGGCACCAGGCACCGAAGCGGCAACGCAGGCGGTGGTCACTGAATCCGGCGAGAAGATGCCCACCGACAAGTTGGTGGACGTTTCGCCGCTGGCCCTGCGAATGTCCAGTCCCTTCAACGCAGGGTATTGGCTGGCAGCGGCCTGATCACTGCGAAAGCACTGCGTGTTTTCGCAGTGGCTAGCTAGGTAAAAAGCCCGGCAGAGCCCGGCTTTTTGTTGTGCGCGCTGCATGTTATTCCGCGCGCACACGGCCCTCACCCCGCCCTCTCCCCCAGGGAGAGGGTGAGCTGCAGGTACTCGTCCACCGGTACTTCCTCGGCGCGGCGCTGCACATCGAATTCCCCGGCAAAGCCGCGCTGCTCCAGCCACTTGCCCAGCGTGTTGCGCATGATCTTGCGGCGCTGGCTGAAGGCCACCTGCACGATCTCGGAGAGCAGCTTCTCATCAACCGCCGCAGGGTTCTCGCGCGGCACCATGCGCACGACGGCGCTGTCGACTCGGGGGGGCGGATCGAACGCGGTGGGCGGCACGAAGAGCACGTTCTCCATGTCGTAGCGCCACTGCAGCATGACTGAGAGCCGGCCGTAGTCCGACGTGGCGGGCCGCGCCACCATCCGGTCGACCACTTCCTTTTGCAGCATGAAGTGCTGGTCCTGCACGCTTGCCACGTGCCCCAGCAGATGGAACAGGATCGGCGTAGAGATGTTGTACGGCAGGTTGCCGACGACGCGAACCTTCGGTGCGCCCATCTCGCGCGCCAGTTGTGTGAAGTCAACATTGAGCACATCGGCTTCGACCACCGACAGTTGCGGCCGCTTGCACAGCCGCGCGGCCAGGTCGCGATCGAGCTCGATCACGTGCAACCGGCCCAGCCGCTCGACCAGCGGCTGCGTGAGGGCTGCGAGGCCCGGGCCGATCTCGACCATCGCCTGGCCCGGCTTCGGATCGATCGCGCGGACGATGCCGTCGATGATCGCCGAGTCGGCCAGGAAGTGCTGGCCAAAGCGCTTGCGCGGGATGTGTTTCATCGCTTGCGCGGCATGGGCTTCATCGCGCGGGGCCCGCCGTCAGTTCGGCGGCTCCCGGTATTCCACGTAGGCCTTGCCCCGCACCTCACGCGCCCAGTTGATGTAGGCCTCGTCCAGCTTGCGCTCGCGCAACATGTTGCGGGCGATATCGCGCTGTTCGCGGGCGGTGAGCGTGCCCTGCCGGCGCTCCAGCACCTGGATCAGGTGGACGCCGAAGCGGGAGATCATGGGGTCACCGACCTGGCCCGGTTGCAAGGCGGTGATCGCTTCTTCGAACTCCGGGACGAACAGGCCAGGCGAGGCCCAGCCCAGGTCGCCGCCCTCTTTCGCGCTCGCGTCCTGCGAGTTCTCGCGAGCGAGCTGCGCGAAGTCGGCCTGGCCGGCCGTGACGCGGCGCTTGTACTCGGCCAGGCGCTGGATCGCCTGCGCCTCGGTCAATTGCGGGCCGGGTCGCAACAGGATATGGCGTGCGTGCGTCTGGACCACGCTGGAGGGCAGGCCGCCCTGCTTTCGCTCGAAGACCTTGATGATGTGAAAGCCGGCATCCGAGCGGACCAGGTCGCTGTAGCCGCCGACGGCGACCTTGTCCACCGCGTTGAGAAACAGCCCCGGAATCCGCTCGGGCGCGCGCATCCCCGTGGGCATGCCGTTGGCGCCCGCCGCCTGCGCATCAGAGAACTCTTGCGCAAGCTTGGCGAAATCCTCACCGGCACGGGCGCGTTGCAGCGCGCGCATGGCTTTGTCGCGCAGGGCGCCGATCTGCACTTCGGAGGCCCGCTCGGGAACCACCACCAGGATGTGGCCCAGGTTCACTTCCTGGTTGGCCGGGTCGGCCCCCAGGCGCTTCAACTCGTCGATGAACTGGTCCAGCTCCAGGTCGCCCACGCGCACCCGGTTGTCCACCTCGCGCTCGCGCATGCGTTGCAGCGTCAGCTGATCGCGCAGCTCGCTGCGGAACTGTGAGGGGTCCATGCCCGCGCTGATCATGCGGCGGCGCAACTCGGTGACCGAGTAACCGTTCTGGCGCGCGATGTTCTGTTCGGCCTGGTCGACGGCCCCATCCTCGACGCGGAAGTTGTTCTCGCGGGCCAGCTGCAGCTGGCTTTTCTCGCTGATCATCCGCTCCAACACCTGGCGCCCGAACTCGCCGCGCGGCGGCACGCCCTGGCCCTGCTGGGCCAGCTCCTGCTCGAAGCGGGCCATGCGCGTGCGCACTTCGTTGTTGGTGATCGGCTCCGAGTTGACGACGGCGACGATGAAGTCGGCCGGGCGCGGTTCATTGGTCGCCGGCCGCACCGGAAGCGGCGCGGACGGCCGCAGGCCCTGGGCAACAGCCGGAAGTTGGATGGCCAGGACGGCCAGGGACAGCCACAGGGCGGGGACTCGTGCGTTCATGGGGCGTTCAATCGTAATTGCTGAAGCGGCTGGGCTGGGTGGTCTGTTCGCGCAGGAACTGATAACGGGGGATATTGTCCCGCAGCGTCTGCAGGGCGTTGGAGCCGATCCTGGTGAAGCCCACGAATTCGAGCTGGAACAGGATCCGCTTGTTGGAAGTGGAGGTGCCGCTTTGCAGCCGCTCCAGCACCACCCGCCCAAGCCAGCAGCCCGCGTCGTACTCCAGCCCGACGATCGTGTCGACGATGCGCCTGTCCTTCAGACTGAAGTTCAGGCGGCCCACACTGTACCAGCGGCCTTCGCCTTCGCCGCGGCCCGGGCCGAGTTTCTCGCCTTTGTCGCCCCACAGGTCGTTCAGGGGCCATTGCCAGCCGAGATCGATCTGCTCGCTCTGTCCGCGCTGCAGGCGGTAGGCCGCACTGAGCACATGGTAAGGCGCAGGGTTGTATCGCCCACCGACGGTTGCGCGGACCGAGCGTGAGGTCTTCGGGTTGTATTGCACCGTGGCGTCGGTCGTCCACTGCGGCATCCAGTTGATCGTGGCGCCGAACAGCAGGTCGGACAGGCGCTCGCTCACAGGCGCAACGCCGGGCAGCGTGACCCGCTGGTCCTTGAAGCGCAGGCGCTGGGCGACGCCCAAACGCGCAGCCTCGGCGCCGGTTTCGGGATCGAGCAGGCGTGTGCTGGCGCCCAGCGTCAGCAGGTTGTTGTCCGCGATACGATCATTGCCGCCGAACGCGTTCTCGGTGTAGATGGTGGCGAAGTTGAAGTCGTTGAGCGCCGAGTCGTAGTTGGGCAGCAGGCTCTGGTTGCGGTAGGGCGCATACACGTAATAGGCGCGCGGCTCCAGCGTCTGGCGGAAATTGCGGCCGAACAGGCTGGTGTCGCGCTCCAGCACAAGCCCACTGTCCAGGCTGAAGATCGGCAGCGTACGGCTGGCCGAAGTTGCGCCGTTGGACAGCGGCGCGTCGAATTCGTATTGCGTAGCGTGCAGCTGCAGCTTGGGCGTAACGAACCAGCCCGGCGCCTGCCAGGTGCGGCTGAGCTGTGCGCGGGTGAAGATGCGCTGGGCGTTGGGCTGCTTGTTGAGCACGCGGTCCGACTCAAAGCGGGTGTAGTCGGCTTCGACGGACGCTTCCAGACCCAGCGGCAAATCGCTGCGGGCGTACCGGGCCACCAGTTGCGGCATGCGGTCGTAGGGGGGCACGATGGGCGCAGTCGGGTCCTGCAGGGTCTGCCACTTCAATGCCCGGGCAGTGACCGCGACGCCGCCAACCGACCAGTTCAGGGACCCATCCATGGCCAGCAACCGCTGCGTGAGCGAGGCCGTCGTGCGCGAGAAGTCACGCCAGTAGTTGTCGTCGCTGACGCGGTTGAGGTTGAGGTTCAGGCCCAGCGGACTGACCCCGCTGCCCAGGGCGATCAGTCCCTCATGCCGCATGGAATAGCCCCAGCGATCGCGGCTGCGCAGCTGGTCGTTGGGCATGTAATTGGCGCGAAGCTGGCCCTGATAGCTGCCCTCCAGATAACGGAACTCGCCGCCGAGGTCGATGCCGCGCTTGCTCATCAGCGTGGGGTAGAGGGTCGCGTCGCGGTTGGGGGCTATGTTCCAGTAGTAGGGGATCGTCACCTCCACGCCGCTCAGGCTGTCGATGCCGATCGTGGGCGGCAGCAGCCCCGACTTGCGCTTGTCCGACAGCGGAAAGCTCATCGTGGGCACCGGCAGCACCGGCACGCCCATGAAGCTGAGCACGGCGCCGCTGGCCTGGCCGGTCTCTTCTTCCTCGTCGATACGGATGCTGGCCGCGCGCAGAATCCAGTCGGGCATCCAGCCGGGACCGGCGTGCCGCCTGCAGGTGGTGTAAGTGGCGTTGCGAATGACGCTGCGCTTGTCGTCGATGAAGTCGACGCGCTCGGCCTCGCCGTACGCGCCATTGCGGAGCAGCCGGTAACTGGGGTTGGCGAAGAAACCCTCGAAGGCCTCCACCTTCAGCTCCAGCGCCGGCCCTTCAAAGACGTTGCCGGCGCGGTTGATTCGCACGTGGCCGCGCGCCTTCGCCAGGTCGTCGGGCGCGTAGTACTCAAGCCGGTCGGCACGGATCACGGTATCACTGCGGCGCAGGACGGCGTCGCCCTCGACCACGGTCTGCAGGTCGGGCACCCCCTGCACCGACTGCCCAGTGACGAACGTCGGCAGCTCGCGCCGAAGCTGAGCGGGAATCGTCTCGGTCAGGCTGGGGCTGGGCTTGAGCAGCAAAGGCGGCTCCGCCTGCGCGCGCGCCACGCCACCGTGGAAGAGGGCGCAGGCCACGAGCGCGACCGGTGTCAATTCAAAGCGGGCGCTCGGCGCCATCGGTCTTGCGTCCATCGATTTGTAGAATGGATTATCCATGAGCGACACCCATACTCCGGCAACCGCCGGCGCGCCGGTCCATTGGGACGATGCGAAACGCCACGCGCAGTTCCGGCAATGGCTCGATTCCGTCCGGCCCGCGTACCGGCTTTTGCCTGAAACACTGCGCACGGCATCGGCCGACGCGAGCTTCCGCCGCTACTTGCGCCTCGACACCGAGGCCGGCGGCAGCGCCATCATCATGGACGCGCCGCCCGACAAGGAAGACTGCGCGCCCTTCGTGCATGTCGCGAAGCTGATGGCCGATGCGGGGCTGAACGTGCCGCGCGTTCTCGCCTGGGACGAAGCCCACGGCTTCATGTTGCTGGACGACCTGGGCAACCGCACCATGATCGAGGTGCTCGACGCCGCCAGCGCGCCGGCCAACCAGCCGCTTTACATGAAAGCCGTCGACGCGCTCATCGCCTGGCAACTGGCCTCCAGGCCCGGCGAGCTACCCCCTTACGACGCGGCCTTGCTGACGCGCGAGCTGGCCCTGTTTCCCGACTGGTACCTGCAGCAGCATCGCGGGGCGAAGGTGGAAGGCACGGCGCGCGAAACGCTGGACGCGACGTTCAAACTGATCATCGAGCGCAACCTGGCTACGCCCGCGGTGTACGTGCACCGCGACTTCATGCCGCGCAACCTGATGATTCCGACCGAACCGGCCGAGACGCGGCTTGGGGTGCTCGACTTCCAGGATGCGGTCCACGGGCCGATCACCTACGACATCGCCAGCCTGATGCGTGATGCCTTCCTTTCATGGGACGAGGAGTTCGTGCTCGACATCACGATCCGCTATTGGCAGAAGGCGCAAAAGGCCGGGCTGCCGGTGGGCTCCGACTTTGGCGAGTTCTACCGCGCCGTCGAGTGGATGGGACTGCAGCGGCACCTGAAGGTCGCAGGGATCTTCGCGCGCCTGACCTTGCGCGACGGCAAGCCGAAGTACCTGGCCGATGCGCCGCGCTTTCTAGCCTACATCCGCGCCACCGCCGCGCGCTATCGCGAGCTCACACCCCTGCTCAAGCTGGTGGACGCGCTTGAAGGCACGCAAGTCACCGACGCCTTCTCGTTCGGGCGGCTCTAGCCGATGCCGCGCATCCATTGTCCCGCCGGGCTCGCCGCAGGCCAGTCGCTGACCTTGCCGCCCGGCGCTGCTCGGCATGTGCAGGTGCTGCGCATGCAGCCGGGCGAGGCGGTGACCCTCTTTGACGGCTCAGGTGGCGAGTGGGACGCCGCAATCGAACGCATGGGGCGCAACGACGTGCAGGTGCTCGTGGGTGAACACCGTGCCATCGAACGCGAAGCACCCAATGCCGTGCACCTTGCGGTTGGCCTGCCGGCCAACGACCGCATGGACTGGCTGGTGGAAAAGGCCACCGAACTGGGGGTCGCCTCGATCCAGCCGCTGGCGGCCGCGCGCAGCGTGATCAAGCTCTCCGGCGAGCGGGCCGGGAAGAAGCGCGCGCACTGGCAAGGCATCGCCGTCGCAGCCTGCGAGCAGTGCGGACGCAACCGGGTGCCAATGGTCCATGAGGTCCTGCCACTGGCCGAGTGGTTGCAGCGACTGGACTCGAAGGGGCGGCGCATCGTGCTGTCGCTGGCTACAGGCGCGCAGGCGTCGTGGCGGGAAGCCGGCGAAGTGTTGGCGCTATCGGGCCCAGAAGGCGGACTCGCGCCGCAAGAGGAAGCCGCGGCGATCGCACGCGGCTTCGAGCCGATGACGCTGGGGCCGCGCGTGTTGCGCGCAGAAACTGCGCCTTTGGCCTTGCTGGTGGCCTTGACCTTGGCGCACTGAAGCCCCGCTTCAAACGGCGGGAAACTGCTCGTCGAGCCAGCGCTGCATCCGCTCGAACACTTCTTCCTGGTCGAGCTCGTTGAAGATCTCGTGGAAGAATTCCTCGAAGCACGTTGCCTGCACCACCTGCCTGGGGGCCGCTGCAGCGAAGGCGCGGCTTCCAGCGGGGTTCACCAGCCGGTCGCTGCCGGCGTACATCAGCAGCGTGGGCACCGTCCACTCATGCGCATGTGCGATCACCGCGCGACCCGAGTCGGCGATGAAGCGCGCCAGCCGCGCGCTGATGCGGTCGTGCACACGCGGATCGGCCTGGTAACGCGCCACCACCGCCGGGTCGCGCGAGACGAAATGCGGGTCGAGGCCGTTGCCCACCGTGAGGTTGGGCGCGATGCGCGGCAGCGTGGCCAGCAGCAGCTTATGGAAGGCGTTCAGCCCGGGATCGAACGCGGGCGAGGACAGCACCAGGCCATCGACCTTCACTTGCCCCAGTGCCACCACGCAGGCAGCGACCAGGCCGCCCATGCTGTGACCGAGCACGATCAGTGGTGCCGGCACTTCCATGCGGTGGCGCGTGCTGTTGATCACGTCAGCCAGGTCATCAACCAGTCGCGAGTCCAGCGGCAGGCCGCCGCGCACGCCATCCGATTCCCCATGGCCGTAGTGATCGTAGCCGCGCACCGAAAAGCCCCAGCTGTTCAGTCGCCGCGCCACATGGTCATAGCGCCCGGCATGCTCGCCCAGACCATGGACCAGCACCACCACGCCGCGCAGAGCCAGCCCCTCGGGCAGCGGCCACTCCTGCATGGCGAGGTTGTCCCCGTCGCTGGCCGTGAAGGTGGACAGCGTGCTTTCGGATTGCACGGGGCTCGAAGTCATCATGATCGCGCGGCGATCATCGCCCGGATGCCGCAATTTTGCTGTTCCGCAATTCACAGGTTCCGGTCCCTTCGGTCCCGCCAGGAGAGTGAATCAAGGCATCTGCGAGATGACCTGCGCGACCGCTGCGGTCAGCTTCTTGGCGTACGGCACGTGCAGGAACTCGTTCGGCCCATGCGCGTTGCTGCGCGGGCCGAGCACGCCGCAGACCATCATCTGCGCGGTGGGGAAGCCCTGGCTGAGCAGGTTCATCAGCGGGATGGTGCCGCCCTGGCCGATGAAGCCACAGGGTGCGCCGAAGTGCGTTTGCGAGGCCTGGTGCAAGGACTGCTCGAACCAGTGGGCGGTGGCCGGTGCGTTCCAGCCCGGCGAAGCCGGTCGCGCCTCAAAAGTCACTTTCGCCTGGTAAGGCGCGTTGTCCTCCAGCAGTTGCTTGAGCTCCTGCGTCGCGGCGGCGGCGTCGATCAGCGGCGGCAGGCGCAGCGATAGCTTGAACGCGGTGTAGGGTCGCAACACGTTGCCGGCATCCTGCATCGCGGGGAAACCTTCGGCGCCGGTCACCGAAAGGGCTGGTTTCCAGGTGCGGTTGACCAGCGCCTCGACCGGGTCGGTGGTGGTGGGTAGCGCGAACACGGTGGAGCCGCCGCAGTCGTGATGCGCCCAGGGAAACCGCTTGTGCACCTCGTCGCCGAGAATCGCCGCAGTGGCCTGCGCCTGGCGCAAGCGCTCGGGCGGCATCTCGCAATGGAAACTGGCGGGCAACAGGCGCCCGGTCTTGCTGTCCTCCAGCCGGTCGAGCACCTGCCGCATGATCCGGAAACTCGAGGGCACCAGGCCCGATGCGTCGCCCGAATGCACGCCTTCGGTCAGGATCTCCACCTTCAGCGTGCCCACGGTCAGGCCGCGCAAAGAGGTGGTGAGCCACAACTGGTCGTAGTTGCCGGCGCCCGAGTCCAGGCAGATCACCAGGCCAACATCGCCCAGGCGGGTGCGCAGGGCATCGACGTAAGGCAGCAGGTCGTAGGAGCCGGACTCCTCGCAGGACTCGATCAGGCCCACGATGCGCGGATGCGCAACCTTCTGGGCCTTGAGTGCCTGCACCGCGGCGATCGATGCGTACACCGCGTAGCCGTCGTCCGCGCCGCCGCGCCCGAACAACTTGCCGCCCTCGTACTTCGGGGTCCAGGGCCCGAGGTCGTTGCGCCAACCGGTGAACTCGGGTTGCTTGTCCAGGTGGCCGTACATCAGCACGGTCTGCGCTGAGCCAGCCCTGGTCCCCACGATCTCGAAGAAGATGACCGGCGTGCGGCCGGGCAGGCGGATGACTTCCAGCACCAGTCCCTCGACCTTCTGCGCCTCGACCCATGCAGCAGCGTTGCGGACCACGGTATCGATGTAGCCGTGGCTCGCCCAGTCCGGGTCAAAGCCGGGCGACTTGGCAGGGATCGCGATGTAGTCCGTGATTTGCCCGACGATGTCGCGGTCCCATTGGTCGGTGGCATGGGCCAGGGCGGCGACGCCATCAAGGACGCCGGCCGGAATTTCGCGGTGCAGGGGTGCGTTCATGGCAGAGCTTCGCAATACGTCAGGAAAACCCCGAACTGTACGCCGCCTGCCTGGCCCGTGCACTACCATCCGGTCCGATGGAAAACAGGCGCATTCATGTCGGCGTGGGAGGCTGGACCTTCGAGCCCTGGCGGAACAACTTCTATCCCAAGGGCCTGTCCCATGCGAAGGAGCTCGCGTACGCAAGCCGCCAGCTCACCGCGATCGAGGTCAACGGCACTTACTACAGCACCTTCGGCCCGGCCACCTTCGCCAAGTGGCGCGAGCAGACGCCCGCAGGCTTCATCTTTTCGCTCAAGGCCAACCGCTTCGCCACCCACCGCAAGGTGCTGGCAACTGCGGGCGAATCGATCTCCCGCTTCGTGAACAGCGGCATCGCCGAACTCGGCGAAAAGCTCGGGCCGATCCTGTGGCAGTTCATGCCGACCAAGCAGTTCGATCCCCGGGACTTCGAAGACTTCCTGCGCTTGCTGCCCGCGCAGGCTGGCGGCCTTTCTCTGCGCCACGTGCTGGACGTGCGCCACGAGAGCTTCAACAACGAGGACTACCTGAAACTCGCGCGCCGCTACCACTGCACGACTGTCCATGCCGACTCCGACAAGTTCCCGAACATCGCGGATGCGAACAGCGACCTGGCCTACCTGCGGCTGATGCGCAGCGAGCCGCAGCGCGCGACCGGCTACTCTCCCGCATCGCTGGACCAGTGGGCGCAGGGCGCGTGCGCCTGGATCAGCAAGTCGGACCGGCGTGAGGTCTTCGCCTTTTTTATCAATGGCGCGAAGGAGCGCGCGCCCGCCGCCGCCGTGGCGCTGATCGGGCGCCTTGGCCCAACCGTCGGCAAACGCTGACAGCCTGTTTCGCTGCTGACCCTCAAGCCCTGCTGGTGGAGGGCCGCCCAATGTCGCAAACAGTGGACAACCCGTTGGGAGCGCAGAACATGGCGTACGTCTTTGAAACCATTCCCGCCGATCGCGGCCTGATCGACCTGGCCGACCCTCGCGAGGTGACCTGGTGGCGAAAGCGCTTTGACTGCAGCGAGGCCCAGCTGCGCCACGCGGTGGCGGAAGTGGGCACCAGCGCCGCGCGGGTCGAGCAGATGCTCGACGGTAGTTGCGTGATCGTCACGCTCTGACTGCTTGTAGTAGGACCGGCACACACAGTCAGGCCCATTGGGTGGCGTTGTTTGCATCGGGGCGCACCGGGCCCCCCAGCGCTTCGCGCACAAAACGCACCAGCGCGCGCGCGCCTTCCGGTGCCACCGCCAGGGGCAAGGTCAAAGCCTGCACTGCACTTCCCACGGCCACCGGCAGGTGCCAGCCCGGCAGCGCATCCACCAGCAGGCCGCGCTGCAGATCATCTGCCACGCAATAGTCGGCGGCAAAGTAGATGCCCCCGCCAGCGCGCGCTGCGGCCTGCAGCGTGCCAGTGTCGTCGCCTAGCATGGCGGGCGCCAGGGTCACAGCCTCGGTGCGGCCCAGCATGCTGTGGTGCCACACCAGCGTCAACTCGTCGGCCTGCGAACCAAGCACCAGGCAGCGGTTGTGCGCCAGGTCGGCGGGTGCGCCCAGTGGCACGCCCTGCACAGGCGCCGCGTAGGCGCGCACAACGAAGGGCAGCACCGACTGCGCCACGCAATCAGGCGGCGGCTTGTCCGTGACGCGAAAGGCCACATCGATGTCTTCGCGCACAAGGTCCACGCGCCGGTGGGTCAGGCGCAATTCGATGCGCACGGCCGGGTGCAGCGCCTGGAAACGCGCCAGCAGCGGCCCCAGCACGGCCTGGCCGAAGTTGGGCACCGAGGTCAGACGCAGCGTGCCGGTCAGGCCCGGGCCGTCGCCGGAGCGCGCACGCAGGCCGCGCCGCGCCGATTCGGCGGCTTCCAGCACGGCGCGCGCGCGGCTGGCCAGGCGGCGCCCGGCTTCGGTCAGGCCCAGGGCGCGTGTCGAGCGTGCAAACAGCGGCGTGCCCACTTGCTGTTCGATGAAGGCGATGCGGCGGCTGACGGCCGCGCGCGTCAAGCCCAGCTCGCGCGCGGCCTGCGCAAAGCTGCCGGCGGGGACGATGCGCGCAATCAGCTCCAGCGCGTTGGCGTCGGGCTGGGGCGGGGCGCGCGGCCCCATGGGGTGGAAGGGGCGAGAAGAGGAGAAGGAGGAAGAGGCGTGTTTTGTCAATGAATACTCACCAATGTGTCAACGGCAACCAGTCTAGTCAACTCGAAGGCCTGTGCCTACAGTCAGTTCATGACCACCACCACCACAATTCCCGCCACCGCCCCGGACAGCCAGGCTGCGGACGTAGGCAACGCCGAACGCCACCATCTGATCGCCGACGACGGACGCCACCTGGCCGCGTCATGGTTCGAGCCACCCACAGGTGCTGCGCGCGCCGTGGCCGTGGTGAGCTCTGCCGCCGGGGTGCCACGCGGCTACTACCGCGCCTTTGCGCAGTGGCTGGCCGAACGCGGCTATGCCGTGCTGACCTACGACTACCGTGGCATTGCCGGCTCGCGCCGCGGGCCGATGCGGCACGAGGCCGGCTCGATGCGCGACTGGGCCGTGCTCGACATGAGCGCAGCGCTGGCCGCTGCCGAAGCGCGCCGCGCCACACAGGGCCTGCCGCTGCTGCTGGTAGGCCACAGCTTCGGCGGCAATTCCATTGCCTTTGCGCGCGGCGTCGAGCGGGCGGATGCGCTGCTGTCCGTGGGCTCGCAGGTGGGTGAGCCGCGTCTATACCCCGGCGTGAAGCGCTGGCTGGCCGAGTTCTTCTTTCGCGCCTGGGTGCCGGGCCTGGTGGCTGTGACAGGCCACCTGCCGGGCTGGGCCATGGGCCCAGGCGCCCAGGCGATGCCCGGTGGCGTGGCGCGTCAGTGGGCGCAGTGGGGGCTCCGGCGCGGTTGGGCCTTTGCGGACCCCGCCATGCAGCCGTATCGCAGGGCTTCTGCGCTGACCATGCCGATGCACCTGTGGGACGTCAGCGACGACCTGACTTTCGCGCCCGCCGCCGCCGTCGACGCGCTGGCCGAGCAGTTTCACGACGCCGACGTGCAGCGCCATAGCATCACCCCGGCGCAGGTGGGGTTGAAGACGCTGGGCCACTTCGGCGCCTTCCGCCGCGACCCAGGGCCGCAGCTGTGGGAGCGCTTGCTGGCACCGATCGAAGCCGCGACGCCGCGGCTGCGGCCCAGAATCTGAGCTTGCGGCATCAGGGGCGCGAACCCACCCGCCACACCCCCGCCCCAAGCAGCACGACCTGCAGCTGCTGCACAAAGGCATCTGTCATCTCGGCCTCCAGCAGCGGTTGGTCGGGCGGCAGGTCCAGGATCTCGGGCGCGGCGGCGAGCATCGTGTTGACGATCAGGCCGCAGACCATTTGCAGGGTGGACGTGGGCATTTCGGAGTAGGCGCCGATGCCGCGAAAGTCCTGCGCCATCTCGTTGGTGAAATGGCGCACCTCGTTGCGGATGGCCAGGCGCAGGATCCGGCTGCCACCGCCGCGTTCGCTACTGATAAAGAGGAAGAGCAGCCGGTTCTGCTTGACGTAGTCGCAGTACACGTCCACCGAGGCGCACACGCGCTCGGCCGGGGCCACGCTGCCCTGCCGGGCCTCGCGCAAGAGGCGCCGCAGGCTGATGCCGACTTCCTCCACCAGCGCCAGGCCCAGCTCGTCGGTGTTGCGGAAGTGCCGGTAGAAGGCATTGGGCACCATGCCGGCCTCCCGGGCGATCTCTCGAATGCCCAGGCTGGTGAAGCTGCGCCCCTCGCCCATGAGGTCGAGGGCGGCTTGCAGCAGGCTGGCGCGGGTGAGGTCCTTGCGCTCGGTCCGCGAGAGCTTGTCGGGGTTGGTGGACATTTCAGTGCACAGGCGTAGCGTGATTGATTGTCTAGTCTCGCATGGTTTAGAGGATTCTCCCTTCAATTAGCAGGCTGAAGTGGCTTGTCTGATTGTGTACAAGTGTACACAATATAGGCATTACCACGGAACACCCACCATGCGCATCGACCACTTCACGCAGCCCCTGCGCACCGCTCTCCAGCACCCTTGGGTCGCGTCCATCGTGCGCGAGAGCGCTGTCGAAGACACGCTCTACGCGATCCACCCGCTGCTCTCGCTGAGCCAGGTGCGGGCGCGGGTCGTCAAGCGCATCCAGGAGACCGCCGACACCGTGACCCTGGTGCTGCAGCCCAACGCCCTGTGGCGCGGCGCCCAGGCTGGGCAGTTCGTGAGCGTGTCGGTAGAGATTGATGGTCGCCGCCATGAGCGCATGTACTCCCTCACCTCGCGCCCGCGCTCCCGACGAATCGCGATCACCGTAAAGCACCAGGGCCAGGTGTCGGCCTGGCTGCATGAACAGGCGCGCATCGGTCAGGTGCTCACCCTCAGTCCCGCCATGGGCGACTTCGTACTGCCGGCTGCACTGCCCCAGAAGCTGCTGCTGCTCAGTGCCGGCAGCGGCGTCACGCCGGTGATGGCCCTGCTGCGTGAGCTGCAAGCACGCCACTACACGGGCGACCTGGTCTTCGTGCACAGCTGCCGCAATCCGCAAGACCTCGTCTTTGCCCACGAACTGCAGGGCTTGGCCGGCCTACGCCAGGTGCTGCATTTCAGCCAGACCGCGGGCCGGTTGGACATGCCCGCCCTGCAGCACACGGTGCCGGATCTGGATGAACGCGCCACTTGGGTCTGCGGCCCGACCGGCTTGACGGACGCGGTGTTGGCGCATTGGAAAGACCACGGCTTGCGCACGCCGCTGCACACCGAGCGCTTTGCCGCCGCACCGCTGGCCGCACAGCCATTGGGCGCGCCGGTGCGAATCACGCTCACCCGCAGCCCGCGCGGCTTCGAGTCGCTGGGGGCCGCCTCCCTGCTCGAGCAAGCCGAAGCCGCGGGCCTGGCGCCCAAGCACGGCTGCCGCATCGGCATCTGCCGCTCTTGCCAGTGCGTGAAGCGCAGCGGCACGGTGCAGAACCTGCAAACCGGCGAGCTCTCGTCGGCCCCGAACGAGGTGATACGCCTGTGCGTCAGCGCCGCCCGCTCCGACCTCACCCTGGAAGTTTGACCATGAACCACTGCCTGACTCGCGCCCAAGTTGACGAATTCCAAACCGAGGTCGATTCGATCCGCGCCAGCGTGATGAGCACGCTCGGCCAGGTCGATGTAGACCACATCCGCCGCATGATTTCCCTGTGCCGGGTGAGCGAAGTCAGCGGCCGCGCGCTGCTGCACTTCGGGATCGGCCCGTTGAGCTGGGTTGCCGGCACCCTGGCCCTGGCCCACGCCAAGATCCTGGACAACATGGAGATCGGGCACAACGTCATGCACGGCCAATACGACTGGACGGGCGACCCCACCCTGAATTCGCAAACCTTCGAGTGGGACATCGCCTGCGACGGCGAGGCCTGGCGGCATTCGCACAACGTCACCCACCACACGCACACCAACATCCTCGGGATGGACCGCGACTTGGGCTACTCGCTGCTGCGCATGACGCCCGAGCAAAAGTGGAAACCCCGCCATTGGTTTCAGCCGCTGGCGAACGCGATGCTGGCCCTGGGCTTTCAGTACGGCGTGGGCTCGCATGACCTGGAACTGGGGCGTTACAAGCACGGCGCCATCCCCAAACCGGTGTTCAAGGAGCGCCTGAACCGCTTCCTCGGCAAGGTGGGCAAGCAGTGGTTCAAGGACTACCTGCTGTTCCCGGCACTCGCCCTATGGAGCGCCCCGCGCGTGCTGGCCGGCAACTTCGCGTCCAACCTGATCCGCAATCTGTGGACCTATGTGGTGATCTTCTGCGGACACTTCACCGAGCATGTGGCGATCTACCGCCAGGAAGACTGCAAGAACGAGACCCGCGGCGACTGGTACTTGCGCCAGCTCAGCGGCTCAAGCAACCTCACCGGAGGGCGCTGGTTCCACATCCTCACCGGCCACCTGAGTCACCAGATCGAACACCACCTCTTCCCCGACATGCCCGCGCACCGCTATCCCGAGGTTGCGCCCAAGATCAAGGCGCTGTGCGAGAAGTACGGACTTCGCTACAACTCCGGCAGCCTGTTCAGGCAGTACTTGACGGTCATGCAGCGCATCCTGGTCAACACGCTGCCGCCCAAGGCAGCAGCGACCGCCTAGGGTGAGTTGACCTTTGACCAGCCGGTATGCGCGCAAGTCAAGACGCCGCGTACCGCAATTTCCAGTCGTGCGCCAAGCGCGCCATTCTCCTACAGGCTTGCGGGAAATACCCCGCTTGCGCAGGGTGCCTCAGCAGCGATGATGCTTCACGCCGTGCCGTTGCACGGCGGGAGACGTTTATGAAATTCAATGCACCGGCGCAGATCACCTTCTTCATCGCCCTGGCCTTTGCACTGGTGGCCGTGCTCTCGCACTTCACCCCGATCCAGAACGTGACGCCGAATGCGTTCTGGATCTTGCTGGTGGGTTACGTCGTGCTGATGATCGGGTGCATCTATCGGGGGCGGTGAACTGGGATCGCCTCTCCCGCGCAACCCAAATCGTCCTACGGGCGCGACGCCGGCGCGGCGCTATGCGGGCCACGTCGCGCCACGCTCAGACCTGCGATTTGAAGTAGTGGAACGAGTGGACAAATGAGTCGCGAATCTTTTCTGTTTCCGCAACCATCTTGTCCCATGAGTCTTCGGAAGATGCCTTCAACTCTTCGTACTTGGCCACTGCCAATTTAGACTGGTGACGCAGCTTTGCGACCTCGGCCTTGTAGGCGTCGCGCGCATCTTCCTTGGCTTCCTGGGTCTTCGCGTCCAGCGCGTCCATCTTGACATTCAGCGCATCAAGTTCGTTCTTCAGCATTTGGGTGTATTCGTCGCGTTTGGACATGGTGGGTATTCCTTTGGGTTGGGTAAGGGAGTTGCTAAGGACAGCCTGTTCACTGCGTCGCGGTGATTGCGCACTGGGCGCCAGGTGCCAATTGAATGTATCGGTGCACAACCCTTCGGCTCTGTGCGGCGGCGAACACTGGGCCGATCAGAATGAGAGTGGACGCCCCACTCTAACGCGCCGCGCAAGGCATCCAGGTGCGCGGCACTCGCGATGCCGACAGGACGATCAACGCGATTCGGCGCGCGCCCTGAACCAGCCCAGGCCCGCGCTGGTGCCGCCCGCCACCGCGCCGCGCGCCGGGCGGTATTCGCAACCCACCCACCCTTGCCAGCCGCACTGGGTGCTCACCTCGTCGATCACACCGAAAAGGTACGGGTAGTTCACTTCGCCGACGTCGGGCTCGTGGCGCTCGGGGACACCGGCGATCTGGAAGTGGCCCACGCGGCCGGTCGGCAGGTACTGGCGGATCTTCATCGCCACATCGCCCTCGACGACCTGGCAGTGGTACAGGTCCATTTGCACCTTGGCGTTGTCCTGGCCGATGTCGGCGATCAGTTCATGGGCGTGGTCCTGGCGGTTCAGGAAGAAGCCGAGGATGTCGCGCGTGTTGATCGGCTCGATCAGCACATCGACATCCTGCCGCGCTGCTTCCCGCGCGGCCCAACGCAAATTTTCGACGTAGGTCGGCCGCACGTCACCTCGCTCGCTGCCCGGTGCGACCAGTCCCGCCATCACATGGATGCGCGGGCAATGCAGTACCTGCGCATACTGCAAGGCTTTCGTGATGCCGGCGCGAAATTCGGCCTCCCGCCCCGGCAAGCAGGCGAGGCCGCGCTCGCCCGCGCTCCAATCGCCGGGGGGGCCGTTGAACAGCACCTGTTGCAGGCCATGGGCCTTCAGGCGCGCGGCGAGCTCACCGGCCGGATGCTCGTAGGGGAAGAGGTATTCGACAGCCTCGAATCCGTCGCGGGCCGCGGCCTCGAAGCGATCGAGGAAGGCCAGCTCCGGATACAACATGGACAGGTTGGCGGCGAATCTCGGCATCGTGTCTCCTGTCGGTGGCTACCAGCGCGCGCCGAAGGTGGTGCGCAGCTCGTCGATCTGCGCGGTGTCCAGCGGCGCCGGCGGCATGCGCGAAATCATCATGATGCGCGCCGTTTCTTCCAGCTCCTCCAGCACGGCCATGGCCGCAGCCGGTGAGTCGTGCCAGGCGTTCGGGCCCAGCCGTTGCAACATCACCGCGCGAATCGGCCGGCCGTTCTGCCCGTAGCGCTCGATCGTTTGCGCCACCTCGTCGGCGACTTCCGGCGCGCCGGGGCGCTGGTAGGCAATCAGCGGCACATGGCCGACCTTCATCACGAAGTAAGGCGTGATGGGCGCCAGCAGCTCGGGCCCCTTCGCCGACAGGCTGAGCGCGACGCAGTGCGTGCTGTGCGTATGGATCACGCAGCGCGTCCCGGGATCGAAGCGCGAGGCACTGCTGTAGATCGCGCGATGCAGCGCCAGCGTCTTGCTCGGGCGTGCGCCGCTGATGACACTGCCCTCGAAGTCGACACGCGATAGCGAAGCCGGATCGAGAAGGCCCAGGCAGGCATCGGTGGGTGTGATCAGGAAGCCGCCGTCCAGGCGCACGCTGATGTTGCCCGCCGTCGCATGCACGTAGCCGCGTGCGAACAGGCTGGCGCCGACGCGGCAGATTTCCTCGCGGGCTTGCGACTCGGTCATGGCAGCACCTCGAACGCGCGGTGGAAGAAATCATCGCCGCCGAAGTTGCCGGACTTGAGGGCGAGGTGCAGGCCGTCGCCACCAGCCGCAGCGGATGGAGCGTGGCACCACGGCACGCCCGGGTCGATCTGCGGCCCGATCCTCATTTGCTGGATGTCCAGCGCCTGCACGCAGGCGCCTGAAGTTTCACCCCCGGCCACCACCAGCTGGCGCACACCGCGTTCGACCAGGCCGCGCGCGATGCTAGCGAGCGCCTGCTCGACCATCGCGCCGGCTTGAGTGACGCCAACCTGCCCCTGCACGGCTTTTACGCTGGCAGGCTCGGCTGTCGTGTAGACGAGCACCGGGCCTTGCGCGAGGCGTGGCGTCGCCCACTCCAGCGCTTCGCCCGCGACGTCCGCGCCCTGTGCGATACGAAGCGGGTCGAGTGCCAGCGCCGGCAGGCCGGCATCGATGAAATTCCTGACCTGCCGGTGGGTCGCCGTCGAGCAGCTGCCCGACACCACCGCACGCAGTCCTTTCGCGATCGGCAACTGTGACGCCGCAGCCGATGGCGCGATGCCGAAGTTCGAGGGCAAGGCGATCGCAACTCCGGAGCCCGCGGTCACCAGCGCGTGGTCGCCGAGCGCCGGCCCCAATCGCATGAGGTCGTCGTTGGACAACGCATCGACGACGGCGAGGCCCACGCCTTGCGCGCGAAGTTGCGTGATGCACTCGAGCACCGCCGCAGCCCCCTGCGCCACCACACGGTGGTCAATGAGGCCAACCTTGCGCCGGCACTGCGCCTGCAGTACACGCACCAGGTTCGCGTCGGTCATCGGCGTGAGCGGGTGGTTCTTCATGCCCGACTCGCTCAGCAGCACGTCGCCCGCGTAGAGGTATCCCTTGAAGATCGTGCGCTTGTTCTCCGGGAATGCCGGGCACGCGATGGTGAAATCGGTGCCGAGCGCG
>JBKJOM010000029.1:0-11558 GCA_046595775.1 Ramlibacter sp. | reverse complement strand
AGCGGCTTCCTGCCCGAAGAACGTGCGTGGATGACGAAACTGGTTTCAGAGACGGGCCTGGTGGATGTGTACCGGCACCTGAAGCCCGAGACGACGGAGGAGTGCTACACGTGGTGGAGCAACCGCGGCCAGGCCTATGCGAAGAACGTGGGCTGGCGGCTCGACTACCACCTTGCAACGCCGGCGATTGCGCACCATGCGCGCAAGGAACAGATCTACAAGACCGAGCGGTTTTCGGATCACGCGCCGATCACGGTGGAGTACGACTTCAAGCTCTGAGGCGCTACCGCTACTGCTTGGCCATCGAGTAGCTGCCGCTCTTGTTGGTCTTGTGGTTTTTCCAGGTGACCTGCACGCCGTTGCCGCCCGGCGCCACTTCGTAGGTCGTCGTCTGCCAGGGCTTGCCGCCGCTGCGCGCGGTTTCGACCAGCACGTTCTTCGCGGGCATCTTCACCGAGATACTGGTGACGTTCGGGTCGTCGGTGATCTGCGTATCGCTGCCATCGAGCTTGGCCGTGTAGGCCAGGCCGCCGGGCGCGGCCATCGAGACGGTCTTGCGCTCGACCTTGAAACTGAGCATGGAGCTGGGGTCGAGCGACTTGTCGGCTTTGACCACCATCCAGTTGCCGTCCAGTGCACTCGCCGCCATGGCGAGTGCCGGTGCAAGCAAGAGCAGCGCGGGGGCTGCGGCTGTCCAGTAGCGCATGGCGGCCTCCTTCAAGATGGTCCTTGCCGAAAACTTTAGGGTTGTCAGGCGAAAGGCCCTACGGCGTTTACCCTCGGCCCCGGTGGCGGGAAGCCGGCTTTTCTGTCATCGTGCATGCCTGAGCAGCAGAAGTTGGGGGACCCATGCAGATGCTGGAACTCGCTATTTGGAGCGCAGCCGCGGGCGCGGTGGGGCTGGTCATCCTTGTGTGCCTGGCGGACATGGTGATGGTGCGCTCCGTCGCATCGGTGCAAAGCGTCCTCTACAACTTCGTCACGTTGCTCTTCGTGCTGCTTCTCAGCGGCATCGCGCGCACCGCGATGCCCGACGAGCACGGCGAGGCGCTTCGCCTTGCGCAGGTGCTCATTGGCCCGGTCTGCGTTTGCCTCGGCGACTTGTGGGTGCGAGGCTGGCTCGGCGCCCGCCATCGCGACCGCCTGATGGACAGGACGTTGCTCGCGGCCGGCACCGTCGGGCCGCTCGTCGTCGTGGCATCTGTGTTCCTCGCGACGCCCTCGCAACAAATGGGGCTGGCCGCCCTGGTCGTGGTCATCAACACCTGTGTCGTGATCTGGATGGGCGTGCGCGCATGGCTGCTGGGCGATGCGCTCGCGCTGGGCATCGCTATCGGCTGCGCGCTGATGCTGCCATCGGTGTCGGGCCTGTATGCCATTGCGCTCGGCTTGCCAGGACTCGATATCGCATGGCACGCGGTGATCGCGGCGTTCACCGTCCTGTGCGCCAGCGTCATCGGCTACATGTTGTGGAAGCGAAACCAGCATGAGCGGCGCGTGCGCGGCGTCGAGGTGGTGCAGTCGCAATACGACCCGGTCACCAAGCTGCCGGGCGGCCTGCCTTTTGTGCGCAAGCTGATCCTCGCGCAAAAGCGCCGTCGCCGCACGCATCGCGATGGCGCCGTGATCGCGGTGATCGTCTTCGCGCCCGAGCGCATCGTGTCGCAGGCGGGTGCCGCCGGACTCAACGATGTGTATGTGCACCTGGCCAAGCGGCTGCAGCGGCAGGTGGGCGTGGTCAACCCGGTGGGCCGCTACTGGGACCGCTGCTTTGTCGTGCTGGTAGAAACCATCCATTCGCCCGCCGCCATGCGCACGCTGGGCCTGCGCGTGGCCAGCACGCTGCGGCGCCCGATGCACGTGAACGGCGCCGAAGGCAACGCGGTGCAAGTGCGGCTCGACATCGGCGTGGGTGTGGTGCACCTGGGCAAGGAAACCACCGAGGTCGAAGACCTGCTGCACGACGCGCAACAACTGGCGGAAGCCGCACGCACGATGCAGTCGCGTGCCGCTACGCGCGATCCCGTCACGGGCGAAATCGTTCCGGTGGAGCATGCGCGGCTGGGCAAGACGGCCCGCCACCATCACCACGGTCGGCCGCAAGCGGCGCGAGCGGTGCTCGACGGCCTGCGCGCGCGCGCCTAAGGCTCTTCACTTCCAGCCGCCATCCCGTGCGCGGCGCTCCGCCGCCGCATCCAGCGCAGTGCCCGCGATGCTCGCATCCACCGCACCCAGCACTGCCTTCGGCAATGACGACGCTGCCTGACGCATCGCAGTGCCCTTGCCGGGTTCGACTTGCGCTGTCGTCGTTACTGCCCATTGCGCGCCGTCGCGGCAGGCCAGCCCTGCAACCTGTTCGGCGCTGAACGTGCGGCAGTAGCGGCCGGCGCGGTCGCGGAAACTCAGTTGCACCGCCACGCCCTCAGCAGGTTCACTCGCCAGCCGTGTGTCCAGGCCCTGCGCAAGGCGACTCCCCGCAATGACTCGCCCGTCCTTCTCGGCCAGCAGCGCATCGCCGCCATTGCGTGACGACAGTTGCATGCCCACCAGCACGCCCACCAGCACGCTCGCGGCCATGCCGCCCCACTGCGCCCAGCTCCCGAACGCGCGGGGAGCCATCCGTGGCGCGGCGCGGCGCGCGCGTTCCGCGGCCAGGTCGACCACCGGTGCAGCAGTCCCGGGCGCGGGCTGGGCCAGCATCGCAGTGATCCGATCGGGAACCGGTTCATCCAGTACATCCGCATACGCGGCCGAAATCCGTTGCCGCTCTTCATCGGTCCAGCTCATTGCAATTCTCCTTTCACGCTCGCCCGGGGCTCGCCCAGCAAACCCTGCAGCGCCTCACGCGCCCGCGCCAGCCGGCTTGTGAGCGTGCCCACCGGAATCTCCAGCACCGCGGCGGCCTCCTGGTAGGAAAGCCCTTCCACCAGCACCAGGCCAACCACGGCACGCTGGTCGTCGTTCAGTTGGCTCACGGCCTTGCGCACCGCGATCGCGTCGATCTGCGCGTCGGTGGTCGACACGCCCACGTGCGCGGCTTCTTCTTCCGGCACAAAGGTCTGCCCGCGTCGCTGGCGCGAGCGCACTTCGTCGATCCACACGTTCTGCATGATCCTGAACATCCAGCTGTCCAGACGCGTTCCAGGCGTCCACTGGTCGGTGCGCATCAGGGCCTTCTCGATCGCGGCCTGCACCACATCGTCGCCGTCCTCCGGTGAGCGGGCCAGAGCGCGGCCAAAGCGCCGCAAGCGCGGCAACAGAGCCGCGATCTGCGCTCGCACGTCATCAGAGGTTTCGGGCATCAATGTGGATACAACGTTGGGCGGGGGGATTTTCTTCCATCCCCCGTTCGTTATCCTCCCATGGCGATGAAAGATATTTCAACTCATCCATGGCGCGCGCGTTGGCGGGCGTGCACCCTGGCCGCTGCCGTATTGGTGCCGGCACTGGCCGCGCATGCGCAGCTGCGCCTGCCGCAGGTGGGTGTTCCTGCATTGCCGACGGGGCCGCTCGGCTCGCTCACCCAAACGCTGCAACAGGCGGTGCCGCTGCAGGAATTGCGCGCGGCCACTGGGCGTGAACTCATCCGCCGCTACCCCAATGCGATCGACACTGATCCGTCGGGCGAGCCGATCCGCCGCGATGAGCTGGTGTGGGTGTCGCCCTCCGCCGCGGCGCTTACTTCGGCCCTCGCAGAAGGCTTCGCCGTCTTGCGCGAAGAAGACTTGCCGGAGCTGGAGTTGCGCCAGGTGGTGATGCGTCCGCCATCGCGGCTGAACATCTCGCAGTCCGCGCAGCGGCTGCGCGCGCTCGACCCGCAAGCCGCCGTGGACTTCAACCATCTCTATACGCGCAGCGGTGAAGCAGCAGCCGGCACTGCTGCAGGCGCACCCGCGCCATCCAACAGCGCGCCGTTTCGCGTTGGACTGATCGACGGCGGTGTCGATCGCGTGCATCCCGCATTGCGCCGCGCAACGATCCGTCCCTGGGGTTGTGACGGCAAGGACGTCGCCAGCGATCACGGCACGGCAGTCGCCTCGCTCCTGGTCGGGCGTGACCGCGCGTTTCGCGGCGTGCACCCGGCCGCCACCTTGTATGCCGCCGATGTGTATTGCGAGCAGCCTGCCGGTGGCGCGGCCGAAGAAGTCGTGCGCGCGATGGCGTGGATGGCGCGCGAGCGGGTAGCGGTGATCAACATCAGCCTCGTCGGGCCCGCGAACCGCGTGATGGAACGCGCCACCGCCTCACTCGTGAAGCAAGGGTTCCTGGTCGTGGCCGCAGTCGGCAACGACGGACCCGCGGCGCCGCCGCTCTATCCCGCCTCCTACCCCGGCGTGGTCGGGGTAACGGGCGTGACAGGCGCGCGCCGCGTGCTGCCCGAAGCCGCGCAGGGCCCGCAGGTGATGTTCGCGGCGCCTGGCGTGGCGTTGGCCGTCGCGCAACCGGGTAGCGGGTACACCGCAGCGCGCGGCACTTCGTTCGCTGCGCCCTTCGTTGCGGGCTTGCTCGCGCAATCGATGCGCGAGCCCGGTCCCGAAGGCGCACAAGCAGCGATCGCAAAACTCGCACTGGCAGCGATCGACCTGGGCGAGCCCGGTCGCGACGCGGTGTATGGATTCGGGCTGGTCGGTGAATCGGCACGCATCTCGCCCGAGCGCATGCAGGCGCAGCGCTGAGCTCAGCCAGCACATGCCGTTACAACGCGGCATGGAACAAATCCCTGATGGGGCTCGTTGTACAGAGTGAAGGGGCTGGATGGTCCGGCTCTTCCCTCAAGTCAAGGAGATCCTCATGTCCAAGCAACACTTCATCGTTCGCACTGCAATCACCACGGCCATGCTGTCGGCATGCGCCTTCGCACAGGCCGGCCTCCTGGCCGGTGGCGGCGGTCTGGGCGGCAACATTGGCGGCGCGCTCGGCGGCGGCCTGAACGGCGTCGCGAGCCCCTCGAACCTGGGCATCGGTGGCCAGGGCCAGGGCGAAGCGCAAGGCGGCATCACGCGCAATGGCGCACTGCTGCCCAAGGCCGACAAGGCGAAGGGCGCTGCCAGCGGCGCTGCGAGCGGCGCCACGAGTGCAGCCACCAGCACCGCCACCAGCAAGGCAGCCGATGCCAAAGGCGGCGCAACCGATGGCGTCTCCAATGCACAAGCGATGGGCAACGCTTCGTCCAGCGCAGCGACCTCGTCGAACTCGAGCGCACAGGCCTCGCGGGACAACGGCGCCTTCAACGCATCGTTCTCCGCCGGCGCCGACGCCTCGCGCTGAACAGGCCGGTTTACTGCTTCTTCAACACGAAGGGATGCTCCACTTGCATCCCTTCCGCTTGCCAGCTGCCGCGGATCTCGCGGCCGCAGGAACCGGGCACCACCTCGCCCAGCCAGGTGGCGCTGATGTTGGTACCGTTGACCGACTCCTCCATCGTGAGTGCGCCGTCGACGACATCGCCCGAGAGCTCGACGCGCTGTGCGCCACGCTGGAGCGTTCCGCGCACAGTCTGCGCGAACTGCGGATGCGGCTTGAGCACCATGCGCAAGCCTGTGCCCACGCCGTCGATGTCGGCCTTCCATGTGCCGATCAGGTGGCGCTGCGCGACCTGGTCGGCGGACGGGCAAGCGCGGCGCGGTGCCTGCGCGTGGGCAGCCGGTACCTGCAGCAGGGCGGCGCAAGCGAAGAAGAAAAAAACGGTCGGCTTCATGGGGGAGCTCAACTATAGTGGGCGCAGACCCCCCCAGGAGGCACCATGCAGACCGAACCCGAGCAGTTGGACCTTGCCATCGTTGGCGCCGGCATCGGCGGCGTGATCGCGCTGTACTACGCGCGGCGCGCCGGACTGAAGGCACGCGTCTTCGACAAGGCCCCGGGCGTGGGTGGCCTGTGGCGCGAGTTGCCTGCGTGGCAGGACATCCAGATCTCCCCCGCCGACTGGACGCTCGGCGACCTGCCGCTCGCAGGCACCTACCAGCCCGACATCCTTGCGAACATTCAGTCGTGGGTCGACCGCTTCGCTCTCGCCGATGGCATCTCGCTCAACACGCCGGTGTACGCAACACCCGCTGAGCACGGCTGGACGCTACGCACGCCGCAAGGCGATGTGCATGCGCGCCACCTCATCGCCGCTACGGGCGCGCACAACACGCCCGTCGTTCCGCCGGCGCGCCGCACGGCCAGCGACATCGAAGAGATGCACTCGTCCGCGCTGCGCGATCCGTCGAAGCTGGCAGGCAAGTCAGTACTGGTGGCAGGCGCCGGCGCCTCGGGGCTTGACCTGCTCGACCTGGCGCTGGAGCACGGCGCGCGCGAGGTAGCGTGGTCGCATCGCGGCCTGCGCTGGTTCACGCCCACGCGCAAGCCCAAAGCCATCGCGGGCAGCGTGCGCGACTTCTCGCGGCTGCAGGCGGCAGGCATGACTCACGCGCAGCAAAGTGCGGCGATCGAAGGCGACCTGCGCGGCCGCTACGCGAAGACGGGCCTGCAGGACATCATGCCAAAGCACCCGTTCGACATCCTCTGGCAGCAGCTCATTCCGGGGCGGCACCGCATGATCGAGCACTTTGCATCGATCCAGCGAACACCCGCCACCATCGAGCACATCGCAAGCCGCGAGGTCACGCTCACCGACGGCACGCGCCTGAAGCCCGACATCCTGCTTTGGGGCACCGGCTACACGACAGACCTGGGTTGGATCGACGTGCCGCAACTGGCCCAGGTGCGCAACGTACAGGCCTTGCGGCGGCGCTGCGGTGGCGCCTTTCGCAGCCTCGATGCGCCGAACCTGTATTTTCTGGCGGGCGGACTCGACGGCGTGGGGTCGACATCGTTCGCCTTCTCGCTCATGTGCCGATCGATCATGTCGCAGATCCGCGGCACGGCAGACATGGGGATGGATGTCGTCGAGCACAACATCAACCACTTCGACCTGGTGCCCTTCCTCGCCGCGCGCGACCCGGCGAGTTTTCCGCCCGGTTGGCAGGCGGTGTACCGAGACCTGCAGCTGAACACGCCCGACAACCAGCCGTACCCGATACCGGCCTGATCAGGGCGCCGAGGCAGCGGCGGCCGCCGCCGCGCTCTCCTGCGCCTTCTTCGCAAACTCTGCGCGCAGCGCCTTCAGCTTCTCGCGCGGGTCTTCCTTCACTGTCGTCTTCTCCAGCGCCATCTCGGCGATGAAGCGGCTGGGGATGCCGGCGATCATCTCGCGGCCCTTTTTGCGCCGCTTCGTCCAGCTGACGGCGAGCGAGCGCTGCGCGCGCGTGATGCCCACGTACATCAGGCGACGCTCTTCCTGCAGCTTCTCCAGGACCCCCGGCCCCATCTCCCTCCCCCCTTGGGGGAGGGCCGGGGTGGGGGTATGCACGCTCACCACCTCGTCCCCCAGCTTGAACGGCAACAACCCTTCATTCACCCCCACCAGCATCACATGCGGCCACTCCAGTCCCTTCGCCGCGTGCAGCGTGGAGAGCGTCAACACGTTCTGGTCCGTCTCGCGCTCACTGATCGTCGACAACAGCGCAATCGTTTGCGCCACCTCCAGCAGGCTCTTGGTCTCGCTGGCAATCGACGCGCCCGCTGCATCCTCAATCGTCCCGCCGCAGCGCTGCGACATCCAGTCGCAGAACTCCAGCACGTTGGTCCAGCGCGAGGCGGCGAGCTTCTCGCTCTCCTCGCCGTCGTACAGGTGCTTTTCGTAGTCGATGTCTTTGAGCCACTCCATCATGAAAGCGTGCGCCGCCTCGGCGCCGTTGGTGTGGCGCGCGCGGAACTCCAGGTCGTTGATGTAGCGGCCGAACTCATGCAGGCTGCCCACCGCCTTGGCCGGAAGCACTGAGCCGAGCGACGAGGAGAACAGCGCCTCGAACAGACTCAACTTGTACTTCGAAGCGAAGGTGCCCAGGTTCTGCAACGTCGTGTGGCCGATGCCGCGCTTGGGTGTCGTCACTGAGCGCAGGAACGCCGGGTCATCATCGTTGTTGATCCACAGGCGGAACCACGCGCACAGGTCCTTGATCTCGGCGCGGTCGAAGAACGACTGCCCGCCCGACACCTTGTACGGGATCGCGGCCTTGCGCAGCGCCTGCTCGAACACGCGCGCCTGGTGGTTGGCGCGGTACAGCACCGCGAAATCCTTCCAGTCCTTGGACAAACCGTTCGCGCGAATCGACTGCACACGCGCCACCATGCGCTCGGCTTCGTGTGCCTCGTTGTCGGCATCGACGATGCGCACCGGCTCGCCTTCGCCCAGCTCAGAGAACAGCGTCTTGGGATACAGCTTCGGGTTGGACCCGATCACGTTGTTGGCCGCGCGCAGGATGGCGGCGGTGGAGCGGTAGTTCTGCTCCAGCTTGATCACCTTCAGCTGCGGAAAATCCTGCGGCAGGCGCTTGAGGTTGTCGAGCGTGGCGCCGCGCCAGCCATAGATCGACTGGTCGTCGTCGCCCACCGCGGTGAAGCGCCCGCGCTCGCCCACCAGGAGCTTGAGCACTTCGTATTGTGTGGCGTTGGTGTCCTGGTATTCATCGACCAGCACGTGGCCCAGTTGCTTTTGCCACTTCTCGCGCACCTCGGCGTGCTGTTGCAAGAGCTTGAGCGGCAGGCCGATCAGGTCGTCGAAGTCAACGCTCTGGTAGGCGGCGAGGCGTTCTTCGTAGCGGCCCATGATGCGCGCGGTGATGCGCTCGTTGTCGTCCTTGGCTTGCGCCTCGGCTTGTGCCGCGTTCAAGCCCATGTTCTTCCACAGCGAGATCGCCCACTGCCAGCCGCGCGCAGTGGCCGCATCGGTGCTGCCGCCCGCATCTTTCAGGATCGAGGTGACGTCATCGGTGTCGAGGATGGAGAACTGGGGCTTCAGGCCCAGCGCCGCTCCGTCCTGGCGCAACATGCGCACGCCCAGCGCGTGGAAGGTGCACACCAGCACGCCTTTGGCCTCGCGCCCGATCAGGCTCTTGACCCGCTCGCGCATCTCGGCGGCGGCCTTGTTGGTGAAGGTGATGGCAGCGATGCGGTCGGCCGCCAGGTCCATCTGGATCAGCCGTGCGATCTTGTGCGTGATGACGCGCGTCTTGCCGGAGCCGGCGCCGGCAAGCACCAGGCAGGGGCCGTGCAGGTAATTGACAGCTTCCTGCTGGGCGGGATTGAGGCCGGACATCGAGGGGGGAATTGGGACTGCTGAGGGGAACGCTTGATGATAGCGACTCAATCGCCAGCTCCCCCTGCGGGGGAGTGCACCATCACACTCCCTCCCCCTCCGAGGGAGGGCAGGGGTGGGGGCATGCAGCGACAATAAGCCCCCGTGCTCGACATCCTCCTGGTCACCTTCCCCTTCTTCGCGCTGGTGCTCGCCGGCTACATCGCCGCACGCCGCCGCATGCTCCCCCTGGAAGCCATCCCCGGCCTCAACACCTTTGTGTTGTTCTTCGCGCTGCCGTGCATGTTGTACCGCTTCGGCGCCGGCACCCCCATCGCGCAGCTGCTGGACCTGGTGGCGATGTCCGTGTACCTGGTGTGCGCATTGATCGTGGTCGCTTTCACGATCTGGGTCAGCATGAACGATCGCATCCGCTGGAACGACGCGTCGATGGGCGCGCTGGTCGCGGCCTTCCCCAACACCGGCTTCATGGGCGTCCCGCTGCTGATCGCGCTGCTCGGCGCGCAAGCGGCAGGCCCGGCCATCCTCACCATCCTCGTGGACCTGCTGGTGACCAGTTCCCTCTGCATCGCGCTCTCGCGCCTGGACGGCGCCGACGAACACGGTGCCAGCAAGGCCGCCAAGAACGCGCTGCGCGGCGTGGCAATCAACCCGATGCCCTGGGCCATCGTGCTCGGCGGCATCGCATCGGCGGCGCAATTCGAGCCATGGAAGCCGCTGGGTCAGACCATCGGCCTGCTGGCCGACTCGGCATCGCCGGTGGCGCTGTTCACCATCGGCGCCGTGCTCGCGCGCTCGCAACACATCGCGGCGCTGCACGAGCACGACCCGATGCCGTACGCCGACTACCTGCCAGTGGCGATCGTCAAACTCATCGCCCACCCGTTGCTGGTGTGGGGCGTGGGCCACGCCGCGATTGCGATGGGCGTGCCGCTGCGCACGGAATCGCTGAAGGTGATGGTGCTGGTGGCCGCGCTGCCTTCGGCGAGCAACGTGGCGTTGCTGGCGGAGAGGTTCGGGGCGGATACGGGGAGGATTGCGCGGATCATTTTGTTGACGACGGCCGCGGCTTTCTTGACGTTTTCGGGGGCGGTGGCGGTTTTGAAATGATCGAAGCACCTAAAACGGTCCCTTGCAAACCCGGACTTCCTCAGTTCAGTTGGTACGGTGCAAGGAGGCAGGTCAAGGTCGACGGCTGGTGGAGCCCTTCATAATCAACGCCTGCCCCCCGCTTGTTTGAGATGCCCGCCTTTCGTCATGGATAAATTCTTGCTGCAACAGCAGGCGCTGAAACGGCTCGCCGAAGACCTGCTGCAAGCCGAACAAGCAGTGCGGGCGGCCCATGAAACGGCGACCCACGAAGAAAACATCGCCGAAAACAAATACGACACATTGGGACTCAAAGCCGCCTACCTGGCCACCGGCCAAGTTCGGCGCGCCGATGCCATCCGCCAGGCGCTGGCCAATTGGCGCCAATTCCGCCCGCATCCCTACGACGTCAGGAAAGGCATACAGCTCGGCGCGCTGGTCTGCCTGGTCGATTCCGACGACAAGCAGCAACACCTCTTTCTCGGCCCGGATGGGGGCAGCATGAAGTTGGTGAGCGGCACTCAGCTCGTTCAGGTCATCAGCAGCGAAGCCCCTCTGGGCAGGGCCATGCTGGGCAAACACGAGGGTGATGAGGTGTCGATACAGGTCGCCCAGATCCGACAGCAGTTTGAGGTGCTGCGGGTTCATTAAGCCGTGCGCGACTCTCTTGGGTTGAAAGCGGACGTCGCCGTCAGGGCTCTGCCTGCGAAGCTGTCGGTGTGAAAGTCTACATTCGGCCAGAAGCAGACTTTGCGCATGAGCTGCGCTCTGCAGCCATCGCGCCACACACGCTGGCCACGCGGAAGAGCTGCAGCAAGAAGCATCGTGCCCTCAGGGAAGCCGCACGAGCCGAACCAAGGTCGACCCTTAAGAACCTGCTCATCAGTGAGCTTCCGAATCCTTCGCGACCAGTAGTGTGCGCTGGCTCCGTTTCTTCAGGCGGGGCCTCCCAAAAGGTCGGGCATCCTACAAGTCAGCCTTATGATTGACAGACTTCCAAAAAAGTGACAGACGCGTTTTCATTTTGGAACAAAGTGTGAGGTGCGCGCCCCCACTTTTTTGTCCACCCACTCTTTTGAAAGTTGGTTGATGTTCGGACGAAGCCGGTTGGCGATAGGCGTTGGCGCGGGCTTGACGATCGGCTTTCTCGCGCTGATCGTGATCGTGGGCACCACCATCTGGCTGGTGGAACGCGGGAACAGCCTACTTGAACAATCTGCGGTGCAGCGCTCGATCCGCATCACCGCGGTGGATCTGCGCGATCATTTGCGCACTGCGGAGTCGAGCCAGCGCGGATTTCTTCTCACCGGCAACGAGATTTATC
>JBKJOM010000341.1:0-2887 GCA_046595775.1 Ramlibacter sp. | reverse complement strand
CTATGGCGCTTGTGTTGAGTAGCCTCTGACTTTGCAAGTTAGCGCATGAACTGGCGCACGGTGTTGGCGCTCTTGCTTGGTTCTCGCGGGCGTTGGTTGAGGCGCTGGCGGTGCCGTTGTGAGGCTTGGCGACTCGTTTAGCCGTGTTGTTTGGCTCGCTTTGCAGCTTCGCTCGCGTGGACTCCCGGCGGCGCTGCTCGCGTCGTTTGGCATGACCTCGTGAGGTGTCCTTGGCGTGCTCATGCTTGGCTCGGTGCTGCTTGCGGTGGGCCGCGCGGTTGGAGGGCGGCGAAGAACAGCGGCAGCGGCTTGAACGTGCTGCGCAACTCCATGGGCTGCTGGCAGCACGGACACTTCATCGTGTGCGGCGCGGCTTTAAGCGCTGCGGGCTCGGCTCCTAGCTCGATGCGTCTGCCGCTCAGCGCGGTAACTTTGAGCCGCGTCTTCTTCGCGGCTGGATGGCACCAGCCGTAATAGCGCACGCTGCGCAGTCCGCGTGGCAACACATGACGCAGGTAGCGGCGCACGAACTCTTTGCCTTCGACCTTGAGCGTGCGCACGGCTCCGCCGTCGTCGCGATCCTTGTAGCGGAACGTCACATGCGTGTCGCTGATGCTGAGGATGCGTGAGTCGGCGATGACGCTGCGCGCGACGTAGGTGCCGAGGTATTTGACGATGTTCTCGCCGCTGCCGCAGGCCTGCACATGCACGCCCCATTCCATGCGCCATACGGCGGGATCACACTGCCAGCCGTGCTGCTGCATTTGCGCTCTGAACTCGGCGCGGAACGCTTTGCTCAGGACGGGCACGGGCACGAGGAACTGCGCGCTCTTCACGGCTCGGTAGTCGCCCTTGGCATCAAGTCCTGCGCCGGGGACGATGCAGTGCAGGTGCGGGTGGAAGAGCATCTTTTGGTTCCAGGTGTGGAGGACCATCGTGAACCCGTTGTCTTTTGCGCCGAGCCATTTGGACGCGGCGAGCTTGTCGCTCAACGCACGCGAGGCAGCAGCGAAGAACAGGTCATACGCTGCTTTGGCCTCTTTGCCGAAGAACAACTCTCGCAGCTCGCTGGGCAGCGTGAACGTGACCATAAAATACGGTGCGCCGATGAGCTTGCGCTGCTCGCGCTGCACCCACTTGCGCGTGGCCTCGCGCCCGCACTGCGGGCAGGCTTTGTGATTGCAACTGTGATACGCGAAGTGGTGCCGCGAGCACTTCGCACAACGATAGCCACGCCCGCCCAGGGCGGGCGTGCGACAGGCCTGCATGGCCCAGAGAGCGCGGCATTGCGGTGCACTGAGCACGGGCTGCGTGCTCAGATACTCCGGCATAAAACGACGCAGCGCTTCGCTGACAGTCGGCGCAGACATCAGCGCGGATCAGCGTGGCAGATCGCGGCAGAGCTCCTCCATCAGGCGCAGCGTGTCCTGCCCGCTGCGGTGCGTGAGATGGAGGTAAATTTGCGTCGTGTTTAAATAAGCATGCCCCAGCAGCGCCTGCACGCTATGCAGGCTCGCGCCCGCTTCGATGAGGTGTGTGGCGAAGCAATGACGCAACGTGTGCGCGGTGGCATCGGGTAGGTTGAGTGCCTTGCGCGCTACAACAACGAGCCGTTGCAGTGAGTTGATCGGCATCGGTTCCGTGGCCGTGTGCATCCGCTGGCGCAAAAACTCCACCGCATGATGTCCACGACCTGCATTGGGAAAGAGCAGCAGAGGATGGCGGTGGAACTTCCAATACTCGCGCAAATCGCGCAGCATCTCCGCCGCCAGCGGCACCACGCGGTCCTTACCGCCTTTACCATGCCGCACCCGCAGCTTTTGCTCCGAGCCGATGATGTCATGCACCGTCAAACTCAAGCACTCAGATAACCGCAGCCCACAGCAGTAGATGAGCTTCAGCGGCGTGCGGTAACGCCGCAACCGCACGGCATTGAGCAGCGCGCGCACCTGCTCGCGAGTCAACACCAGCGGCAGTTCGTTGTGGTCCTTCGCCCGCACATTGGCAAACACCCGCCAGTCCGCGTGCCCGAGCTGGTCGATGAAGAAGATCCGCGCCGAAGCCGCCGTCTGGCGCACCGTCTTGGGCTTCCAATGCTTGTGCATCTTCACATGCACCAAGTAGTCCGTGAACTGCGCTTCGCTCAGCAACGCGGGATCACAACCGAAGTGCTCCTGGATCAGGCGCAGATCGCGGTAATAGGAATGGCGCGTGCGCAGCGCCTCATACCGCAGCGCCAGCAGCCGCGCGAACTCACGCATTGAATCATGCGGGTGAGTATAAGAAGTGGGATCAGCATAAGGCCGCCCCGCCCGCGTGCGCACGCCAGGATGAAAACGCGCCACGCCATCAGGCGATGGGGCCGAAAGGGTGGATGCACCCAACGGTGCGGAGTGACGAACGGAGGATTTGCGTGTGATTTTAGGCTTGTTCATGGGCCCGCAACCTCATAGAAAACAAGTAATGTATCGCCCCACAGTTTTTGATGCTCCGCCTGCTCAAGACACTCTCAAATCACCCCGCCGCATAGCGGCTTAGTTCAACAATGGGTCCATCTAACTGAGCCAAATGCCCACGCATTTTCCTGCTTCACTTATTCCCTCCTGATGAAGCTTGCCATTTTCCCACCAGCACCCAGTCCAACCTTCTTCTTCGACATTCTTGTATTCGGCGCGGAATTTTAGGTGCCCGTTTGGCCAGTAAACTTCCCAAAATACCAGTGAAGTCATTAGGCGCAAAAAGCCCAGCGCCATAATCAATACGTAAGTGTTTGCGGAACAGTTGATTGTAAGCCTTCCAAAGCTTGTGCGTGAATGTATATGCCACATCCAAAATCAACGCACGATGCGTTCCAACAAGACAAGGTTTCAGTGCGGCTTCCGAGGCC
>JBKJOM010000219.1:0-9437 GCA_046595775.1 Ramlibacter sp. | reverse complement strand
GAGTCGAGCACTTGCTCTTCCATCTCGCGATCTGACAAGCCGCCGCAACGCTGGATCAAACGATCCGTGAGCGTCGATTTGCCGTGATCGATGTGCGCGATGATCGAGAAGTTTCTGATGTGATTCATCAACGGGAACGCTTAAGTGATTGAATTCAAACGGCAGCACAAAAGAAAAAGGGCGCGCCCTGAAGGTGGCGCGCCCTAAACCAACAATCTATGGCAACTGCGATAGTTGGAGCTTCATTGTAGGCAAAAAGCCCCGGGCGTACAGACGCAGCAGCCGGCAAACCGGCTCGTTGCAGGGCAACAACAAGAAGTTTATACACAAGTTATCAACAAAATCTGGGGGTGGCTGGTGGGACAACATGTGGGCCGCCTGTGGATCGGCGGTGGACGTCGCTGGACGGTTCCGCATGATGGTTGAAACCTCATCCGATATGCGCCAAACGGTCGCTCGGACCGCTTGATTCTATCGAAAAACATCGCTAACCCTTCCGGAAGTTAGCATGCGCATACTTATTGGCGAAAAAAATTGCCGCCAATTTTTTTTGGGACTGCGTCGGTTTTCGGTCACCGGCACCCAAAAAAGAAGCCCCAAACCCGAGTTGCGGGCCGGGGCTTTACCGGGACCGGGGTTAGCGGGCGGGCCGGATGACCAGGTAGGTGGCCAACTCGCCCCGGCGCAGCAACACCGGAATCGGCTTGGCCTTGTCGACCTTCGCGACCACCGCGTCGAACTCCTTGACTGTATTGACTTCGGCGTTGCCCAGCTGCACCAGCACGTCGCCCTCGCGGATGCCTGCGCGCGCAGCTGCATCGGTGACGGTTTCCACTTTCACGCCGCCCTTGATCTTGAGCTCCTTCTTCTGCGCGTCGGTCAGCTCGCTCACCGACAGGCCAAGCGATTGCGCCGCGGGTGAAGCCTTCGGCTTCTCGTCCTTCTGGCTGGCCGCGCGGGCCGGCTTGTCGGGCTCGAGCTCGGCGATGGTGACGTTCATGTCACGCGCGCCGCCCTTGCGGAAAACCGTGATCGTGGCGCGCGAGCCCGGCTTGGTGTTGCCCACCATGCGCGGCAGGTCCGTGGCCTTCTCGATCGCCTTGCCGTCGAACTTGGTGATGATGTCGCCGGCCTCCAGGCCCGCCTTGTCTGCAGGCGAGCCCGCCTCGACACTGCGGATCAGTGCGCCTTGCGGCCGGCCGAGGCCGATCGACTCGGCGACGTCCTTGGTGACCTGGTCGATCTGCACGCCAATGCGCCCGCGCGAGACGCGGCCCGAGGTGCGCAGCTGCTCGCTCACGCGGACAGCTTCGTCGATGGGAATCGCGAACGAGATGCCCATGAACCCGCCGGAGCGCGAATAGATCTGGCTGTTGATGCCGACCACCTCGCCGCGCATGTTGAGCAGCGGGCCGCCGGAGTTGCCAGGGTTGATCGCAACGTCGGTCTGGATGAAGGGCAGGTAGTCGCCAGTGTCACGCCCCTTGGCGCTGACGATGCCTGCCGTCACGCTGTTCTCCAGGCCGAAGGGAGAGCCGATGGCCATCACCCACTCGCCCACGCGCAGCTTGCTCACGTCGCCGACGCGCACGGCTGGCAGGCCAGTGGCTTCGATCTTCACGACGGCCACGTCGGTGCGCTTGTCGAAGCCGACGATCTTGGCCTTGAACTCGCGCTTGTCGGTGAGCGTGACCAGCACCTCATCGGCGCCCTCCACCACGTGGGCATTGGTCATCACGAACCCGTCGGTGGTCAGGATGAACCCCGAGCCGACGCCTCGCGGCTGCTCCTCTTCCGGCTGCGGCCGGTTGGGACGCGGCGCCTGGCGCGGGACACCGGGCATGGGTTGGCCAAAGAAGCGCCGGAAGAACTCCTGCATCTCCTCGTCGATGTTCGCGGAACTGCCGCTGCCCGGGCGGGTGCGTTCGAGCGTGCGGATGTTGACCACCGACGGCCCCACCTGCTCGGCAAGATCCGCAAAGTCGGGCAGCGTGGCACGCCCCTGGGCGACCACGGGATGCGACGGCATCAGCGCCACAGTGCCTCCGATCGCCAGGAGGCCTACGACGGCGAATGCACGCAGCTTCTTCAGTTCGATCTTGAACATGTCGATGACTTCCTATCAGTGTTGTGCTGAGAACCGAAAAACGAAAATTGGTTCGCGCGAAGCCGCGCGACCCGACCAAGTTGGGGGCTTATTTGCGCCGCTCAAGACTCTGGGCAAACGAGCGAAGCGTGACGGCGGGCACTTCGCCCACGGCCGTCAACCACCAATCCTGGATGCGGCGCGTGAGGGTCTGCGTCGCGCCGCTGGCGAACATGCCCTCCTGTCCGTGCCGCTGGCGGTCATACGCCTCGACGAACAGCGAGACCGCCGCCAGCCCATCGGAAAAGATCCACTGCATGGCCCCTTCGGGCAGCTGCGTGGCACCGGGCCGCTTGTAGCAGCTCATCGGGCGGAATCCTGCGGGCAGCGCGCGCAGCACCCAGCCTTCGGATTCCGCGGTGGTCTTGACGGCATCGGCCTTCTCGACCCGCCAGCCTTCGGTGGCGGCCATCATCTGGCTGAGCTTGTCCGTGCGAACCGGCGCGTCCAGCACCAGCTCCGAGAATGCGGTCTGCTCAAGCACATTTCCTTCGCCGTCCAGCGTCTGCAACTTGATCACCAGGCCCGATTTCTTTTCGCTCCAGATGCGGTAGCCGAAGCGCAGGTTGTCCTTGGGCGCGAACTGCACCACGTCAGCCTCAAAGCCCGCAACCCGGTCGGCCCCCAGGCGGCGCGCCGAATAGAACTCCGGGATAGCGCTGTCGCTCGACTTGAGCAGGTTGGTGAACAGGCCCAGGGATTCGCGCCTTTCGGTGCGCACGACGCGCGACTCCGGCAGGAAGGTGGCGACCTGCTCGTTGCGCCGAAACGTCGAGCGCGGCGTGCCGGTGAGGGCCTCCACGCGCTCCACCTGAAGGTCACCTTCGCACGCATGCCAGATTCGGGCGCCAGACATGGCGCCGCTATTGGAGGAGACGATGAATGTGCCGACATAATTGCGCGAGCGCGAAGCCTCGTGCATTCGCACCAGCCACTCCGAGACGGTGCGCTGGGGATAGCGAGCGGCACTGGCCGGCGCGGCGGGCTGCGGCGGAACCTGCGCATCGGCCCAGCCAAATGCAAAGCCCAGGCCGAGCGCGAGCAAAGGCCGGACGAAGACAAGCCGGTTGAAGGATGCGCGTGTCATGTGTGCACGATCATTCAGGTCAGCGACCCGACCCATCGAAAGTAGCGTTGCGCAGGAACCCCGCAGGCGTCTGGAGTGCCGAGCCGCCACCGAGCTGGCGATGCGCTGCCATCAACTCATCCAGCCTGGCATCGCGGATCATCACGCCGCGCTCACTGCCGGCCAGCACGGTGCCGGGCGGGACGGTGGACGCCATCTGCGCGCCCTGCGGCGCGTTGCCAGCACCCGGGACCACCAGGTTCCAGCCGATGGCCGCGACTGCGGCAAGCGACGCGAAGCCCGCTACCAGCTTCCAGCGGAACGAGCCATCGTTGGCGGCTTCGGACATCGTGACCCTATCGACACGTGCGGCAACCGCTTGAACCGGCAAGTGCTCGTCACGCAGGCGTGCCTGCAGGCGCCCGAGGAAGTCGGCGGCAGGCGTGCCGCCCGCCAGCTCGCCCGAGCGCAGCACGTCGCCGATCAGGTGGTAGTCGTGCCACGCCTGCAGGGCGCCGGCGTCGCGCGCGGCAAATTCAAGACCACGCGCGAATGCGTCCCCGTGCAACTGCCCATCGGCCATCGCCGACATCGTTTCCCGAATCTCGATCGTGTCCATCACTTCACCTCGCCCTGTTGGGTACGCATCACCAGCGCTTGCCCGACTGGTTTTCCAGCATGGGCTTCACTTTCGCCGAAATGGCCTCGCGCGCGCGAAAAATCCGGGAGCGCACGGTGCCAATCGGGCAATTCATCACTTCCGCGATCTCTTCGTAACTCAGGCCCTCGATCTCGCGCAGGGTCACGGCCTGGCGCAGTTCCTCGGGCAGGGCTTCCATGGCCGAGTTCACCGCAGCGGCGATTTCCTTGGCGGCCAGGACCGTCTCGGGCGTCTCCGCGGTGGTTAGTTCGTTCTCCACCGAGGAAGTTTCATCGTCGTCGTCGCCCCCGCCCCGCAGGGCACTTTCCGACACCAGGGGGTCGCGCCTGAGGTCCACCAGCGCTTTCTTGGCGGTATTGACGGCAATCCGGTACAGCCAGGTATAGAACTGGGCCTCTCCCCGGAACTGGGCCAGGGCGCGGTAGGCGCGGATGAAGGTTTCCTGCGCGATGTCCTGCACGAGGTCGGTGTCGCGCACCATGCGGCCGATCAGGCGCTCGATGCGGCGCTGATATTTGATGACCAGCAGCTCAAAGGCATGTTTGTCGCCGGCCACGGTGCGCTCCACCAGCATCAGGTCGGTTTCGACGGGCGCGGGCGCAGCAGTGGGTGTTCGTGTCATGGCGTGCCTGCCTGCGGGTCAAACACCCGGAACCGCATCAGGTCTGGCGCGCGAATATACCGCACGGCGCAGGTCGTCCCAGCGTGCGGGTGCGGCCGACCGGTCGAGCCAGAGCCAGCGGCTGGCCCCCCGCCCCGACCAGCGCACCAACATCCAGCGCTGCATGTCGAGGCTGGTCTGCGGCGACCCTTCTTCGGTCACCGCGGTGCCGGACCAGGACCAGTCCTGCCCGTCCCATGAGAGCGCTCCCAATTCGCTGTGCGACCACACGCGCAGGCCCCACATGCCCGATGCGGCCACCAATGCCCCGGCAAGCGCCCCGCGCCATTGCGCGGGCTGCACCTGCCACCACCACAGAAGGCAAGCCAACAGTCCCGCAATCCATGCGGCAAGGACGAGGCCCAGCGCAAAGCGCGAACGCCCCACCGGGTAGGTCACCGATGGGGCGTTGTGCATGAATCGGGGAACGTCGCCGGCTCAGGAGGGAAAGCGCTTGAAGACCAACGTGCCGTTGGTGCCGCCAAAACCGAAATTATTCTTCAGCGCATAGTCGATCTTCATGTCGCGTGCCGTGTTGGCGCAGTAGTCCAGGTCGCACTCCGGGTCCTGGTTGAAGATGTTGATCGTGGGCGGGCTCTTTTGCTGCTGCACCGCGAGCACTGTGAACACCGACTCAATGCCGCCCGCGCCGCCCAGCAGGTGGCCGGTCATCGACTTGGTCGAGTTCACCACCAGCGTCTTTGTGGCCTCGCCGAAACCCGCCTTGATGGCATTGGTCTCGTTCAGGTCACCCAGCGGCGTGGACGTGCCGTGCGCATTGAGGTACTGCACCTGGTCGGGGTTGATGCCCGCATTGCGCATCGCATTGACCATCGAGCGCCTCGGCCCGTCGACATCGGGCGCGGTCATGTGGTACGCGTCGCCCGTCATGCCGAAGCCGACGATCTCCGCATAGATCTTCGCGCCGCGCTTCTTCGCATGCTCGAGTTCTTCGAGCACCAGGATGCCCGCACCCTCGCCCAGCACGAACCCGTCGCGATCCTTGTCCCAGGGTCGGGACGCTGTCTTGGGATCATCGTTGCGCGTGGACAGGGCCCGCGCGGAAGCGAAGCCGCCGATGCCCAGCGGCGAGATCGCGGATTCGGAGCCGCCGGCGATCATCACGTCGGCGTCGCCGCATTCGATCAGGCGCGCCGACAGGCCGATCGCGTGCAGGCCCGTCGTGCAGGCCGTGACCACGGCGAGGTTCGGGCCCTTGAAGCCGTACTTGATCGACACGTGCCCGGAGATCATGTTGATGATCGAGGCCGGCACGAAGAAAGGGGAAATCCGGCGGGGGCCGCGCGTGATGAGGTCGTTGTGCGTTTCCTCGATCATCGGCAGCCCGCCGATCCCCGCGCCGATGTTGCAGCCGATGCGCGTCGCCATCTCTTCGCCGAGCGCGTCGCCGGTCGGCAGGCCGCTGTCGACGACTGCCTGGATCGACGCAGCCAGTCCGAGATGGATGAACCGGTCCATGTGCCGGGCTTCCTTCTCGGGGATGTAGTCGGTGGCGTTGAAGCCCTTGGCTTCGCCCGCGAACTTGCAGGCGAAATTGCTGGCGTCGAACAACGTGATGTTGTCGATACCCGGCTTGCCGGCCAGCAGGTTCTCCCACGACTGTGCCACCGTGTTGCCCACGGGGCTTACGCACCCAAGGCCGGTGACAACGACGCGTCTACGCTCCATGTCCGGCTTTACGCCTTCTGGTGGCCGTTGGCGTAGTCGATGGCGTTTTGCACCGTGGTGATCTTCTCGGCGTCTTCGTCCGGTATCTCGATGCCGAACTCGTCCTCCAGGGCCATGACCAGCTCCACCGTGTCCAGCGAATCCGCGCCGAGGTCGGCCACGAAGGCCTTCTCGCTGGTCACCTGGGACTCTTCGACGCCCAGCTGCTCGGCAATGATTTTCTTGACACGTGCTTCGATATCGCTCATTTGGTTCCCTCGGGGGGTTGTGGAATGAATCCGGAATTTTAGCTGGCGCCGGGTTGAACGCCCCTGCAGTCCGCCTTCGGGCGGCTTCAGGCCATGAACATGCCACCGTTCACATGGATTTCCTGACCCGTGACGTAGCCTGCCTGCGGTGAAGCGAGAAAGGCCACGGCATGGGCGATGTCTGCGGGCTTGCCCAGGTGTCCCAGCGGGATCTGACCCAGCAATGCCTTCTGTTGCTCTTCCGGCAGGCTCGCCGTCATGTCGGTTTCGATGAAGCCGGGCGCCACGCAGTTGACCGTGATGCCCCGGCTCCCGAGCTCGCGCGCCAGGGCGCGGGTCATGCCGGCCACCCCGGCCTTGGCAGCGGCGTAGTTGGCCTGGCCCGCGTTGCCGGAGGCGCCTACGACCGACGTGATGTTCACGATCCGGCCATACCGCTGCTTCATCATCGTACGCATCACGGCACGGCTCATGCGGAAGACGGCCTTGAGGTTGGTGTTCAGCACCGCGTCCCAATCCTCGTCCTTCAGGCGCATGGCCAACATGTCGCGGGTGATGCCGGCGTTGTTCACCAGGATCTGGAGCGCGCCGTGCTCCTTGACAATCGAGTCGATCAGGGCTTCGGCCGCCTTGACATCATTCACGTCCAGCGCCGCGCCCTTGCAGCTGGCGTGGCCAGCCAGCGCCGCGGAAATCTTCGCGGCGCCTTCTTCGGTAGTGGCCGTACCGATCACCTTCGCGCCGCGCGCAGCGAGCTCCTGCGCGATCGCGGCTCCGATGCCGCGCGATGCGCCGGTCACCAGAGCGACCTGGCCTTCGTATTTGGTGTTCATCCGAGTTGACCCTTCACGTCAGCAAGCGTCGCGGGGTCGAAGAGCGCGAGGCCGGTGAGTTCGGGGTCGATGCGCTTGACCATGCCGGCCAGCACCTTGCCGGGGCCGCACTCCACGATGGTGGTCACGCCCTGCGCCTTGATGGCCTGCACGCACTCGACCCAGCGCACCGGCCCGAACGCCTGCTGGTACAAGGCGGCACGGATGCGGTCCGACTCGACTTCGATCCGGACTTCGATGTTGTTGACCACGGGGATGCGGGGCGTTTCCATCGCAGTGGCGGCCAGCCTTTCCTTGAGCTTCTCGGCCGCAGGTTTCATCAGGCTGGAGTGGAAGGGCGCGGACACCGGCAGCGGCAGTGCGCGTTTGGCGCCGTTCGCCTTGAGCACTTCGCAGGCCTTGTCGACCCCGGCCTTGGTGCCCGCGATCACGGTCTGCGAAGGATCGTTGAAGTTGACCGCCTCGGCCACTTCCGTGGTGTTCGGGCCGAACGTGCGCAGCGCTTGCGCGCAGCCTTCGATGACATTTTGCGCGTCCATGCCGAGGATGGCCGCCATTGCGCCGGTTCCAACCGGCACAGCCTCTTGCATGGCCCGTGCACGGAACCGCACCAGCGGCGCGGCCTGTGCGAGCGTCAGGACGCCGGAGGCGACCAGCGCGGAGTATTCACCCAGCGAGTGTCCGGCCATCACTGCAGGCTCGGCACCGCCTTCGGCACGCCACGCGCGATAGCACGCGACGCCAGCCACCAGCATCACCGGCTGGGTGTTGGTGGTGAGCGCCAGTGCTTCCTTGGGCCCTTCCTTGATCAGGCGGCCCAGGTCCTCACCCAACGCGTCAGATGCTTCGCGCAGAGCGCCGGTGACTTCGGGGTGGTCGCCCCAGGCGTCGAGCATGCCGACGGCTTGCGAGCCCTGGCCGGGAAAGACAAAAGCAAACGGTTTCATGTTCTTTGTCAGAATTCCAGCAGCACCGCGCCCCAGGTAAAGCCACCGCCTACGCCTTCGAGCATGAGCGTATCGCCCTTTCTGATCTTGCCGCCGCGAACGGCGGTGTCGAGCGCCAGGGGAATCGATGCAGCCGACGTGTTGCCGTGCTGGTCCACCGTCACGATGACCTTGTCCATGGGCAGCTTCAGCTTCTTTGCCGTGCTCTGCATGATGCGGATATTGGCCTGGTGCGGGATCAGCCAGTCGATGTCGGCTTCAGTACGGCCGGCCTTCGCCAGTGTGGCGCGGGCGGCATCTTCGAGCACGCCGACCGCCAGCTTGAACACGGCTTGGCCGTCCATCTTGAGCAGCGGGTCGCCGATGACCTTGCCGCCGGACACCGTGCCGGGCACGCACAGGATGCCGACGTGCTTGCCGTCGGCATGCAGGTCGCTTGCGAGGATGCCGGGCGTATCGGATGCTTCCAACACCACCGCGCCCGCGCCGTCGCCGAACAGCACGCAGGTCGTTCGATCGGTGAAGTCGAGGATGCGCGAGAACACTTCGGCGCCGATCACCAGCGCCTTGCTTGCGCTGCCGGTGCGGATCATTGCGTCGGCGATCGTGAGCGCGTAGACGAATCCGCTGCAAACTGCCTGCACGTCGAATGCCGCGCAGCCGGCGATGCCCAGCTTGTTCTGCAGGATGCAAGCCGCCGACGGAAAGATCATGTCAGGCGTGGAAGTCGCCACGATGATGAGGTCGATCTCCGAGGCCTTGACGCCTGCGGATTCCATTGCATGTCGAGCCGCGTGGACGCCCAAATCGCTCGTGTTCATGCCCTCATCCGCGAAATGCCGCACACGGATGCCGGTTCGCTCGACGATCCACTGGTCGGAGGTTTCGATGCCCTTGGCGCCGAGTTCAGCGGCCAGCATCTCGTTGGTCACCCGGCGGGGCGGCAGGTAGCTGCCGGTGCCCGCGATTCGCGAATATCTGTTCATCAGATTGCCACTGCGTCCGGGGCCCGCGCACTGACCTCGCGCATCTCCAGCAAGGGCCGGGCATGGGCGATGCGTGCCTGGACGCGCTCGAGCAAGTTGTTTCGGGCCGCATCATACGCCCGGATGAGGGCCTGCCCAAAAGCGAACTCGTCGGCCGACCCATGGCTCTTGAACACCAATCCGCGCAGGCCCAGCAACGC
>JBKJOM010000080.1:0-6774 GCA_046595775.1 Ramlibacter sp. | reverse complement strand
GGGCGCCGATGGCATGAACATGGGCACGCGCTTCATCGCAACCAAGGAAGCGCCTGTGCACGACAACGTGAAGCAGGCGATCGTGGCGGCGAGCGAGCTCGACACGCGGCTGGTGATGCGCTCGCTGCGAAACACCGAGCGTGTGCTGAACAACGCGGCTGTGGGCCGGCTGATCGAGAAGGAAAAGAGCCTGGGCGCGCAGCTCAAGTTCGAGGACATCATCGAAGAGGTGGCCGGTGTGTATCCGCGCATCATGCAGAACGGCGACATGGACGCCGGCGCCTGGTCGTGCGGCATGGTGGCCGGCCTGGTGCACGATGTGCCGACCGTGAAGGAGCTGATCGATCGCATCATGGCCGAGGCCCACACGATCATCCACGAGCGGCTCGCGGGGTTCTGAGCTTCGCATTTCTGCGCCCCGCCGGCCCGGGCGCTTGTCGGGGACAATCCTCCCATGGCCCAGGGCAAGCGCATTTCAGCAAGCATCGACAGCAAGACGCTGGACGCCATCAAGGAACTCGGGGCTGCGGCCAAGAGCGCCCGCCTGGCCGCCGGGGAAGGACAGGCCGCGGCGGCTGCCCGGCTAGGCGTGCACGTCCAGACCATAGGTCGGATCGAAGCCGGTGAACCCGGCGTCGCAGTCGGGCACGTACTGGGGATGCTCGCCTTGTACGGAATCACCGCGAAGCAGCACCCGCCCGTCCAGGAGGATGAATGAGCGAGAACGAAAGCGACCCCACCCGCCTGTCCAAGGTGGTGGCCGCGCTCGTGCCTTGTTCGCGGCGCGAAGCGGAGCAATACATCGCTGAAGGCTGGGTGCGGGTGGACGGCCGGATCGTTGAAGAGCCGCAGGTGCGGGTGGGCCCGGCGCAGCGGGTGGAAGTCGATCCGAAGGCTCGCCTGCAACCAGTCGAGCCCGCGACGCTGCTCGTGCACAAGCCCGCCGGGATGAGCACCGCGCAGGCGCTGGCGCTGGTTGGCGCGGCTACGCGCTGGAGCGGCGATGCGTCGGGCATCCGCCGCATCAAGAGCCATGAAGTGGGCCAACGCCCGCTGCTGGAGCTGCCCACCCCTGCCAGCGGGCTGGCGGTGTTCAGCCAGGACGCGCGCATCGTGCGCAAGCTCCATGAAGACGCCATGCTGATCGAGCACGAACTGCTGGCCGACGTGAAGGGCACCATCGCGCCCGGGGGCCTGGAGCGGCTAGCGCGGGGACTGGCGTTCGAGGGCCGGGCGCTGCCCACAGCGCGCGTCAGCTGGCAAAGCGAACAACGCCTGCGCCTGGCGGGCAAGGGCATCGCGCCGGGCCTCGTGCCGTGGATGTGCGCGCAGGTCGGGCTGGAACTCACCGCGCTGCGGCGGCTTCGCATCGGCCGCGTGTCGCTGGCCGGCGTTCCGCTCGGGCAGTGGCGCTACCTGCATGTCGGCGAGCGATTCTAAGGCCGGCCGCGCGCTGCGCTCAACGCTAAGGCCGGCCGCGCGCTGCGCTCAACGCTCTGCGATGTAGTGCTGTGTCGTGACGGGCTCTCCGGCGCGCACGAACTCACGCACCCGCGCTTCGAGTTCCTGGTCGGCCATCGTGGCGCGGGCCCGCTGGTGCAGGTAGTCGGCCCATGAGGCGACGATGAACCGCTCGACGTAGCGGGACGGGTCGCCCAGGTCGCGGTAAACGCGCCAGAGCGTTGCACCGTCGCGCCGCCTTGAAGCGCGCAACTGGCTCACCGCATGCAGGAATTCCTCGGCTTCGCCATCACGAATGCGGTAGGCCACTTCCACCGACACCGGGCCATCGTCGGGGAGCGGTTGCTCGGGGATGAACATGTCCTCCCACAACGCCACGGGCGTGATCTCCTGCGCATCGCCCATGCGCAATGGAAAGCTCCGCGCGAGGAAGATGCCTGCCGTCATCGCAGCAGCGGCAAGGCTCAGGGCAATTGGCAGCCCCGCAAAACCAGAGACCGCGCCCCAGAACGCCGAACCGATTGCAAAGGAGCCGAGCGCGCTCAGCGTGTGCAGCGCCACCGCGCGCGAACGCACCCAGGGCGGTGCGCTCGATTGGGTGGCGGTGTTGAACGTGGCCATCACCGCCATCCATGCCGCGCCGCCGATGGCCAGCGAGATGAAGATCACGGCAGGGATGTGCACGAAGGCCGCAATGAGCATCACGGCCGCGAACACCAGGCAACCCGTGACCACGAGCCGCTCGAGCCCCAGCTTCGCACGCAACTTGCCCAGCACCAGGCCCGCCGCGACCGCGCCCGTGCCCAGGCAACCCATGAGAAAGCCAAAGCCGGCGGCACCCAGCTTGAGTTGTTGTGACGCGATGGCCGGCAACAAGGCCCACAACGCCGAGCCCGCGCCGCTGTAGGCCACGGTGCGCAACAACTGCGCGAGGATCATCGGCGAGTGCCGCGCATAGCGCAGGCCGGCAACGGTGCCGCTCCACAGTCGCTCGGCGGGCAACGGGGACTTCACGTGCGCCGCGGGCGGCCAGCGCCGGACCGCCTGCATCATCACGAGTGCGCTCACCACTGCCAGCGCGAACACCCAGCCCGCACCGAGCGCGGCAAAGACAAAGCCGGCGATCGAAGGGCCCAGCGCCCGCGCGCTGTTCCATGCGATCGACATGGCGGTGATCGCCTGCGGCATGTCTTCGCGCGGCACCATGTCGGCCACGCTCGTGGTCCACGCCGGCGACAACAGCGCCGTGCAACATCCCGCGGCGAACGTAAACACCAACAAGGTACCAGGCCCCGCCCATCCCAACAGCGCGAGCAGCGACAGCAGCACGGTGATCGCTGCCTGCACGCCCAGCGAGAACAGGATGAGGCGACGGCGATCGGTGGTGTCCGCGAGCACGCCCGCTGGCAGCGCGAGCAGGAACATCGGGAAGAAGACGGCCGTCTGCACCAGCGCCGCGAGGAAGGACGATCCCGTGAGTTCCACCATGAGCCACGAGGCCGCCATGACCTGCATGGCGTTACCGGTGAAGTAGATGGCGCTGCCCGCCCACAGCCCGCGAAACGCAGGCAGGCGCAAGGGTGACCAGAGCGAGTTGGGGGCGGCTTGCATCAGCGGGTGCGCCGATTATCGGCCGATGGCCGTGCGCCCGCGTCCGGGCTACTGGATCAAAGGCAGCTCAGGGCTTGAGCTTGTGGATCAGGCTTTGAATGCCTTCACCGGACGCACCCTGCGTCGATTTGTCTGCAGGAGCCTCCACCACTTGTTCCACCAACAGTTGCTCGGCGATCTCCAACTCCTTGGCAGCAATGGAGAGTTCCTGCTCGGCCCGTTGGGTCTGCTCATGCGCCTGCTCAAGTTCTTCTTGATGAGCCAGGGGGATCGCCCGCTCAAGCTGCTTGTTGGCGTCGTGCAAGTCGGCTTCTGCAGCTTCAACGTGCTTTCGAGCGCGCGCGGTCTTCCGTCTGGCGGCAGCTGTCAGGGATTGAAGTGTTAGTGACATGGGGGCGATCCAGTCTCTGCGTGAAGTGGATGGTGGGCTCTGACAGATTCGAACTGTCGACCTACGGATTAAGAGTCCGCTGCTCTACCAACTGAGCTAAGAACCCACTTCGAAAACGCTTTGGGAATCGGCGCTCAGGACAGTTGCCTGAGCGCCAACGCCGCGAATTTTAGCAGATGCGGCGGACGCCTTCCGCGTGCCTCAACTTGCACTTCGCGGCACCGTCCCTCAGGCGGCGGCAACCGGTGCAGCATCAACGTCCGCAGCGCGCATTTGCCGCGCGATCGCCCACCACGCACCACCGGAAATCCCGATCACCGCCAGCAGCGATCCGGCCGACAACATGGCCAGCCCGGTGACGCCGTTGCCCAGTGAGCACCCCAGCGCCGTGACGCCGCCGAATCCCATCAATGCACCGCCGAAGACATGGTCGCGCAAGTCCCGGGGTGTGCGCAGCGACTCGACGTGGACGTCCTTGCGCAGCCGCGCGGTGATTGCCGAGCCGAGCAGCACGCCCAGCGACAGCATCACGCCAAAGGTGGCAACCGTGGATTTGTCGGACCACAGCGTCAGCAGGTCGAGCGTATGGCCCATGGGTGCGGAGAACGACAGGCCTTCGGGCCGGTGGGACTGGGTGCCCAGCCACGCAGGCTCCAGGGTTTCCGGATGCTCCGGCAGGAAGCCGATGGTGCCGGTGAGGAAGAAGGCAACACCGACGAGCAGGCCTACGGCCATTCCGCCGAGCCAGTGCGCGGTGTCGATCCGCTGGCGGGTGCGCCACGCTACCGTGCCCGCAATGGCCACGATGACAAGCGTGAAAGCCCAGCGCAGCGCTTGGGGCGGCAGCGCCAGGGCGCGGCCGAGGATGCCGCCCAGGTCTTGCGGCCCGGCCAGCGTCAGCGCCACCGAATCGAGATACTGCACGCGCAATGGCGCAAACGCACCGCGCAAGGTCATGAGCGCGACGATCGCCACTGCAACCAGTGTCACTGCAGCGCGCAAGTTACCTTGCCCCGCCTTGACCAGGCAGCGTTGGGGGCAGCCGCCCGCCATGACCATTCCATAGCCGAACAAGGTGCCGCCCACCAGGTAGGAGAGCCACGGAAACCGCTCACCCCAGTAGATGGTGCGGCTGGCATCGAGGAGCCCCGCGGTGCCAAGCCCTTGCACGCAGACCGCGCCGACCGCACCGGCCAGCATCCAGGACACCAGCCGCCCGGGGCCGCGAAATACCATCCAGTCGGCGATGGCGCCGCGCACGCAGAAGCGCGAAGCCTGCCCGACAGCGCCAAGCGCCAGCCCCAGCGCGAGCGAACCCCAGACGACGATCAGGGTGAGGGTGCGGAGGTCGAGTTCGGGGCGCATGGAAAGGGTCGGGAGGTGGAACCGCAGAGTGTACCGCCCGTCATCTATCCAAAAAGAAGCAAGTAGTGATATACCTGAGTGCCGCGCGCCGGGGCTGCTGTATGTTCGATGAACCGGGGCGCGCCCCATCCACCCGCCGGAGAGACCCATGACAAGATTTGCCCGCCTGCTTGCAGTCTTCGCCGCGACCTGCCTGCTGTCCGTTGCAGCGATCGCGCAGGACAAGGTCGTGTACCACATCGACGACGCCGAGGCCCAGGCCACCAAGGGCCTTCGCAACGTGCGCAACCACCTTGACGTGGCGCCAGACACCAAGGTCGTGGTTGTCACGCATGCCAACGGCGTCGACTTCCTGATGGAAGGCGCCAAGGACAAGAAGAACCCCAACATCGACTACGCATCGCTGGTGAGCGCTTTGAAGGCGCGTGGCGTCCGGTTCGAGGTGTGCGAGATCACGCTGCGCAACCGCAACCTGAAGAAGGACCAGTTCTCGATGGACGCCGAGTTCACGCCCTCGGGTGTCGCGCGCATCGGCCAGTTGCAGTCGCGCGAACACTACGCGTACATCAAGCCTTGAGGGTACTGGGCATGGCAAGGCGGACAGTTGCACAGGAAGCGGATACGGTCGAGACCGACGAGGTGTTCGAACGCGCGGCCGAGATTTTTCGCGTGATGTCGGCGCCCATGCGGCTGAAGATCATCAGTTGCCTGTGCAACGGCGAGAAGAACGTGTCGCAGTTGCTGGAAGCCATCGACACCACGCAGCCCAACATGTCGCAACACCTCAACACGCTCTACCAGTCGGGCGTGATCGGCAAGCGCCGCGACGGCGTGCAGATCTTCTATCGCATCATCAACGACCGCGTCGTCACGCTCTGCCGGGCGGTGTGCACGCAGATCGCCATCGAGTCGGACCTGGCCTAGGACGGCGGATCTCCATGGCGTCATGGTCACTTCGCCGCTGGGCAGCCGCCACCCTTGCGGCAGTGCTTGTTGCCGGGACTGCCGCCGCGCAGCAGCCCGGCCCACGTCCCGTCAAACCGCAGCAGGTTTCGCCCTCGGCGTGGTTCGTGCAGGGCGACGCTGCGCTGGGCACTTCGGCCAACCGCAACTTCATCTCGAATGCCGGCTTCGTTGTCACGCCTGCGGGCGTGGTGGTGATCGACGCGCTGGGTTCGCCGCAGCTCGCGCGCGAACTGATCGGCGAGATCGCGAAGATCACTTCGCAGCCCGTCACGCATGTCGTGCTGACCCACTACCACGCGGACCACATTTACGGCCTGCAGGAATTCAGCAAGCGCGGCGCGCGGATCATCGCGCAGCGCAACGCACTGGAGTACATCCACTCCCAGACGGCGACTGACCGCCTGAAGGTGTCGCGCGTGGACCTGGCGCCGTGGATTGATGACCGCACCGAGCTGGTGGTTCCCGACCAATGGATCGACGGCCCCACCGATCTGGTGGTGGGCGGAGTACGGCTCATCCTCAAGCCCGTGGGCCCGGCCCATACGCCGGAAGACACGGTGGTGTTTCTGCCCTCGGAGGGCGTGCTCTTTGCCGGCGACACGGTGTTTCGCGGCCGCATTCCCTTCGTCGGCCAGGCCGACAGCCGCCACTGGATCGTGGCCCTCGATGAACTGCTCGGCATGGCGCCCAAGGTGCTCGTGCCGGGGCACGGTGGCCTGTCGACCACCGCGCGCGAAGACCTGCAACTCACGCGCGACTATCTGGCTTACCTGCGCGAGTCGATGGGCACTGCAGCCCGCGACATGGAGCCTTTCGAGGAAGCCTATGGCCGCACCAACTGGTCGCGCTTCGAGAACCTTCCGCTGTTTCGCGCCGCCAATCGCATGAACGCCTACAACACCTACCTGTTGATGGAACAGCAGCAAACCAGATAACCCTGAATCGATCCTATCTGTGGCGCCGGACGCTGTTGCTGCTGC
>JBKJOM010000034.1:0-17982 GCA_046595775.1 Ramlibacter sp. | reverse complement strand
GAGCATCAGCAAGGTGGGCCACAGCAGGTCCAGCCACTGCGCCGCGAGAAAGGTCGTTCCCAGCGACAGGGCCGGTGCGAAGCGCTTGGCGGCGAAGCCGAGGCCGAAATGCCCGATGAACATGGAAGCTCCTGCCCTGTTGAGTACGGGCATTCTGCTCTGGGGAGGCAAAACCCGTCACATCGACTTTTGCCTTCAACTCGCAGCGCTCGCATGGCGCTATCGCCGACGGGCGATCCGATGGTCCGGTCCTAACCAGGCGAAGCCTCCGGGGCCCTGCGCCTTTGCCCGGCCGCCAGGCTGAGCGTCACGGCCAGCAGCAATGCAGCCCCGATGTTGTGGGCCAGTGCCGCAGGCAGCGCCAACGCGCCGCGTACCAGCATCACGCCCAATGCCGCTTCGACGATCAACAGGATGACAAGTGCCGCGCCCATGCGGCGCCCGCGCTGCCAGGCCAAGATCCCCAACGGCAGCAACACGGCGAACACCGCGAGCGCGCCGATGCGATGCAGCCACTGCACGAGGGCGCCGGAAGGATTTGTCGGCGCCGCCGGATCGAAGGCCGGTACCAGCGACGGATTGAGCGACTCCCACGAGCTGCCGGCCACGCTGCACGTCAGGAGATCCGGGCAGCTCAGGCCCGCATGGGTCGCGTTCACCATTCCGCCTAGCCCCACCTGCACCACCAGCAGGAAGATGCCGACCCACGCCCAGCGAGCAGATTGCGGCTGCAGCCCGTGGCCTGGCGCGGTGAAGAGGGATTCGGCCAGCCGGCAACTCAACGCGAACATCGCGAAACCGCCCAGCAGGTTGCCCAGCACGACAGCAGGCACCTTCGCATCGGCGGTCCAGCGCCCCAGGTTGGCGAGGAACAACGCGAGGAACAGCAGCGCGAGCACCATGCGGCCCTCGCGGTGCAGCACCGGCGCCTTGGACCACGTGTTCATCACCATCATGATGATCAGAAGAAGCGCAACGACCGCGGCGACGCGATGCGTGATGCGCGCGGCCGTCACGATGCTTGTCGCGGGGGCGGCGGCCCCTTGCTGCCTGTCGCGCAGGCTCTGCCCGTAGCACTGCGGCCACGGTTCGCACCCCAGCCCGGAAGCCGACAAGCGCAGGAACGCGCTCAGGCTGGTGATGACCAGCACCAACACGGCGCAGGCCAAAGCCACCTTTTTCAATGAGGCCATTCGGCCGATGTCTCCAAACATCCTATGCATGCTAATCCTCGAAATGGAGCATTGGCGCGGCTCGCCGCTGTGTCCAGCGCATCACTTGCGGTAGATCAATGCCCCGTCATCCAGCCCCGTCCACTATGTCCTACCGATTCAGTCAACAAGAGGAGACAGCCATGAGCGACGACGACCAGACCGGCAAGGTGCCTTTGATACAGCAGTTGCTGGACAACCCGTTCCTGCTGTTGTTCCTGGGGGTCCTCATCCCCATGGTGGTGTACACGCTGTGGGGTGTCATCGACATACTCACGATTCCCCTGGCCAAGTAAGGAGCACGCCATGAGCGCAATTCTCCCGCCAGCGGAACGGCTGTGGTGGAAACACCCCCTCGACCGCGTCGAAGGCACCTGGATCGCCATCGCCTTCGCCTGGTGCATGGTGATGTTCTTCATGATGATTTACTGGCATGCCTACGGCAAGCAGAATCTCTCGACCGAAACCTACAAGACGACACCGGAGCAGTTCGCGGCGAAGGCGCAGGCCGTCGTTGACAAGTACACGGTGCGCACCGAGACCGCGGAAAAGATCCCGGTGGTCGCGCCCCCTGAAGGCAGCGACGTTTACCTCATCGCCCGACTGTGGGCGTGGTGGCCGATCCTCGAGCTGGAAAAGGGCAAGACCTACAAGTTGCACCTCTCAGCCATGGACTACAACCACGGCTTCTCGCTGCAGCCCGCCAACATCAACATCCAGGTGGTGCCGGGCTATGAACACGTGATCAAGGTAACGCCCAACCAGTCGGGCACCTTCTCCGTGGTGTGCAACGAATATTGCGGGATCAACCATCACACGATGGTCGGCCGTATCTACGTGAAATAAGGAGGGCTCGCCATGTCCGCAACCCTTCCCCTGCCGAGCGTTCCCGTGCGCGGCGGCACGACCTACCGCACCTGCCCGCGCTCCGGGCTGCAATTCGAGGCCCAGGCCGAAAAGCTCATGATGGCCAACGCCGTCATCGCCGTGGTCGCTCTGCTGGTCGGCGGCATCCTGGCCATCGGCGTCGTGCTCACGCGCTGGCCCGCCGTTCACTGGCTCGCCGCCGACACGTTCTACATGGTGCTCACCGCCCATGGCATCGACATGCTGATCTTCTGGATGATCTTCTTCGAGGTCGCGGTCCTGTATTTCTGCTCGTCCACCCTGCTGCGGTGTCGAATAGCGACGCCAACGATTGCCTGGATCGCGCTGGCGATGATGCTCATCGGCGCCGTGATGAACAACGTCGCCGTGTTCCAGGGCGGCTCGAGCGTGATGATGACCTCGTACGTGCCGATGATGGCCGCGCCGACCTTCTACCTCGGTTTGATCCTGTTCGCTGTGGGCGCGCTCATCGCCGTCTTTGTGTTCTTCGGCACGCTGGTGATCGCCAAGCGCGACAAGACCTACCAGGGTTCGGTGCCGCTCGTGACTTTCGGCGCCATCACGGCAGCGATCATCGCGGTGTTCACGATCACGTCGGGCGCGATCATTCTGATCCCCACGTTCCTGATGTCGATCGGCGTGGTCAAGGCGATCGACCCGCTTGTCTACCGCACGATCTGGTGGGCCTTTGGCCACTCGTCGCAGCAGGTCAACGTCGCCGCGCACATTTCGATCTGGTACGCGGTGGCGGCCATCTGCTTCGGCGCCAAGCCGATGTCCGAGCGCGTGAGCCGTGGCGCCTTCCTGCTCTACATCCTGTTCCTGCAACTGGCCAGCGCGCACCACCTGCTCTCAGACCCGGGGATGTCCACCAGCTGGAAGATCGTCAACACCAGCTACTTCATGTACTTCGCCGTGCTGGCTTCGATGATCCACGGCCTCACCATCCCCGGTGCGATCGAGGTGGCACAACGCGCCAAGGGCTTCAACAAGGGCATGTTCGAGTGGCTGCGCAAGGCCCCATGGGGCAATCCGGTGTTCTCGGGCATGTTCATCTCGCTGATCGGCTTCGGTTTCCTGGGCGGCATCTCGGGTGTGATGATGGGCACGGAGCAGCTGAATATGCTGATCCACAACACGATCTACGTGCCGGGCCACTTCCACGCCACCGTGGTCGTCGGCACCACGCTGTCGTTCATGGCGCTGACCTACTTCCTCATCCCGGTGCTGTTCAAGCGCGAGATGATCAACCCGGGCCTGGCCAAGCTGCAGCCCTACCTGTTCGGGCTGTCGATGTACTTCTTCTGCCTGGTGATGATGGGCGCCGGCACTCTGGGCGTTGCGCGGCGCCATTGGGACATGGCCCTCACCGGCGCGGCTCTGGGGTACGAGTGGCCGGGCGCGGCCTACCTGATGATGGCGCTGGTCGGTATCGCCGGCGTGGCCGCAATCGCGGGCGGCGCGCTCTACATCTACATCACGGTGGGCTCGATCCTGTGGGGCAGGAAGCTGAGCACCGGCGAGGTCAGCCCGAGGTTCACGCCCATCCCGCCGACGGCGCCGACGGCCGTGGCCCAGAGCTACGGCTCCGCGGGCTTCGCCGCCCCAGGCACGTTTGCGCTGGCGATGGTGTTTCTCGTGTCCTTCGTGCTGTACTACTTCATCAACTGGAAGTACCTGGGCCAGCTCTGGGGCCTGAGCTGAACGGGCGCAGTCCATGAGCACCACCACCCTGGGAAGCACCGGTCGCCGCGCCAAGCAGGTGGCGCGCGACGTGCTTTCGCTGTTCAAGCTGCGCATCGGCATGCTGATCATGGTGACGGCGCTGGTGGGCCTGGCGGTGACGCCGGGCGCTGCGCTCAGCGCCGTGCAGGTCATGGTGCTGGCGCTGTCGGTGCTGGTGGCCTCCGCGAGCGCCGGCGCCTTCAACCAGTACGTCGAACACGACAGCGACCGGTTGATGGCCCGCACTCGCAAGCGCGCCTTCGTCACCGGCGCGCTGCCCCACCACCCGGGGTGGCTGCTGCTGATCGGCGCCATGCTGGCTGGCTCGGTCGCCGCGGCCTGGTACTCGCTCAACGCCATGGCGGCGATGTACGTGTTCCTCGGCGCGTTCTTCTATGCCGTCGTCTACACGGTGTGGCTCAAGCAGCGCAGTGCGTGGAACATCGTGGTCGGCGGCCTCGCCGGCAGCTTCGCGGTGCTGGCCGGTGCGGCCGCGGCGGATCCGACGCCGGGGCCCCTGCCGCTGCTGCTCGCACTCGTGCTGTTCCTCTGGACGCCGCCGCACTTCTGGAGCCTGGCGATCGCCAACCGCGCGGACTATGCCGCGGCGGGCGTGCCCATGTTGCCCGTGGTGGTGGGCACCGAGCGCGCCGCCTGGATCGTCTTCTTTAGTACTGGCGCGCTGGTGGCAGCGTCGTTGCTGCCACTCGCCTTCGGTGCGGGGGTGGTCTATGCGCTCGGCGCCGCCGGAGGCGGCATCCACTTCCTGCGCAAGTCGTGGCAACTGGCCCGGCGCCCCGACCGCAAGACCGCGATGGGCTCGTTCTTCGCGTCCCTGGTCCAGCTGAGCGCGTTGCTGGTCGCTGCCACCATCGACGGCCTGTTGCGCTGAAGGAGCGGGAGCAGTACGCGATGCGCTTGCCCGGTCTGCCCGCATCCATCCCCAAGGCGGTGGCCCTCCTGTGGGCCGCCTTTGCCTTTATGCCGCCGCTGCAGGCCCAGGAGCCGCCCCAGCGCCCCGGGCTCGAGGCCAAGTTGGCCTACGCGGCCAGCCAGCAGGCCATCGGCCGCACGATCGGCGACTTCACGCTGACGGATCGCGAAGGGCGGCCAGTGCGGCTCGCCGCCTATCGCGGCAAACCCCTGCTGGTGAGTTTCATTTATACCGGCTGCTTCGAGGTCTGCCCCTCCACCACACGCTCGCTTAACGACGCTGTCCGCGCGCTGCAGGGCCGTTTCGGCACCAACCAGTTCAACGTGATCAGCGTCGGCTTCAATCAGCCCGCCGATTCGCCGCAGGCGATGAAGGCCTTTGCGGCGCAGCACCGCATCAGCCAGCCGAACTGGGATTTCCTCAGCCCACCGCCTGCGATCGCCGGCCCGCTGACGCGCGACTTCGGCTTCGTCTACGAAGCCACGCCCGCGGGCTTCGACCACGTGCTGCAGGTTTCGCTTGTGGATGGCGAGGGCCGCATCGTGCGCCAGGTGTACGGCGATCGGCCGGCCGCCGATGCACTCGGGGAGCCGATGAAGCAACTGCTGGCCGGCGCACCGCTGCCGCAGGCCACCGCGCTGGAAACCATCATCGACCAGATCCGCCTGCTGTGCACGGTGTACGACCCGAAGACAGGTACCTACCGGGTGGACTACAGCCTCGCGATCGAAGCGGCCGGGGGGCTGACTTTCATCGTCGCCGTCGCGCTGTACATGTTCAACGAGTGGCGCTCGCGGCGGCGCGCGCGCCGCAGCCGCCGCCCGGCCTGAACACATCGCGATGCAGTACACACTACCGGGCCAGCCAGGCCTCCAGCAGGTATACCAGGGGCTGGAGCACGCATTCGACCGGGCATTCGGCGGCAGGCTCAACCCGCTCAAGCACCTCGGGGCCGTGGCCTTCCTGCTGTTCTGGCTGCTCGCGCTCAGCGGCACGGTGTTGTACATCATGCTCGACACGTCGGCCGGCGGCGCGTATCGCTCGATCGATGAGTTCTCGCGCAATACCGCAAGTCCCGGCAGCATCCTGCGCGGCCTGCACCGTTACTGCGCGGACGGCTTCGTCGCGGTCGCCGCCGCGCACCTCGCCCGCGAATGGCTGCTCGGGCGCTTCAATGGCTTTCGCCGCTTCTCGTGGCTCACCGGCGTGCCGCTGGTCCCGCTGGCGTTCGTCTGCGCCATCGGCGGTTTCTGGCTGAACTGGGACCGGCTCGGGCAGTACTCGGCCGTCGTCACCGCCGAATGGCTGGACGCGCTGCCCTTCCTCGCATCGCCGCTGGCGCGCAACTTCCTGGGCGGCGCCGTGACCGACCGGCTGTTCTCGCTGTTCGTCTTCGTGCACCTTGGGGTGCCGTTGCTGCTGGTGTTCGGGCTGTGGTTCCACATCCAGCGCATCGCCCGTGCGAAAGTTTTCCCGCCGCGCGCGCTGGGCATCGGCACCGCCCTGACACTGCTGGCTATGGCGTTTGCGCTGCCGGTGCGCAGCCAGGGGCCTGCCGACCTGGGCACGGTGCCCGGCCCGCTGGCGCTGGACTGGTGGCTGCTATTCATCCATCCGCTCACACAGGCGACGTCGGCTGGATTTGTGTGGGCGCTGGTGCTGGCCTCGATCGGCGGCCTGTTCGCGCTGCCTTTCATCCGGCCGCGCGTGGCGCTGGCCGTCGCCCGGGTCGATCCTGCCCATTGCAACGGCTGCCGTCGCTGCGCGGACGACTGCCCCTATGGCGCCATCGCGATGGTCCCCCACCCAAATGGCCGGCGCGGCATCGAGCTGGCGCGCGTGGATGCGGACCTCTGCGCGAGTTGCGGCATCTGCGTCGGCTCTTGCCCTTCATCGACGCCGTTTCGCAGCACCCAGCGGCTGGAGACCGGCATCGACATGCCGCAGTGGCCCATCAATGGGTTGCGGCGCAGGCTCGAGGCGCAGCTCGCGGCCGCGCGTGGCGCTCCCTGCTTCGTCGTGTTCGGTTGCGACCACGGCGCGCGCATCGAGGCCCTGGCGTCGCGCGACACCTTGACGTTCAGCCTGGCCTGCACGGGGATGCTGCCGCCTTCGTTCGTCGAGTACGCGTTGCGCGGCGGAGCGGACGGCGTCGTCATCGCCACTTGCCGCGAGGGCGGGTGCGAGTTCCGCCTGGGCGAACGCTGGACGGCGCAGCGCCTGGGCGGCGAGCGCGAGCCGCACCTGCGCCGCGCGGTGCCGGCGGATCGCTGGACTCTCATCGGGTCCGATGCCGGTGAAGAGCAGGCGGTGGGTGCGGCATTGGATCGGCTGCGACGCATCGCCCGCGTCGGCACCCCGTCGCAGCGGCAGGAGGCCAGCGCATGAACAGGGCCCTGAACTGGTCCGGCCAGGCCGTCCTGTACGCCGTCTTCGCCCTCGTGATCGGCCTGTTTTCGGGCTGGCCGCCTTACCGTGCGTTGCCTGCCGACCAGGCGATGCTCAAGGTCAGCTTCATCCACCACGGGCAGCGCGTCGCCGACTGCCGGCCGTTCACCGCCGAGGAACTTGCCAAGCTCGCGCCCAACATGCGCACGCCCATGAAGTGCGGGCGCGAACGCTCGCCCGTGACGATCGAAGTGGATCTGGACGGCGTCACCGTCTACCGCCAGGTGGCCGCGCCGTCGGGCCTCTCGCGCGACGGCGCGTCGTCGGTTTACCACCGCCTGCAATTGCCCGCCGGCGAACACCGGATCGCCGTGCGGCTCAAGGACAGCGCCGCGCCCGGCCCGTTCAACCACACGCGCGACGCGACGGTGAGGCTTCGACCCGCGCAGATCCTCGTCATCGATTTCGACGCGGAAAAAGGAGGGATCACCCTGTCATGAGTGCCGTTCCCACACTCCCCCTGCAGCCCCTTGCTGCCGTGCCGGCCCCGGCTCAGTCGGGTGCAGATTACCGGCTCGCGGTGCCGCACGATGCCCGCGTCGAACTGGCTCGCGGCTGGCTGTGGCTGGGCATGGCGGCCCTGATCGGCTCCGGCCTCTTCTCCATCCTGCTGGTGCTCTCGCGCACGCCGGGCCTGAACCGTCTGCTGCCGGTCGCCGACCTGTTCCATGTGGCGCTGGTGGTGCACGTGGACTTGTCGGTGCTGGTCTGGTTCATGGCGCTGGCCGGCATGCTCTGGAGCCTCAACGGCGCGCCGCGCTTCATGGCCTGGAGCCGGCTCTCGCTCGGACTGGCCAGCGCGGGCACGGTCGCGATGGCGCTTTCGGCCTTCACCGGCGCCGGTGAGCCCATCATGGCCAACTACATTCCGGTGCTGACGGCGCCGCTGTTCATGACGGGTCTGCTGCTGTTTGCGGCCGGTATTGGCCTGCTGGTGTTGCTCTCCCTCATCAACGCGCCCCGACTGGGGCGGCGCTTCGACGGCGCAGGCGCGCTGCGCTTTGGCTTGAACGCCGCAGCGGTGGCAACCGCCGTCGCGCTGCTGGCTTTCGGCTGGTCCTACGCGGTGCTGCCCTCGGCGCTGAACGGCAAGGCCTACTACGAGATCCTGTTCTGGGGGGGCGGCCACGCCCTGCAATTCACGTGGACGCTGCTGATGCTGGTGGCCTGGCTCTGGTTGGCCGGCGACTGCGGCGCCCGCGTGCCGCTCAGCCCCCGGGTCACGGTGTTGATGTTCGCGTTGGCGCTGGCCAGCGTGTTCATCACGCCCTATGCGTACCTGGCCTACGACATTGCATCCGTCGAGCACCGCTCGCTCCTCACCTGGGCCATGCGCCTGGGCGGGGGGGTGTCGATCGTGCCGGTCGCCCTGGCCGTGGTCTTCTCGCTGGTCAACGCACCGCGCGCACAGGCCGCAACCCGGCCGCTGCGCGCGGCCTTGCTGTCGTCGGTGGGGCTGTTCGCGGCCGGCGGGCTGATCGGAATCTTCATCAACGGAAGCAACGTGCGCATCCCGGCGCACTACCACGGCTGCATCGTGGGCGTCACGCTCGCGCTGATGGGGCTGGTCTACAAGCTGCTGCCTGCGCTGGGCTACCGCGCGCCCGAGGGCCGGCTCGCGATCACGCAGCCCTGGTTGTATGCGGCGGGCCAGCTCATGCACATCCTCGGCCTCGTGTGGTCGGGCGGCTACGGCGTGCAGCGCAAGGTCGCCGGCGCCGAGCAGGTGCTGCGCACGCCATCGGAGGTCGCCGGCATGGGCCTGATGGGCCTGGGCGGAGCGATCGCCATCCTCGGCGGCCTGCTGTTCATCGTGGTGGTGCTGCGGGCCGTGCGCGCGCCCGGCGTCCCGGCCCTGGTGCAGGCAGCGCCCCGATGAAAGGGGTGCAGTGGCTGCTGCAATGGCTTTTCATGCGGGTGGAGGCGGTGTTCAACGCCGCCTTCGGCGATCGGCTCAATCCGCTGTACCACTTGGGCGCGATCAGCTTCTTCCTGTTCTGGGTGGTGAGCGGCAGCGGCCTGTACCTCTACGCCTTCTTCGAGACAGGCGTGGCCCAAGCGTATTCGTCGGTGCAGGCGTTGACGCACGACCAGTGGTTTGCCGGCGGCATCATGCGCAGCGTCCATCGCTATGCCTCCGATGCGATGGTGATGACCATGCTGATCCACATGGTGCGCCACTTCGCGTTCGACCACTTCCGCGGCTTTCGCTGGTTCTCCTGGATCACGGGCGTCGCCTTGATCTGGCTGGTGTACACATCCGGCATCAACGGCTACATGTTGCCCTGGGACAAGCTGGCGCAGTTCGTGATCGTTGCCAGCTTCGAGTGGGTGGACTGGTTGCCCACCTTCGGCGGCACGCTGATGCGCAACTTCATCCACCCGGGCAGCGTCGGCGACCGCTTCTTCTCGCTGCTCTCGTTCGTGCACATCGGCCTGCCGCTGCTGGTGTTGCTGCTGATGTGGATCCACGTGCAGCGCGTCCCCAAGGCCCGCACGACGCCGCCGCGCCCCATTGTGTGGAGCCTCCTGGCGACGCTGCTCGCCCTGTCCGTATTGCAGCCGGTGCTGAGCCAGGGCGGCGCGGCCGACCTCGGCGTGGCGGCTCAGGACCTCAAGCTCGACTGGTTCTACCTCGCGCTCCTGCCGCTCGTCAATGACTGGCCGTTGGGCCGCGTCTGGGCGCTGGCAGCCGGCGGGACCGCCTTGTTGCTGCTGGTCCCCTTGTGGCCGCCGCGCTTCGCGCGCCACAGGAAGGTGGAGCGGCACATGGTGGTCCATGGCGCCAACGGCTTGCAGGCGCAGGTCCTGGTGCGCGAAGGCGAAACACTGCTGGAGGCGGGCCTGCGCGCCGGCTTGTCCCTGCCTTACGAATGCCGCAATGGTGCCTGCGGCGTGTGCATCTGCAGCGTCGAACACGGCTCGGTGAGCCACCGGCCCTACCAGCAAAACGCGCTGCCGGCGGCGCTGAAGGCGCAGGGAAAGGCGCTGATGTGCTGCGCCGTTCCAGCGGGCGACCTGGTGATCGAAGTGGAGGGCCTCCACGGCGCCGCCGTCGCCGCCCGGCTGCACGCCGGCCGGGTCGTTTCCTTGGATCGCCTGGCCGACGACGTGATGCGCCTGCGCATGGTCCTGCCCGATGAGGCGAACCTCGCATTCACGGCAGGGCAGTACATCAACATCGTGCTGACCGATGGCAGCAGGCGCGCATTCTCGTTCGCCAATCCACCGCACCAGAACGACGTGATCGAACTGCACGTGCGCCGCATTCCGGGCGGGCGGTTTACCGGTCACGTGTTCGAAGGCATGCGGCCAGGCGACACCGTCAAATTCGAAGGGCCGCTCGGCGGCTTCTGTCTGCAGGCCAGTGACCGCCCCATCCTGTTCGTCGCGGGCGCAACGGGATTCGCGCCGGTGAAAAGCATTGTCGAGGACGCGTTCCACCGCGGCGTCGCGAGGCCGATGCGCCTGTACTGGGGGGTGCGCCGCCGGGAGGACCTGTACATGCTCGACCTCGCCGAGGGCTGGCAACGAGAGCACCCCCAGTTCACGGTGGTGCCGGTGCTGTCGCAGCCGCAGCCGCAGGACGGCTGGCAAGGGCGCACCGGCCTCGTGCACGAAGCCATGCTCGCCGATACCGGCGAACTGGCTGGCCAGGAGGTGTATGTCTGCGGGTCGGTGAAGATGGTCGAGGCCGCCGTGCCGGCCTTCATGGCGCATGGCCTGGCCGACGGCGCCTGCTACACCGACGCCTTCCTGCCGCCCAGGCCGCTACAGCCCCAGTGACTGCAGCAGCGCATCCATGCGCCGGGTCACGCCGGCGTCCATCGCCATCGGGCGGCCCCACTCGCGCTGGGTTTCGCCCGGCCACTTGTTGGTGGCGTCCAGGCCCATCTTGCTGCCCAGGCCGCTGACGGGCGACGCGAAGTCGAGGTAATCGATCGGCGTGTTCTCGATCATCATGGTGTCGCGCGCCGGGTCCATGCGTGTGGTCAGCGCCCAGATCACTTCGCGCCAGTCGCGCGCGTTCACGTCCTCGTCCACCACGATGATGAACTTGGTGTACATGAACTGCCGCAGGTGGCTCCACACGCCCATCATCACGCGCCGCGCGTGGCCGGGGTACGACTTGCGGATCGACACCACGGCCATCCGGTAGCTGCAGCCTTCGGGCGGCAGGTAGAAGTCGGTGATCTCCGGGAACTGCCGCTGCAGCAGCGGGATGAACAGCTCGTTCATCGCCATGCCCAGCACGGCCGGCTCGTCCGGCGGCTTGCCGGTGTAGGTGGAGTGGTAGATCGGCCCGCGCCGCATCGTCATGCGGTCAATGGTGAAGACCGGAAACCACGCTTGCTCGTTGTAGTAGCCGGTGTGGTCGCCGTACGGCCCTTCAAGCGCATGCTCGAAGCCGCTCGGATGGTTTGCATCAGGCCGGATATGGCCCTCCAGCACGATTTCCGCGGTGGCCGGGACGTGAAGGTGGCTGCCCAGCGAGCGCACGATGTCCGTGCGGCCCCCGCGCAGCAATCCGGCGAACTGGTATTCCGACAATGAATCCGGCACCGGCGTCACCGCGCCCAGCAGCGTGGCCGGGTCCGCGCCCAATGCGACTGCAACGGGATACGGCTCGCCGGGGTTCTTGAGTCCGTGGTCGCGAAAATCCTGCGCGCCCCCGCGGTGCGCCAGCCAGCGCATGATGACCTTGTTGGGCGCGATCACCTGCTGGCGGTAGATGCCCAGGTTCTGGCGCTCCTTGTTCGGCCCTTTGGTGATGACCAGGCCCCACGTGATCAGCGGTGCGACATCGCCCGGCCAGCAATGCTGCACGGGCAGCTTCGCAAGATCGACATCCTTGCCCTCCCACACGATCTCCTGGCACGGCGCGGAGCCCACTTCACGCGGCGCCATGTGCCACAGCGTCTTGAGCAGCCCGCTCAGGCCCATCATGTCCTTGAAGCCTTTGGGCGCTCCCGGCTCCTTCAGCGCCGCGAGCGCCTCGCCAAAGGGCCGCAGCTTGCGCAGGTCGTCCACGCCCATGGCACTGGCCACGCGTTCGGGCGTGCCGAACAGGTTGCACAGCACCGGCGTGGTGTGGCCAGCGGGGTTCTCGAAGAGCAGGGCCGGGCCGCCGGAGCGCAGCACCCGGTCGCACAGTGCCGTCATCTCGAGGTGCGGCGAAACGGATTGCGGCACGCGCTTCAGGTTGCCCGCCTGTTCCAGCTGGGCAATGAAGTCGCGCAGGTCCCGGTATGCCATCAGGCCGGCGCGGACGCCGTGCCTTCCCAGCGCAGCGACAGGTCGTGTGGCACATCGAGCAAGTCGAGGACACGCGCGAGGCTCGCGTCCACGATCTCGGCCACCGAACGGGGCCGCATGTAGAACGCCGGGATCGGCGGGCAAACCACGGCGCCCATCTCGGTCACGCTCACCATGTTGCGCAGGTGTGCCAGGTTCAGCGGCGACTCGCGCACCATCAGCACCAGGCGCCTGCGCTCCTTGAGCATCACATCGGCGCTTCGCGTGATCAGGTTGTCGCCCAGGCCGTGGGCCACGGCCGCGAGCGTGCGCATCGAGCACGGCGCGATCACCATGCCGTCGCAGCGGAACGACCCGCTCGCAAGGGCTGCACCGACGTCGCGTACGTCATGCACGCGGTGTGCGAGCGACTCGGCCGTGGCCCGGTCCATGCCGTGTTCGAGTTCGAGGTTTTGCCAGCCGGCCTCAGAGACGACCAGGTGCGTCTCGATCGCGGGCGTCTCGCGCAGCACTTGCAACAAGCGCGCACCATAAACGGCTCCGCTGGCGCCTGAGATCGCGACGATGAGCCGGCGCGGTTCGATCACTCGTCGTGCCTCGGATGCCGCGGGCCGACGCCCCGCCGCTGCGGAGGCGGGGCGATGGCAGCGAGCGCGGAGAGCACGCGCCGGGGCGCCCACTGCTGCGGATCGAACGGGGGCAGTTCCAGCGCGTCCAGAGCGTTTTTCACCACCAGCCCCAGCTCGGTATCGCCCTCCATGGCCAGCCTGCGGCTGAAAAACAGCGTGTCCGGGTCCTCACGCCGCTGCGCCAGCAAAAGGAAGTCGTACGCAATCGCACTGATCGTGAGGTCGGCCGCCCCGCCGGCTCCGCACGCGCTGAACCCGTCCGCTTCCCAGCTGAAGTCGAAAGTGAGTCGCGCGTCGCGAACATGGATGCGAACCCTCTTGTGCAGCAGCAGCTCTCGCACGTCTTCAGGCAGGCGCGGCGCGAGGCCGACGTTGAGCACAGTGGTGAGCAGCACGGAGCCAGGATACGCCGGCAGCCGCGCCAGCAAGGCGCCCAGTGGCCCCGGCACGGCGCGTGTGGGAGGTGTGTTCATCAGAGTCAGGCTTCGGCCCTCAAGCCACGTAGAGAAGAACCGTGAAGAAGTGGCAAGCGCTGCCGCCGAGCACGAACAGGTGCCAGATGCCATGGCCGTGCCGCAGTTTGCCGTCCATGGCGTAGAACACGATGCCCACCGTGTAGAGCAAGCCGCCGGCCGCGAGCCACGCGAAGCCTTCGGGCTTGAGCGCCAGCCACAGTGGCGAGATCGCCACCAGCGCCAGCCAGCCCATGACGACATAAATCACGAGCGACAGCACGCGCGCGCCTTTCGCGATCCAGATCTCCTGCGTGATGCCCAGGATCGCCAGTGTCCACACCGCGCCCAGCAGCGACCAGCCCCAGGCACCGCGCAGCGACACCAGGGCGAACGGCGTGTAGCTGCCCGCGATCAACAGGTAGATCATGCAGTGGTCGATCTTGCGCAGCACGTGCTTGGCGCGGCCCCAGATGCTGTGGTACAGCGTCGAGAAGACGTACAGCGCCACCAGCATCGCGCCGTAGATGGAGAAGCTGACGATCTTCCAGGGGTCGCCCAGCCCGGCCGCCATCGTCACCAGCACCGCTGTGCCGGCGATGGCCAGTGCTGCGCCGACGAGGTGGGTGATGCTGTTGAAACGCTCGCCGTAGCGCATGGGGCCTCAGTCGACGCCGGGTGTGGGGGTCATGATCAGGCGACCGCAGTCGCGGCCTCCGGCGCCGCGCATTGCTCCATCCCGGGCTTGCCGTACCAGTAGCCGTTGCAGCTGTCGCCCGGCATGAGCGGCGCGAGGCGACCCATGGCCTCGGCGGGCGGCAGCAGCCGATGCCGAGCCTGGTCGAACAGGGTGATGACCGCCTGCATGTCGCTGGACTGCGGGCTGAGACGCACGACGTCCACGCCGAGTTCGCGCATGTCGTCCATGGCGTCCAGCAAGTTGTACACGCGGGCCGACTGCGTCTGCGTGCCGTTCAGGACGAGGAACTTCTCGCTCTCGCGCGTCTCCAGCAGCAGTCCGTCAGGATGGTCCATGCAACGGAAGCGGCAATCGTCCTTCGGCAAGTTGTGGTGGCGCGCCGTGAAGCAGCGCGCGGAAAACGCCAGCGGCATCCGCCCGTAGGCGAACACCTCGGTTTCGAGCCTCTCCGGTCGGCCCTGTTGCAGCACCGCAAGGTCGCTTCGCTTCATTTCCAGGGGCATCACCCAGCGCTTTGCGCCCAGAGCCGCCATCCATTCCAGCGTCGGCAGGTTGTACAGGTTCAGGTGGGGACCGGCCACGAACGCTGTCCTGGCCGCCGAGAGCCGGTTCACGGCTCCCATGTCGTTCGCCTCGACCATGAAGTCGCCGTTCGCGGCGATCTTGTGCATCGTGCTGACGTCGCTGCCCGACTCCAGCAGGATCTGCGTGCACAACACGACTTCCTTGCCGGCCTCGCGCAGCTTGCCGCCAATCTCAAGCCAGTCAGGCAGGCGCAACTCGTGGCGGCGCGAGCACACCGCCTCGCCGAGGTACACGATGTCGGCAGGCGTGCCCGCCACCATGTCGTAGAAGCGGAAGATCGTGTTGCGCGGCCAGTAATACAGCAGCGGTCCCAGGGAGATTTTCATGATGTCACTTCCAGGGGCGGTGGTAGGCGCCCAGGGTGTGCTGCTGGCCTTCGGCGACCTGGTCGAGGCTCGCCATCCAGGCACGTTTGGGTGAATAGCGATGCGGGCTGGCCAGGCAGTTGTCGATGGCCTCGCGCCACACACGCGTCACCTGTGCCACGTAGGCAGGGCTGCGCTGGCGGCCCTCGATCTTCACGGCAGCAACTCCGAGCTTCATGAGCTGCGGCAGCAATTCGAGCGTGTTCAGGCTGGTCGGCTCCTCCACCGCGTAATAGCTCTTTTCCTGCCCGACATCGAAGCGGCCCTTGCACAAGGTGGGGTAACCCGCGTTCTCGCCGTCGGCGTAGCGGTCGATCAGCACGCCGTTCAGGCGCGACTCCAGGCCCTGCGGCGTCTGCTGCCAGCGCACGGCCTTGGCGGGTGAGCACACCCCCGATGTGTTGGGCGATTCGCCGGTGACGTACGACGAGAGCGAACAGCGGCCTTCTACCATCACGCACAGGCTGCCGAAGCCGAAGACCTCGATCTCCACCTTGGCCTTGTCGATCACCTGCTTGACCTGTTCCATCGACAGCACCCGGGGCAGCACTGCGCGCACCACGCCGAACTGCTCGTGGTAGAAGTTGATGGCATCGTAGTTGGTGGCCGAGCCCTGTACCGACAGGTGCAGGCGCAATTGCGGATGCACCCTGGCTGCGTACTGCATCAGGCCCGGGTCGGCAAGGATCACGGCGTCGACACCCAGCTCCACGGCCTTGTCCATCGCGCCCCGCCAGAGCTGCGGGTTGGCGGCCTGCGGGTACGTGTTGAGCGCCATGAACACACGCGCGCCGCGCTGGTGCGCGTACGCAACGCCGTTCGCGATGGCCTTGTCGTCGAAATTGAGGCCGGCGAAGTTTCGCGCATTGGTGGCGTCGCGCAGACCCAGGTAGACGCAGTTGGCGCCGTTGTCGACGGCGGCCTTGAGCGCCGGCAGGCTGCCCGCGGGGCACACGAGTTCCGGCGCAGCGAGGCCGGCTTCGGGGGTGGAAGTATTCACAGCACCCGACGTTACGGCAATGCGCGGGGGTAGTTACTGATCCTCGTCAATAACTCGGGCCGGCAAGGCCAGTCGCGGCCTCAGCCGTGTAGCGATTCGTACTTGGCCATCAGTTCGTCCTGGCTTTCGACAAAGTCCGGGTTGGGGACGATGCAGTCGGCCGGGCAGACCAGCTTGCACTGCGGTTCGTCCTCGGCGCCGACGCATTCGGTGCACTTGAACGCGTCGATGATGTAGATGATCGGCCCGACGCTGATCGCCTCGTTCGGGCAGGCCGGCTTGCAGGCGTCGCAGGCCGTGCACTCGTCGGTGATGAGCAATGCCATATCGAATCTCCTTATGCGGCCGCGAGCTGGTCCAGCTCCTGCAGCTTGCCGTGGCGGAACGCGCCCCAGAGTGCCGCGCCGATGGCGCCGGCATAAATCGAATCCGGGTGGTTGATGGCCTGCACGGGCACCTTCTCGTTGGCCATCTCCTCCTGGATGGCCGCCAGCAGCCCGATGTCCAGCGCCAGCCCGCCCGTCAGCAGAGCCGTGCCTTCCTTGATGCCTGTCACCTTGAGCAGCTTGACGATGCGCGAGGCCATCGACAGGTGGATGCCCTTCAGGATATCCGGCGTGGCGATGCCACGGCTGACCATGTTGATCACGTCGGTCTCGGCCAGCACGGCGCAGATCGAGCTGCACTTCTCCGGTTCTTTCGAGCTGCAAGACAGCGGGCCGATCTCCTCGATGGCGACGCCGAGGTAGCGGGCGATGTTCTCCAGGAACTGGCCGGAGCCGGAGGCGCACTGGCTGGTCATCTTGTACGCCAGCACCTTGCCGCGCTCGTCGACATAGATCGCACGGCCGTTGAGCGCGCCGACGTCCACCACCGCGCTGATACCCGGGTGCAGGAAGACGCCGCCCCGCGCATGCGTGGTCATCGAATAGAAGTGGCCGGTCGCGAACTTGACGTTCTCGCCTTCTCCCGTGGTGGCGATGTAGTCGACGTCTTCGCGGGTGAGCCCGGCGTCGGTCATGACGCCTTCACAACCTTCCTGCGCCAGCGTCATGGGGTCGCGCCGGCGAATGCGCTCGCAGCGCTTGGCGAGCCACTCTTGCCGCCCGTCTTCATGAACCTGGAACAGGGTGCTCTTGACGGCGCCCGAGCCGATGTCGATACCGATCGTGATGGTCATGGTCATGGTCACACCCTTGTTTCAATGGATTTGCCGTCCTCGACGACCGCGCGCCAGGCGAACGTGGCACCGCCCAGCGCTCCCGTGAAAATTGAATCCGGGTCAATGTTCAATTGCAGTTGGCCGTAGTTCTCGAACACGAGATCCTTGAGCGCCTTCACTGCCGCTTCGTTCTTCGCGACGCCGCCGGTGAAGGTGAACTGGTCGCGGATGCCGCCCGAGCGCGCCAGGATCGACATCGCGCGCAGGATGATGGCGCGGTGCAGGCCGGCCATGATGTCCTCGCGCTTGTCGCCCAGGCTCAGCCTGTCGCGCAGTTCGGCTCCCGCGAACACGGTGCAGGTGGAATTGATGCGGATGCTCTTGGTCGACTTCATCGCCATGGGCCCAAGCTCGTGCAGGCCCATGTTCATCTCGTCGGCGATGTAGCCCAGGTAGCGGCCGCAACCGGCGGCGCAGCGGTCGTTCATCTGGAAACTCTCCACGATGCCGGCTGGATCCACCTGGATCGCCTTGGTGTCCTGGCCGCCGATGTCCAGCACGGTGGCGGTGCCGGGGTACATCACGTGGGCGCCCAGGCCGTGGCACAGGATCTCCGAGCGCACATGC
>JBKJOM010000274.1:0-34223 GCA_046595775.1 Ramlibacter sp. | reverse complement strand
GGCCGCGTTCTTCAACTTCGTTCTGCTTGGCATAAATGATCCTGTGGGTCATGGTTATGCCTCAAACACAGAAATCAGGACAGGCTCTCGGTGAACACTGCTTCGCAATTTGCCCGGCCGGCATCTTTTGCCGGAAGCTTTGCGCAAGTTTGCGACAACTGGCTCTTCACCTTGGCCACCACTTGCTGGCGGGCCGGGTCAGTGCCTTGCCACTCGTTCAACTTCTTGGCAATGCGTTGAAGCGATCGCTGGTTTCTCTCGAAGAACGTTTCACCACTCGGCTCGAGCGACGCCATCACACCGCCGGCTGCGGCCGCCATGCGTGCGACATCGGTAGGTGCGAGCTCGGCGATCTCTCTCACGTAGGTCGAACCCCACTGGATTTTCGTGGCCGGACCTTCAGATTTCCGCCAGGCCTGTTCGTACCACTTCAAGGCGGCCACCTTGTCACCACGCTTTTTCGCGTTACTGCCCAGGCCAAGCATGTGATAGTAAGGAGCCACGGCGCGAGGCAACTCTGCTTTCAACAAGGCATCCGAATCGCTGATGAGGCCGGCCGCGGTCAGCACATGTGCCGCAGAGGGAATCACGGCCTGGCGTTCGTAGCGGTCTGTGGTCTGGGAAACGACCCGTGCGATATCGCGTGCGACAACTTGTTGGCGGGTCGCTGACAGTGTTTCGGTGCGATCAATGAATTTCCACATATCGACGCGCGCATCGAGCGCATCGATCTGGTCGCCTTTGGACATCGTGCCGCCCTCGAGCATGCGCGCGAGCACCGTGTCCCACTTGCCCGCCAGCACAGCCCGCTGCTCGGGCGACTCAGCGACGTACTTCACGGAGGGCTCTGCGTAAGAGACCAGGAGCTCGCCCATCGCTTTTGCGTCGTCGGGCTTGGAAAGCAGGCGTTCCACGAAGACCCGATCGGCATCGACAAGCGACTTATCAACCTTTTCCTTCGACTTGGCACGCGCGGCAAGCGCCTTGAAGGCAAGCCTGTCACGAACCTGAGGTTGGTCGGCCGGCGCCACTGCCGACAACTGCGACAACTTTTGCGCCAGCTCCGAAGTCTTGATCACCTGCTGTTCGTCGGTATCCCAGGAATAATAAGCCAGCAGGCGCCATTGTTCGGGTGTGAGCGCCTGCTTGCTCAGGCCGCGTTGGATCAAATCCTTCACCGGCACTTGCGCATTCAAGCCCGCAGTCAGCGTCAGCAGGTAGCGCTCTGGGTCTACTTCACCCGGCAGGCGCGTGACTTCCGAGCCATCCGGTTTGAACAGGATCATGGTCGGGTAGCCCGAAACCTTGAATCGGGACGCAACTTTCTGCGCACCGGGTTTGTCGCCATCGACGTAGACCGGGATGAAAGCTCGCGAACGCTCGACAAAGTCGGGCCGCGAGAACAAGGTGGCCTTCACCTGGTTGCAAGGCGGGCACCACACCGCGCCCCAATACAGGAAAACCGGCTTGCCGGATTGTTTCGCGAGCGCAAAAGCCCTATCGACCTCTGCATCGGACGAGGCAGCTTGCCATTCGATGCCGCCTTTGGTGGTCGGAACCGCACTGAAAACCGGTGCGTTGAACGCAACGCCGGCAACCGCGATCGTCGCGGCAATTGCAACCTGCTGGAGGGGCAGCCTTCGAAGGGACATGAAAAACTCCTTGCCGAAATCAAATGTTGGAGACGACATGCCCATTGCGCTCGGCGGCGCCCACGCGGACAAGTTCATCCAGCAATTGTCCCACCCAAGGCGCGATGTCGTCTTGGGCTAAATACCGGGTCGCGACCAGCCGAAAATAGGGCGTGCGCTGCGCCCAACTCACCAATTCGCCGAGCGAAACCTCCTGCAGCTCCAGCAATTTGAACTTCAGAAGTACCTTTGCGGCGTGTGAGGCGTGACGCGCCGGGTTGGCGACGAAGCTCGAAAGGCGGCTGCGGGCTCGGGCGATCGCCTCGCCCACTGTCTCGCCTCGAAAGACGGCACCATGCCCCGGGATGACGACGACCGGAGCCAGCTTCTCGATCAAGTCGAGTGTTCCGGCCACTTCGTCAAATGCGGCGATTCCCTCGAGCTCGGGAAAAACGATGCCAAAGCCGTTCTCCCAAAGTGCATCTGCCGACAACAGGGTGCGGGAGACCGGATCGAAGAGGATGATCGAATGGGCATCATGGCCTGGCGATGCATGAACCTGCCACGAAGCGTCTGCCAACTTCAGCTCCATCCCCGGCGCCAGCACGCCTTCGATGCGAAAGCGGGGGCACTGTTGCCCGGTGGGCTCGTACGTGAGAGCCACCGGATCCCACTGGCGAACTGCATCGGCCAATCCTGGCGGGATCAAGGTGCGAACTTCGGGATGGGCATGCTGAATCGCCGCATTCCCGCCGCAGTGGTCGCTGTGCAAGTGGGTGTTCACCAGAAGGGCAAGCGGGCGCGAGCCCAGTGCATGACTGACCAGCGCCACCGTCTGATTCGCATGCGTGCAATAGCCACTGTCGACCAGGGCTGTGCCGCCCAGTCCCTGGAACAGCACGTTGTTGGCCGAGAGCCAGCCGCGCTCGAAGACCGTGACGCCGCGCGGAAGTCCTGCAGTGTCCGCCATGCGCCCGAGACTAACCGATCGCGCTATTTGGCGACGCGCAGCTCGCGCCGCAGGATCTTGCCCACGTTGGTCTTGGGCAGGTCATCGCGGAACTCGATGTACTTCGGCACCTTGTAGCCAGTGAGGTTCTGCCGGCAATACTTGGCGACGTCGTCTTCGGTGAGAACCGGGTCGTTCTTGACCACGAACACCTTGATCGCCTCGCCCTGCTTCTCGTCAGCGACGCCGATCGCGGCGCACTCCACCACGCCGGGGCACAGCGAGATCACGTTCTCCAGCTCATTGGGGAACACGTTGAAGCCGCTCACCAGGATCATGTCCTTCTTGCGGTCGACGATTTTGGTGAAGCCGCGCTCGTCCATGATGCCGATGTCGCCGGTGCGCATGAAGCCATCGGCGGTGAAGGCCTTCTCGTTTTCCTCGGGCTGGTTGTAGTAACCACGCATGACCTGGGGACCCTTGATGCAGATCTCGCCGGACTGACCGACAGGCTGCGACACGCCATCGTCGTCCTTGATCGCGATCTCGATGCTGGGCAGCGGCAGGCCGATGGTGCCGGTGAACAGCTTGCTGGTCACGATGTTGTTGGTGCCGATCGCGCAGGTCTCGCTCATGCCCCAGCCTTCGACCATGGGGCAACCGGTCAACTGCTGCCACTGCTTCGCAGTGCCTTCCGATGCCGCCATGCCGCCGGCCTGCGACAGGCATAGCTGCGAAAAGTCGATCGACTTGAACTGCGGGTGTTGCATCAATGCATTGAACAGCGTGTTCACTGCGGGGAACAGGTGGAAGGGGCGCTTCTTGAGCACTTCGATGAACTTGCCGAAGTCGCGCGGATTGGGCACCAGCGTGAGGTGCGAACCCCAACGGATGGCCACCAGGCAGATCGTGAGCGCGAAGATGTGATACAGCGGCAACGCGGCGATGCTGTTGGTCTTTGACGGATCGCCGATACGCTTGAGCGCAGGGCTGAACCATGCCTCGGCCTGCAGGATCGCAGAGACGATGTTGCGGTGGGTGAGCACTGCGCCCTTCGACAGGCCGGTGGTGCCTCCGGTGTACTGCAGGAAAGCGATCGAATCGAGCGTCTGCGCTGTCGGCTTCAACTGCATCGAAGAGCCTTCGGCAATTGCGCGATTGAAGGCCGTCACCTTCCGGCCGTTGGTCAGCGGCAGCTTGTAGGCGGGGACCATCTTGGCCAGGTGGCGCACGGCAAACGTGATCCACATGCCGAACAGGAAACCTAGCAAGTCGCCCATCGAAGCCATGACCACGTGTTTGATCGGCGTGCGGTCGATCACTTCTTCCAGAGTCTTGGCGAAGTTCTCGAGGATGATGATCGTTGTCGCGCCCGAATCTTTCAGCTGGTGCTCGAGCTCCCGCGGCGTGTACAGCGGATTGACGTTGACGCAGGTGTAGCCAGCGCGCAGGATCGCGGCCATCGTGACTGCGAACTGCGGGATGTTGGGCAACATGATGGCAACGCGAGCGCCGGGCTCCAGCCCTTGCGCTTGCAGCCAGGCACCCAAGGCCTTGGAGAGCTCGTCGAGCTGCCCATAGGACATCCAGCGTTCCATGCAAACCGAGAACGGCCGCGACGCGTTCTTCCTGAACGATTCGTCCAGCAGCTGCGTGAGCGAGCTGTATTGATCAGGGTTGATGTCGTGCGGGACGTCGTCCGGATAGGACTTCAGCCAATACTTTTCCATTCAAGTCTCCTTCGGGTGAATTGTGGAAGCAGACGCACGGCAAAGTTAGGGTGCTTGTCCTAGGGTGCGCGCCAGATCGGTCTCGCACGTGACAAGCTCCGCGTCGAACAACGCTTCGATCAATCGCGCCTCGCGCTCGCCGACAATGCGAAGGAACTCCTGCGCGCTACTGCCACGCGACATGGCAGCAAAGGTGTCGAAACCTGTTTCAAGGAATCGCTGCAACGACGCGAGCCCCGCCGCTGCCGCCGGCGCCCGCATCATCTTGAGCATCATGCGCAGCCCAGGCGTGCGCGTGAGCCGGATCATCTCCTGGCCGATACCGAGCACCACCTGCAGCTGATGTTCACGATCGGTGCGGCGCCCGACTTGCCGCCACGCCTGCACATAGCGGCTCGCCTCGCTCCGCGTGCTCTCCACCTCCAGCCAGGCATGCCCGATTGCCTGGTCGAGTTCTTCAGTCATCGCATGCAGTTGCGCCAGGCCCACGGCCGTCTCCGCGACATCCGCGGGAAAGAAGCGCTCGATCGCCCCGGCAATGCGTGCGAACTGGGCGTCCCGGGCGCTGTAGTCCTTGTCGCTGTAGAGCTCGTCCAGGAAGAAGCGGGCGGCTGCCGCATACGGCCCGCCGCGCATCAGGTCGGAATAAGTTCCCGCAAAGCGACGCGCTTGGGTGCGCTTGATGGCCGCAACCGCCGCCGCCAATTCGGGCCGCGCGCGGCCGGCTTCGCGCAGCGCCGAGACTTGCGCTACGGATGTACGGATTTTTTGGGCGGATTCCATGCAAACCCGCAGTCTATCTAGGCGGCTCGCTCTAGGGCCGGTGGCAAACCCCATGCGATAGTCGTTCGATGCATAGAAGAAGTTGGCTGGTACTCGGCGCGTTCTCGGCCGTGACCCTGGTTGTCGGTGGCGGTGCGATCGCCACATTCAAGCCCGGACTCGATGACTCCAGGCTGTCGGCTGTGGGTCGCACTGTCTTTGGCGGCGTGGCGCGGGCGGTGCTTGAGGGCACCTTGCCATTGGCCGAACCGGCCCGCACCAGCGCGCTGGATGCATTGATAAACCGCATCGACGGCGTCGTCGCTGCCTTGCCCCCGCACGCCCAATCCGAACTGTCGCAATTGCTGGCACTGCTGGCCTCGGGCGCAGGCCGCCAACTGTTGGCGGGTCTTGCGCAACCCTGGGCGGACGCCAGCGTGGCGGACATCCGGCAGGCGTTGCAAGGCATGCGCACATCACGCCTCAGCTTGAAGCAACAGGCTTACCAGGCGCTGCACGACATCGTGGGCGGCGCGTATTTCGCCGATGCCGGCACCTGGGCGGCGCTCGGCTACCCCGGCCCCCAAATCATCTGAGGCAACGAATGAGCAGTATCCAGGACCCCATCCGGGAAGGCCTCCGGCGCGGCTGGAGAGTTCTTGGCGGCCCCCACGGCGAAGCACCTCCGCGTATTACTTGCGATGTCGCCATCATCGGTTCCGGCGCGGGTGCGGGCATTACCGCGGAACTGCTGACGAGGGCCGGCCTGAAGGTCGTGATCGTCGAGGAGGGGCCACTCAAGTCCAGTTCGGACTTCAAGCAGCAGGAGGCGCAGGCCTATCCATCGCTCTACCAGGAAAGCGCGGCACGCAAGACCGAGGACAAGGCGATCAACATCCTGCAGGGGCGTTGCGTCGGCGGCTCCACCACCGTCAACTGGACCAGTTCGTTCCGCACGCCGCCCGCCACGCTCGCGCATTGGCGGAAGCACTTTGGACTCGAGAGTTTCGATCCCGAGGCCCTCGCCCCGTACTTCGCGCAAGCCGAGAAGCGCCTGTCGATCGCGCCGTGGCTCACCGCGCCCAACCAGAACAACGAGTTGCTGCGTCAGGGCGCTGCGAAACTCGGCATCGCATCGTCGGCCATTTCGCGCAACGTGAAGGGCTGCTGGAACCTCGGTTCCTGCGGGCTGGGTTGCCCAACCAATGCCAAGCAATCGATGCTGGTCACCACGATCCCAGCCGCACTGGACGCCGGCGCCACGTTGCTCGTCGAGACGCGCGCCGAGCGTTTTGTGCTGGCCGCGGGCAAGGTGCAGTCGCTGGCTTGTGGGCCGGTCAAGTCCAATGGCGCGCCCGCTTCATCGGCATCAGGCACCACGCAGATCATCGCTCGCCACTTTGTACTGTCCGCTGGCGCGATCAACTCGCCGGCCGTTCTTTTGCGCTCACAGGCCCCGGACCCGCATGGCCGATTGGGCACACGCACCTTCCTGCATCCAGTGGTGATGTCGGCCGGCGTGATGCCGCATCGGGTCGAGGGCTGGCAGGGCGCGCCGCAGACGATCTACACCGACCACTTCCTCGAAACGCAGCCGCTCCAAGGCGCCATGGGCTTCAAGCTCGAGGCGCCGCCGCTGCACCCGGTGATCTTCGCGTCCAGCGTGACCGGGCTCGGACAAGAGCAGGCGCAATTGCTGCGGGGCTTCCCCGACACGCACGTGTTACTGGCACTGTTGCGCGACGGGTTCCACGAACAGTCGCCGGGCGGACGTGTGAAGTTGCGTGGCGACGGCTCGGCGGTGCTGGACTACCCGCTCAACGATTTCGTGATGGAGGGCGCGCGGCGCGCACTGCTGGCGATGGCCGAAATCCAGTTCGCGGCCGGCGCGAAGAAAGTGCTGCCTGTCCACGAGCTTGCACGCGCCTTCGAATCGTGGCCGCAGGCTCGCGCCGCAATCGATGCGCTACCGATGAAACCCTTGCTCACCAAGGTGGTCAGCGCGCATGTGATGGGGGGCTGCGGTGCGGCGGCACGCGAGACCCAAGGGGTGGTGCGTCCCGACGGAACCCACTGGCAGATCGACAACCTCTCGGTGCACGACGGCTCCATCTTCCCGACCAGCATCGGCGCCAATCCGCAACTCTCCATCTACGGCATCACCAACCGGCTGGCCCAGGGCCTGGCGAAACGGCTCACGGGCCACGAGGTGATACTCGCCTGATGCCCGCACGATCCGAACTGGCCCGACTGCTGCAAGCGGTTACGCTGGTCGTGATGGTGTTCGCGGCCGTGTGCCTGCTCTGGCTCTGGCCGAAGTCCCCTGTCCTCGCGGTGGCCGCCGCGCTGGCATGCCTGTTTGGCCATTCGCTGGTTCTCGCCGTGGAGTTCGTTGCATTGCGATGGGTCGGCAGCATCGATCCGGCGCAGCTACCCACCTGGGGTGAACTCGTGCGTGCATGGTGGTGCGAGTCAGTTGATGCGGTGCGCGTGTTTTGCTGGCGGCAGGCCTATCGCTGGCGCGCCGTGCCGGACCGGCTCGACGGCGCCACGCGGGGCCGGCGCGGCGTGGTGTTCATCCATGGCTTTGTCTGCAACCGCGGCTTCTGGACGCCGTGGCTCGAAGAACTCGACAAGGCTGATCATGCGTTCGTTGCGGTCAATCTCGAGCCGGTGTTCGCGTCGATCGACGATTACGTCACCATCGTCGACGATGCAGTGCACCGCGTCACCGAAGCCACGGGCATGCCGCCGCTCCTGGTCTGCCACAGCATGGGCGGCCTTGCAGCCCGTGCCTGGTTGCACGCCCACAAGTCGGCGCCCCGCGTGTACCACGTCGTCACTATCGGCTCGCCCCACCACGGCACCTGGCTCGGGCGGTTCAGCCGATTGCCCAATGGCAGGCAGATGCGCCTGCAAAGCGACTGGTTGCGCGAACTGGGGCGCCCGGTCGAGGGCGTGACCCTGGCGCCTTTTACCTGCTGGTACTCCAACTGCGACAACATCGTTTTCCCGGTCTCGACCGCAACCCTGGCGGGTGCCGACAACCGGCTGGTGCGCGGCGCGGCGCACGTCACCATGGCTTTCGAGCCCGAAGTGATGCGGGCCACGCTCGCGCTGTTGCGCGCGCCCGGTTAATTTCGCACAGGAACGAGCGGCCGCAGTTCCTATCGCCGCGAGGCGCAGCTTCCTATCCTTGCCTCCACAAGTTGGGGGAAGAAAATGGAATTCATCGCACCGGATGGTTTGGCAGTCCTGGGTCGGGGGGAGGGGGGCGAGGCAAGCCCTGGCCCAGGGCTGGCCTCCCTGGTCGACGAGCTTGCGCACGGCATGGTCGTCACCCGGGCCGATGGCCGCGTGCTGCACGCCAACCAGGCGGCGCGCCAGGAACTCGCACGCGAGCGTGTCCTTGCTGTGCGGCAGCAGCGGCTGCACGCGATGGAGCCCGCCAGCCAGGACGACTTGAACCAGGCACTGGCCCGCGCGGTCGACGGCAAGCGCAGCCTGGTCGACCTGCGGGCCGGCGAGAGCGTGCCCCTTCTGGTTGCCGCCGTTCCCCTGAAATCCGCGCATCCGTCGCATGTGCCGCACGTCGCACTGTTGTTCGCGCGCAGCGCCGTCTGCGATTCACTGATGCTGTGCTTCTTTGCCCGCCGCCATGGCCTCACGCCGACCGAGGAGCAGGTGCTGGGCATCCTGTGCGAGGGCTATTCCGCGCCCCAGGCGGCGGCGCAATTGAAAGTGGCGGTCTCCACCGTCCGCAGCCACGTGCGCAGCGTGTGCGCCAAGACGCGCGCCAGCGGGGTGCGCGACCTGGTCACCCGCCTGGCCGTATTGCCGCCGGTGGCGCCTGCATTCTGGCGCGAGCCTGTGCACTGAAACACGGCGCCGCGGGCGGCCAAGAAACGCGAGCAGGCGGCCGCAAGCTCATGCTAGAGTGCTCGTCGATTGGGGGAGTACCACATGAATCTGCCAAGCGCATCGGCGGCCCAGGACAAGCTCGTCGCCTCGCTGAACCCTAGCCTGCGCGCCCTTGCGCTGCGGGGCACTTTCCGCAGCTATCGCAAGAACAGTGTGATCATCAACGAGGGCGAAGTCGGCGAGTCGCTGTTCGTCCTGTTGCAGGGCCGGGTAAAGGTCTATTCGACCGATTCAGACGGCAAGGAGATCACCTTCAACATCGTGGAGCAGGGCGACTACTTCGCCGAGATGTGGCTCGATGGCGGCCCGCGCTCGGCTTCGGTGATGACGCTCGAGCCCAGTGTGTGCTCCGTGGTGGGCCGCGATGCGCTGCGCGAGCACCTGGCGGACGAACCAGAATTCGCCCTTGAACTCGTCTCCCAGGTGATCCGGCGCGCTCGCGCCGCCACCGAGACGGCGCGAAAAATGGCGCTGCTCGATGTCTATGGCCGTGTGATCGCGACTCTGGAAAGCCACAAGGGACCGGCTTCGGCGGACAACCCTATCCTGCTCACGCAGATCACCCACCAGCAACTGGCCAGCCGGGTGGGCGCCTCGCGCGAGATGGTCAGCCGCCTGCTCAAGGACCTTGAGAAAGGCGGCTACATCGAGCTGGGCGTCAAGCGCATCACGCTCCGGAAGAAGCTGCCCGCCCGATGGTGAGCCAGCGCCTGCGGTGCGCCTGCTGCGCGCTGCCTGCGAGGGTGCTGGAACACGTGGCGCGGAAGGCGGCGCCCCAACACCAGGCGCGCCTGGCGCGTCACCAGGAAGAATCTGCGGAGATCCGCTTACAGCGCCATGGCCCGCAAGACAGCGCCCGGGCCGCGCGCGCAGGCCGTGGCGCGAGCGCGCCCGCGCAAGGCGGTCTTTCCGTGTACGACGCCGGCTTCACGAAGACGCTCCCCGGCCGCCTCGTGCGAGAGGCTGGAACCGCGGCCTCCCGGGACACGACGGTGAACCATGCCTGGGACAACGTGAGCATCACGCTGCAGTTTTTCGCCGAGGTGTTCGGCCGCGACTCGCTGGACGGCAAGGGCATGCACGTCGATGCATCCGTTCACTACGGCGAGCAGTTCTCCAACGCGATGTGGACCGGCAAGGAGATGCTGTTTGGCGACGGCGATGGCATCCACATCATGGGCTTCGCCCAGTCTCTCGATATCGTCGCCCACGAACTCACGCACGCAGTCACGCAACACACCATCACCGGCGGCCTGGGCCAGCACCGGGTCGGGGGCAAGGTGGTGCTGGCCGGCCAGGCCGGTGCCCTGAACGAGTCGCTCTCCGATGTTTTCGCCTGCATGGTCAAGCAGTGGCACAGGAAGGAAAGCGTGTCCAGGGCGGACTGGTTGCTGGGCGAAGGCATCCTCGCACCCGGGCTGGGCAAGGCAGTGCGATCCCTCAAGGATCCGGGCAACCCGGTCCACACCTACGAAGACGATGACCAGGCCAGGGACATGCGCGGCTTCGTCCCGGGCGGCGATGTGCACGCCAATTCGGGAATTCCCAATCACGCCTTCTATCTCGCTGCGAGCGCGCTGGGCGGCCACTCGTGGGAGCATGCCGGGCACATCTGGTACGAAGCGATCGGGCACTTGGGGAAAAACGCCAGTTTCGCCGACGCCGCGCAAGTGACGATGCAGGCCGCCGATTCGCTGTTCGGTGTCGCGTCGAAGGAACACAAGTCGGTCCACAAGGCCTGGCAGCAGGTGCGCGTCGTCGAATAAGACCATCGAAAGCCCGCTGCGCGCAGCCGTTTGCTATCCTCTGGCCTGCACCGGGAGGTGCCCACAAGTCCACCAGCGGAGGCAAGAGGCACGGCATGCGCTGTCGTTCATGCATGACAGTCAACCCCACGGGGAACCGGTTCTGCGAATGCTGCGGAAATCAGCTGCAACTGGTCTGCGTGAAGTGCGGGCACGACGTCAGCCCCATGGCCCGCTTCTGCGGGACCTGCGGCTCGAACCTGCCTGCCGGCGGCGCCACGGGCAAGCCCGCGATGGAAGCCGCGCCCAAGTGGGGAGAGCTCAAGCAGGCCACCGTTCTCTTCGCCGACGTAGTGGGTTCGACCGAGATGGTCGCCCACATGGACCCCGAAGAAGCGATGGCGCGGTTGCGGCCCGCAGTCCTGCGCATGCGCCATTCGATCGAACGCTTCGGCGGCACGGTGGTGCGAACCCTGGGCGACGGCGTGATGGCGATGTTCGGCGTGCCGCGATCGCTGGAGGGCCACGCGCTGCTGGCCTGCCAGTCGGCGCTGCACATGCAGGCCTCCTTCCGGCAGGGCGGCGACGGGCTCGCGCTGCGCATCGGATTGCACTCGGGCCAGGTCGCATCAGACCCTGAAGACGCTGAGGACGGCCGTGGTGGCGGTGCGCACGGGGTCACCATCCACCTGGCCAGCCGTGTGATCGCGTTGGCGCAACCCGGCGGCATTTGCATTACGCAAACCTGCCGCGACGTCGCTGGGCCGGGCTGCATTGCCGAAGCGATGGGGCCGCACCGGCTCAAGGGTATCCCCGAGCCGGTGGAAATCCTGGCCCTCACCAATGTCCTGGCTGCGGCCCGCCGAAACTGGGCTACCGACTTCTGGCAGGCCACCTTCCGGGGCCGCCACAAGGAGATGGCCCGACTCACGCGCGCGCTCGAAGAAGTCGGAGAAGAAGGCGCGTTGAATGTGATCGGCATCGCGGGCGACCCGGGTGCCGGCAAGAGCCGCCTGTGCCTGGAGCTCGCCCAGGTCTGCGCGGCACAGGACGTGCCGGTGTTCGACGTGCGAGCGCAGCTCTATGGCCACGCGCTGCCGCTGCAACCGATCCTGGAGCTGTTCCGCGTCCATTTCTTCGGCATCACCGCTGCGCACGACAATGAAGCCGCGCGGTCACGCATCGATGCAGCCTTCGCGCCGCTGGCCACTTCGCGCGCCGACCTGGACCTGCTCCACGAATTCTTCCGCGTCGCGCCGCCCGACGCCCCGCAGTCGGGCGATCCGCCCCGCATGCGCCAGGCGCGGCTGGTGATGCTGCTCAAGGGCCTGCTGCGGCACGAGAAGGACACCCGGCGCGTGATCCTGATCGAGGACTTGCACTGGATCGACGACGCCAGCGAGGAATTCGTCTCGGCCATGGCCCAGGCCGTGGCCGGCACCAGGACCCTGCTGCTGCTCAATTACCGTCCGTCCTACCGCGCGCCCTGGTTGCGCCTGCCGGACTTCGAGCAGATCGAGTTGGGCGAGCTGCCCGCCGCCGACATGGATGCGCTGGTGAGCGAGCTGCTGACGAACGTCAGTCCCTTGCGAAACATTTGCCACCTGGTATGCCGACGCAGCGGAGGCAATCCATTCTTCGCCGAAGAGCTCGTGCGCACGATTGCCGAGAGCGGTGTGTTGTCAGCTGAAACCGGCCTTCCGGTGGACGGCATCGAAGCCGTGGAAAGGGCCTTGCCCGCCACGTTGCAAGCGGTGATCGGTGCGCGCCTGGACCGCGTGGGTGAACCCGAGAAGACGCTGCTGCAGATGTGCGCGATCATCGGCAAGGAGATTCCTCTGGCGGTGCTCGAGCATGTTGCAAGCCCGCTCGCGAGCCAGATCGAACATGGCCTGGACGGCCTGTGCCAGGCTGGCCTCATCCTGCCGCAGCCCTCTGAAGGGGGCCGCCGCTTCGCGTTCCGGCACCCGCTGATCCAGGAAGTGGCTTACAGCACGCAACTGAAGGTGCGCCGCGGCCAGGTGCACTCCAGCGTGGCCGTGGCGATGGAGCTGTACTACGCCGAACAAGTCGATGAGTACGCGAGCCTGATCGCCTTTCACTTCGAGCAGGCCGGCCAGGCATGGGAGGCGGCCCAGTACTACGCGCGCGCCGCGACGTGGCTGGGCTCCATGCATGCCGCCCAGGCCATCCGCCACTGGCACAAGGTGCGCAGCCTGCTCGCGGGTGTGCAGGGCGACCAGGAAGCGGTCCGGCTGCGCGCCAGCGCGGGCGCGAAGATCGCGGCGCTCGGCTGGCGCGAAGGCATGACGCTCGATGAGGTCAAGCCGCTCATCGACGAGGCCCTTCAGTTCGCCAATGCCGGAGATGACCGGCTGGTGCCATGGCTGCTCACCATCGAAGGCCGAATGCTGGTGGCCAGCGGCGGCGCCGCCGACGAATACGTCGCGCGGGTGAAGAAAGCCTTCCTGTACATCGACATGGACCGTGAGGCCGGACGCGTCGCGCTGGCGCATGCATTCCTCAGCCAGGCCTATGCGTGGGCCGGCCTGTTGCAGGACGCGCTCCAGGCCAACGACGTCGCGCTGGCCAGCGCGGAACACGTCGAGCCGTTCGACCGCGCGTTCATCGGCTTCTCGATCGAGCAGTGGGTGCTGTCGCTGCGCTCGCGCCTGCTGGCGCGCATGGGCCGCACGGCAGAGGCCCGCCACTGCCTGGAGCAGATGCTCAACCTCGAGGCCACATCATCGGAATCGCCCGTTCCCGGCATGGCGCGCATCGGCTTCATCGATCTCGCGTGGGCGATGGAAGACGCGGACCTTGCGGACTCGCACGCGCGCGAGTTGCCGCACCTGGCCGAGAAGTACGGAACGCCGTACCTGCGCACCTTCACGCATGGCTATGCAGGCGTGGCGCACAGCCTGGCGGGGCGACACGACCATGCGCACGACCAATACCAGGCGGCGCTGGCCCTCTTGCGCAGCACGGGGGCTGCACGCGAATACGAAACCGAACTGCTCGCCTCGATTGCCGAGTCTCGCCTGCGGGTGGGTGATTTCGAGGGGGCGCACGCGCATGCCACAGAGGCGGTTGACCTGTCGCGCGCGCGCACGACACGCATTGCCGAATGCCGGGCGCTCATCGCCCGCGGGGAAGCCGCACTGGGCATGGCCGGCGAAAACGCACAAGCGCAAGCCAAAAGCGACTTCGCCCAGGCGGAGGCGCTGATCCAGTTGACCGGGGCGCTCGTTTGTTCCGGCTCGCTAGATCGGGCGCGCAGCCTCAGTGGCGTGCGTGCAGCGTGAACTCGCGCATGCCGTAGGCGTCCAGGACCGCGACGCCCATCTTCAGCTCGCGTTCGCAGAATTCCACCCAGCGTGCCGGCGGCGTCCGATAGAGCTCGGGCTTGCCTTGCATGCCCTCGGTCAGTGGCGCCAGGAAGTTCACTGCGAAACCAGTATCGGTCGAGGCTGCCATCGCGCGCAGGGTTGCCTCGATGAAGCTCTCCCACAACGCAACGGGCTCTTCGATGCGAACGTTGAAGATTCCGCTGGCCACAGCGTAGTCGGCGGCCCGCGGGCTGCGGTTGCCGACCAGAAAGTCGCCGTTGGCACGCGACGCCCAAAGCGCCCGGGCGCAAGAAATCATCGCGGGCGAGAGGTCGATGCCTAAATAGTCCATGCGCGCACCGCGATGGCGGCGAGCGATGAAGCCGAGCAACGCTCCGTAGCCGCAACCGACGTCGTCGATGCTGAAGCTCCGCGTGAAATCCACGAGGCGCAGGAGCTGCACGAAGCGCAACTCCTGCGTCGGCGCGCACGACCAGTCAACGCCTGCAGGCGTCGCCCCGTACCGCTGCACCTTGCCGCTGTAATAGCGTTCGATGCGATCGTGCAGCTGCAGGATCGTCGCCTCTGTGCCCATGCCTACTTCTTCTTCTTGCTGGCCTTGGTCGCAGGCTTCGGTGCGGCTTTGCCTTTCGACGGTTTCGCAGCGGGCTTTTTGGCAGCAGCTTCGTCGGCGCTGCGCGGTTGGGCAGGCAGCGAGATGTACAGGTAGTCCTGGTCCATGTAGAACAGGGGGCGAGCCTTGTCCTTGACGATCACGCCCTTCGCATCGCCTTCGCCGCGCATGTCGTGGTAGTCGAAGTACACCGGCAGCGGCTTTCTGGCGGACAGGTTGCTGATCAACGCGCCGATGATCGCGTCCTCGCCGTTCAGGCCCTTCACGTTCGACTTCTGCCGGCGCAGGTTGCCCAGGTAGCGGTAGAAGCGGTTCTTCACCTCATGGTTGATCGAGCCGCCCAAGTGCAGGGCTGTCGCGCTGGTGCGCAGCGAGCGGCCCTTCTTGAAGATCTCGAACTCTTTCTGAAGTTCGACCATCTCGTCGATACCGCCGAAGTGCTCCTTGGCGCCGTGAGGCGGCGCGAAGCGCAGGCTCAGTTCGTCGAGCATCGTGCCGACGTAGATGTCGTGCTCCTTCATGAAAAATCCCATGCGACTCCTCCGGTGGTAACTCTGTAACGGGGCGTTACGAGCGGCAGTGTAGCCCGCGTGAGTCGCGCGGGCTAGGGCTTGCCCTTTTCCAGCACGCCGCGCCGCATCTGGTCCAGTTCCATCGTCTCGAACAGCGCCTTGAAGTTGCCTTCGCCAAAGCCCTCGTTGCCCTTGCGCTGGATGAACTCGAAGAAGATCGGGCCGAGCTGGTTCTCGCTGAAGATCTGCAGCAACAATTCGCCGGGGTTGCCATCCACCAGAATGTTGCGCGCCTGCAGGGCGGCCAGGTCTTCGCCGTGATTCGGGATTCGCTGGGGCAGAAGCTCGTAGTAGGTGTCGCTCGTCTCCAGCAGCTTGATGCCGCTCATCTGCAACGCGTCGACGGTGTCGTACAGGTGGGTCGAACCCATCGCGATGTGCTGGATGCCTTCGCCGCGGTAGCGGTCCAGGTACTCCTGGATCTGGCCCGGCTTCTCGTTGCCTTCCTCGTTGATCGGGATGCGGATCTTGCCGCAGGGGCTGGTCATGGCCTTGCTCTTGACGCCGGTGGCCTGGCCCTCGATGTCGAAGTAACGCACTTCGCGGAAATTGAACAGGCGCTCGTAGAAGCCGGCCCAGTGTTCCATGCGGCCGCGATGCACGTTGTGCGTGAGGTGGTCGATGTAGGTCAGGCCATGCCCGGCCGGGTTGAGCTCGGCGCCCGGCAAGGCTTCGAAGTCGACGTCGAAGAAGCCGATGTTGCCGATGTCGCCTTCCTTCGCGCCGTTCTTGCCGCGCCACTTGTCGATGAAGTAGATGATCGAATCGCCGATGCCCTTGATGGCCGGGATGTTCAACTCGCCAGGTCCGGCCTGGCCCGCGTAGCCCCACGCACCCAGCGAGATCGCGCGTTCGTAGGCGGCCTTGGCGTCCTTGACGCGGAACGCGATGGCGCAAACGCTGGGACCGTGCAGCCGCGCGAAGCGTTGTGCAAACGAATCAGGCTCCGCGTTGATGATGAAGTTGATGCCGCCCTGTCGATAGAGGATCACGTTCTTGTGGCGGTGCCGGGCGATCGGCTTGAAGCCCATGCGCTGGAACAATTCGCCCATCGCCTGCGGATCCGGCGCGGCGTACTCGATGAACTCGAAGCCGTCGGTGCCCATGGGGTTCTCCCAGGCAGTGACTTGCTGGTTGGCGGTTTCGGGCAGGGCTTGGTTCATGGTGTCTCCGGACAGTGCTTTGCCAACGACTCTACGGCGCCGCCGACTCAATTTTCGCGCGTTCGGTGGCGGCGATCCGCGTGATTACGCAATAATCCTGCGTCATGGAAGCCATTTCTGCACTCGACAAGCTCGACAAGCTCGACAAGGCCATCCTCCGGCGACTGCAGGATGATGGCCGCGAGACGTATGACTTCATCGGCGAGAGAGTCGGCCTCTCGGCAAGCGCTGTGTTGCGCCGCGTGAAGCGTCTTGAAGAGGCGGGCGTGATCGACCGCTATGTGGCCCTGGTCAAGCCGGAATCCGTGGGGCTGGGCCTGACTGCCTATATCAATGTGCGGCTGGAAAAGCACACCGAGAGCCACAAGCGCAACCCAATGGACCTGTTTCGGGCCAGCGTGCAGGGCTGGCCCGAAGTGGCGGAGTGCGCCGCGTTGACCGGCGACATGGACTTCCTGCTTCGGGTGCTGGTGCATGACATGGCGCACTACAGCCGCTTCATCCTCGAGACCCTGCTCAAGCACCCGTCGGTGCAGGACTGCAAGACCAGTTTTGTGCTCGACCGTGTCAAGGCCACCACGGCTGTACCGCTTTAGTAAGTGCTCGCCTACGTACAAATACCTGACCGGGCTGCCTAAAGCGCGAAATCAGGCTTGGCACCCTAGGAAAAACCCTTAAATTGGGTCAATGACTGATTCACCCCAAGTCATCAAGCACTCGCCGGTGGTGATCCCGATCCGATCGCTCGGGCCCAGGCACCGCGAACGCGTCGCCGTCCACCTGACGGCGCTTGATGAACACGACCGCTACCTTCGCTTCGGCTATCTCGCCACCGATGAGCAGATCCGGCGCTATGCCGACTCGCTCGACTTCGACCGTGACGACATCTTCGGCGTCTACAACCGCAAGCTCGAGCTGATCGCCATGGCGCACCTGGCTTTCTCCCCCCGTCCCGAAACCACCGCTTGCGCTGAATTCGGCGTCTCGGTGTTGAAGAAGGCGCGGGCTCGCGGCCTGGGCGCACGCCTTTTCGAGCGCGCCTGCATCCATGCGCGCAACGAAGGCGTGGACAACCTGTTCATCCATGCCCTCAGCGAGAACACGGCCATGCTCAAGATCGCCCGCAATGCCGGGGCGACGCTGGAGCGTGCCGGCTCGGAGACGGACGCCTACCTGCGCCTGCCGCCCGCCACGATCGACACGCGCATGAGCGAGATGGTCGAGGAACAATTTGCGCAGACTGATTACCGCCTGAAGCGGCAAGCCAAGAGCTTCTTGGACTTCCTCTCCGGCGTGCAGGAAATCCGGCGCGGCGTGCGCGAAGGCCGCCACAAGTCCGGCAGCTGATCCGCGCGCCATGCGCCGGTCCCGAAGCGCTTGGCCCTTTGGGCTATCCTATCGATCCCTTCACCACCGCACGTCCTGCATCCACGGCTGTGTCCGACCCGCACCCTGCGCGAGCTTCCGCTGAAAAGGAAGACAAGCGCACCTTCCTGCAAAAGGTCGCCGAGTTCATCCATCCGGGCCCGGATTCCAGGGCGGAGCTGATCGAGACGCTGGCCGACGCGCAGGACAACGACATCATCGGCGCCGAGTCGCGCGTGATGCTCGAGGGCGTGATCCGGATGGCGGACCTTTCCGCCGGCGACGTGATGGTCGCCGCGCCACGAATGGACATGATCAACATCGATTCGCCGATGGACGAGATCCTCGGCGTGGTGATCGATACGGCGCACTCTCGCTTCCCGGTGCACGAGGGTGACCGCGAAAACATCATCGGCATCCTGCTCGCCAAGGACCTGCTCAAGCTCCAGCGTGCGCCCGAACTGAACATCCGCGCATTGCTGCGCCCGGCTTCCTTCATCCCGGAGAGCAAGGGCCTCAACGACCTGCTGCGCGAGTTTCGTGGCAACCGCAACCACCTTGCCGTCGTCATCGACGAGTTCGGCCGCATCGCGGGCCTGGTGACGATCGAAGACGTGCTGGAGCAGATCGTTGGCGAAATCGAAGACGAATTCGACATCGAAGACAACGAGGGAGATATCTTTGGCTTGGCCGACCGCACCTACCGCGTGAGCGGTGACACGGCGGTCGAGCGTGTTGCCGAAGCTTTCAGCATCACGCTCAAGGTCAACAACGCCGAGCAGGACTTCGACACCATCGGCGGCCTGATCGCCCATGAGATGGGCCATGTGCCCAAGCGCGGCGAGCACCACCAGATGGCGGGGCTGAACTTCGTCGTGTTGCACACCAAAGGAGGCGCCGTGCGCTGGTTCAAGGTCTCGCCGGTCGCCAGCGACGACACCACGGGCTGAGCGGCTTGTGTGCGCTGACGCTCGCAATGGCAATCCTGGCGGGCCTGGGCCAGGCCGCTTCGATCGCTTCTCCCTGGAACGGGCAGCCGCAGTGGTGGCTCCAGTTGTTCTCACTTGCCTTGCTCGCTGCGTTGTTGCAGCGGTCCAGGTCATGGAAACAGGGCGCAATGCTCGGCTGGGCCTTCGGCATCGCGTGGCTCACGGGAACCTGGTGGTGGCTCTTCATCTCCCTGCACATCTACGGTGGCCTGGCGGCGACGCTGGCTGTGCTGGCCGTGCTGTTGCTGGCTGCATTCCTTGCAAGCTATTGCGCGCTGGCGGGCGCGCTCACTGCCGCAGCGCGGGGCAGTGCGTGCTGGTTGCATACGCTGGTCTTCGCCTGCGCCTGGATGTTGGCCGAGCTGCTGCGTGAGACCTGGTTCACCGGCTTCCCATGGGGTGCGGGTGGCTATGCCCATGTCGATGGACCGCTGGCTGTGCTGGCGCCGCAAGTGGGTGTGTGGGGCATCGGCTTCGTCGCGGCGCTGCTGGCTTTCGGCATCGCGTCGCTGGGTTCTTCGATCCGGTCCTTGCGCCATTGGCTGGTGGTGGCCGGTGCGCTCGGGTTGCTGGCCGCAGGCAACATGGCAGCGAACCGGACGACTGTTGCCTCGAGCGCGACCAAGCTCTCCGTGGCGCTGCTCCAGGGCAACATCCCGCAAGACGAGAAGTTTGAGGGCGGCACTGGTATCCCGGTCGCACTGGAGTGGTACGGCCAGCAGTTGAATGCCAGCCGCGCGAGCCTCACGGTGACACCCGAAACCGCGATCCCGCTGTTGCCCAATCAATTGCCTGATGGCTATTACGACGCGATGAAGCAGCGCTTCACCGGCAGGGCACAGGCCGCGCTGGTGGGCATACCACTGGGAAGTTTCGCGGACGGCTATTCGAACTCCGTGCAGGGCTTCGCGCCCGGCCAGCCCACCTACCGTTTTGACAAGCACCACCTGGTGCCCTTCGGCGAATTCATCCCGCCCCTTTTCAAGTGGTTCGTGCGATTGATGAACATCCCGCTGGGTGACTTCAATCGCGGCCCGCTGCCGCAGCCGCCCTTCGCATGGGCGGGTCAGCGGCTGGCGCTCAACATCTGCTACGAGGATCTGTTCGGCGAAGAGCTCGGCGCCAACTTCGCCGACGCCGCCAAGGCGCCGACGATCTTTGTCAACGTGAGCAACATCGGTTGGTTCGGCAACACCATCGCCATCGACCAGCATTTGCAGATCAGCCGGATGCGCGCAATCGAATTCGACCGGCCCATGATCCGCGCGACCAACACCGGCGCCACGGTGATCATCGACCACACCGGCCGCGTCACCCACTCGCTGCCGCGGCACACGCGCGGCGTGCTGCTGGGCGAAGTCGAGGGGCGCGAAACCATCACGGCCTATGCCTGGTGGGTCTCGCGTTTCGGGCTCTGGCCGCTGTGGTGGGTAGCGCTGGTAGTGCCCGCCTTCGCGCTGTGGCGCGGCCGCCAGCGTGCGCACCCGTAAAATCGACGGTTTCCCCGCGTTTCGCCTCGATGCTCACCTTCCAGCAAATCATCCTCAAGCTCCAGTCCTACTGGGACGCTCAGGGCTGCGCGCTGCTGCAGCCTTACGACATGGAGGTGGGCGCGGGTACTTCGCACACGGCCACGTTCCTGCGCGCGCTGGGCCCGGAGCCCTGGAAGGCCGCATATGTTCAGCCCAGCCGCCGGCCCAAGGATGGCCGCTATGGCGAGAACCCGAACCGTCTGCAGCATTACTACCAGTACCAGGTGGTGCTCAAACCCGCGCCGGCCAACATCCTTGATCTGTACCTCGGCTCGCTCCAAGCGCTGGGGTTCGATCTGAAGAAGAACGACATCCGCTTCGTCGAGGACGATTGGGAGAATCCCACGCTCGGCGCCTGGGGCCTGGGCTGGGAAGTCTGGCTCAACGGAATGGAAGTCACGCAGTTCACCTATTTCCAGCAAGTGGGCGGGCTCGATTGCAAGCCAATCACCGGCGAGATTACCTATGGCCTGGAGCGACTCGCGATGTACCTGCAGGGCGTGGACAACGTCTACAACCTGACCTGGACCGATGGCCGCGACGGAGACGCTTCCATTACCTATGGCGATGTTTTCAAGCAAAACGAGATCGAGCAGTCCACGTACAACTTCGAGCACTCGGACGCCGACTTCCTGTTCACCGCGTTCAGCGCGCACGAAAAGCAAGCCAGGCACCTGGTCGAACAACAACTTGCGCTGCCCGCTTATGAACAGGTGCTCAAGGCCGCGCACAGCTTCAACCTGCTGGACGCGCGCGGCGCAATCAGCGTGACCGAACGCGCTGCCTATATCGGCCGCATCCGCAACCTGGCCCGCGCGGTCGCGCTGAGCTACTACGAAAGCCGCGAGCGACTGGGCTTCCCGATGGCGCCGCGCAAGTGGGTTGACCAGATGCGGAAGGAGGCGGCATGAGCATGGCCCACCAGAACCTGCTTGTTGAATTGTTCGTCGAGGAACTGCCGCCGAAGGTCCTGCGCAAACTCGGCGAAGCTTTCGCCACTGTGCTCCTGGAGCAATTGAAAGCGCAGGGCCTGGCTTCCGCGGATTCGACGCTGACTTCGTTCGCTTCGCCGCGCCGACTGGCCGCGCACATCACTGCCGTTGCGCCGCAAGCTGCGGACAAGGCTGTGTCGCAAAAACTGATGCCGGTGAGCGTCGGCCTCGATGCGGGTGGACGGCCGACGCCTGCGCTGCTCAAGAAGTTGCAGGCGCTCGGCACCGAAGCGTCGGCGGTTGCGGGCCTGAAGCGCGCGATGGATGGCAAGGCCGAGGCGCTGTTCCATGAGAGCACCGCCAAGGGCGCGACACTGGCCGAGGGCCTGCAGAAGGCGCTGGCCGAGTCGATCGCGAAATTGCCGATTCCCAAGGTCATGACCTACCAACTTGCGGACGGCTGGACCGACGTGAAATTTGTGCGGCCGGCGCATTCGCTGATCGCGCTGCATGGCGCAGCCGTGGTGGCCATCGAGATCCTCGGGCTCAAGGCCGGCAACTCGACCCAGGGACATCGCTTCGAGGCGGCAGCGCCGACAGTGACACTCGAGCATGCCGACCACTATGCGAGCGCACTCGAACAACAAGGTGCTGTGATCGCGAGCTTCGAGGCGCGCCGCGCCGAGATTGCACGTCAACTGGCCGAAGCTGCAGCGAAGGTGGGTGGCGGCGCGAAGCCGATCGAAGACGACGCGCTGCTCGACGAAGTGACGGCCCTGGTCGAGCGGCCCAATGTGCTGGTCTGCGAATTTGAAAGGGAATTCCTCGAAGTGCCGCAGGAGTGCCTCATCCTCACGATGAAGGCCAACCAGAAATACTTCCCGCTGCTCGATGCGGCCGGCAAGCTGACCCACAAGTTCCTGGTGGTCAGCAACATCCGCCCGGCGGATGCGAGCGCGGTTGTCGGCGGCAACGAGCGCGTGGTGCGTCCGCGGCTGGCCGACGCCAAGTTCTTCTTCGACCAGGGCCGCAAGAAGACGCTCGAGTCGCGCGTCGCCGGGCTGGCGAAGGTGGTCTATCACAACAAGTTGGGTACGCAGGGCGAACGTGTGGAGCGCGTGCGCGCCATCGCGCGTTCCATCGGCCAGCAACTCGGCGGCGAGGTGCTCGCTGCCGCGGCGGACAAGGCCGCGCTGCTGGCCAAGGCCGACCTGTTGACCGACATGGTGGGCGAGTTCCCTGAGCTGCAGGGCATCATGGGTGGCTACTACGCGCGCCACGACGGCCTCCCCGAAGATGTCGCCAGTGCGGTGGAAGACCACTACAAGCCGCGCTTCGCGGGCGATGAACTGCCGCGCAGCCAGGCCGGCGTCGTGGTGGCGCTGGCCGACAAGCTGGAAACGCTGGTGGGCATGTTCGGCATCGGCAACCTGCCGTCCGGCGACAAGGACCCCTTCGCCCTGCGCCGGCATGCGCTGGGCGTGATCCGCCTGCTGATCGAGCGCGCATTGCCGCTCAACCTGCCCGATGTGGTGGCCGCCGCTTCGAGCCAGTTCGGCGCGCTGCTGCCCGACGCGAAAGCCAGCAATGAGCTGGTGCTGCAATTCATCTACGAACGCATCGCGGGCTACCTGCGCGAGCAGGGCTATGACGCGCAGGAAGCTGAAGCCGTCGTCGCCGTGCGGCCGCCCTGGGGCGAGATCCCCAAGCGCCTGGCCGCCGTGCGCGCATTCGCGGCATTGCCCCAGGCGCCCGCGCTTGCCGCTGCCAACAAGCGCATCGGCAACATCCTGAAGAAGGCCGACGGCGCGGTTGACCCCCACGTCAGCGAAGTGCTGCTCAAGGAGCCGGCGGAGCAGGCGCTGTACGCAGCGATGCAGGGCGTCACGCCGAAAGCGCGCGCGCAGTTCGACGCAGGCGACTACACCGGCTCGCTGCAGACGCTGGCCGCGTTGCGGGCGCCGGTCGATTCCTTCTTCGACGGCGTGATGGTCAATGCGGCAGAGGCTGACTTGCGCCTGAATCGCCTCGGGCTTCTCGCCATGTTGCACCAGTCGATGAACCGCGTGGCCGATTTGTCGCGGCTGGCCACGTGAGGCACCCCGCATGAAGCTCGTCATCCTTGACCGCGACGGCACCATCAACGCCGACAGCGACGAGTTCATCAAGTCGCCCGAAGAGTGGCAGCCGTTGCCCGGCGCGCTGGAAGCCATCGCGCGCCTGAACCATGCTGGCTGGCACGCGGTGATTGCATCCAACCAGTCAGGCCTCGGCCGGGGGCTGTTCGACGTCGCGTCGCTCAACGCGATGCACGCGAAGATGCACAAGATGCTTGCCGCGCAGGGTGGCCGGATCGACGCGGTGTTCTATTGCCCGCACAGCCCCGACGAAGGCTGCCAGTGCCGCAAGCCTTTGCCGGGCCTGTTCGAGCAGATCGCGGAGCGCTTCGGCGTCGACTTGAAGGGCGTTCCTGTCGTCGGCGACGGCCTTCGCGACATGCAGGCGGGCGTTGCGGCGGGCTGCGAGCCGCACCTGGTGCTTACCGGAAAAGGCGCCGAGTTCAAGGGCCGCGAGCTGCCGTCAACTTATCCGGCGGGCACGCAAGTGCACCCGGACCTGGGCGCTTTTGCCGACTGGCTGATCGCGCGCGCTGCCGCGAAGGCGGCGGCCTGACCATGGCGTTGCTGCGCACATTGCTCCACACGCTGTGGATGCTGGTCACGGTGATCCCCTGGGGGATCTGGATGGTCACCTCGTCGATCTGGAGCAACGGCGAGCAGATGTGGTGGAAGGCGCAACGCTGGCTCACCTGGGTCGCAGGTCCGATCGGTCGCGGGATCCTGGGCATCGAAGTGCGCGTGTCGGGCTACGAGAACCTGCCCGTCGGCAAGACCAGCCCTGCAATCCTGCTGGTCAAGCACCAGTCCACGCTTGAGACCTTCCTGATTCCCTCGCTGATGCCGCACCCGCTGGCATTCGTGTTCAAGCGCGAGTTGATCTATGTGCCATTCTTCGGGTGGGCGATGGGCCGCATGGACATGATCCATATCGACCGCAGCCAGCGCGCCCAAGCCTTCAACAAGGTGGTGGACCAGGGCAAGCGCCTGCTGGCGCAGGGCATCTGGATCATCATGTTCCCCGAAGGCACGCGCATCCCGCGTGGGCAGAAGGGCACCTACAAGAGCGGCGGCACCCGGGTGGCGATCGCCACCCGCGCGCCGGTGGTCCCGATCGCTGTCACCTCCGCGAAAGTCTGGCCGCGCAGGGCGTTCATCAAGCGAGCTGGCGTGGTCGATCTCTCGATCGGGCCGCCGATCCCGACCGAGGGCCGCGAGCCCGACGAGCTGATGCGCGAGGTCGAGGCATGGATCGAGGCGGAAATGCATCGCCTTGACCCTTCGGCTTACCCATAGGTCCCATTTAGCCCCATCGCGCTATCGGCAACACCCGTTGCGGCCCGTAAACTTGCGCCCCATGTACCGGCTGCTGCAGCTCACCCTGGATTTCTTTGACGCGGCCCCTTCCAGCCCGGAGCCGGTGCGCGACGCCATCGACAAGGCGCCGCGCCGGCCAAAGGCGGTTGAGCCGTCCGCCGTGGCGGCCACCACGTCCGAGCCCCGGTTGGACCAGATTCTGCAGCCCGCTTCGTTCCGGCATCCGCGCGCGAATCGCGAGGCAGTGCTGGGTGACTCGGTGGTGGCATTCGAATTCCGGCGCGGCAAGCGCCGCAACATCGGGTTCCTGGTCGGACCCGAGGGCCTCACGGTCAGCGCGCCCAAGTGGGTGCCGCTGTACGAGGTCGATGCCGCGGTGGTCAGCAAGTCGCCGTGGATCTTGAAGAAGCTCGGCGACGCGCATGAGCGCCAGCGCCGCGCCGAGTCGGCGCGGATCGAGTGGCGCGATGGCGCGAGCTTTAACTTCCTGGGTGAGCCGGTGCGGCTGGTGCTCGACCCGTCGCACGCTTTCAGCGAAGCAGGCGCCGTGCTGCACGACGAGACCCGATCTCTGCACGTAGGCCTGCCGCACGATGCCGAGCCTGCTCGCGTCCGCGACGCAGTGCAGGCCTGGCTGATGAAGCAGGCCAAGCGCCTCTTTACCGAGCGGCTCGAACACTTCTCGCCCTTGCTGCAGGTGCGCTGGACCAGGCTCGTGCTGAGCAATGCCGGCACGCGCTGGGGCACGGCCCATTCGGATGGGCTCATCCGCCTCAACTGGCGGCTCGTCCACTTCCGCCTTCCAGTGATCGACTACGTGGTGGCGCACGAGCTGAGCCACCTGCGTGTGATGGACCACAGTCCGCGCTTCTGGGACACCGTCGCCACGGTCGTGCCCGACTTCGCGCAGCTGCGCGGGCAACTCAAGGAAGAAGCGCTGCCGCCTTGGTGACGCGCGGGCCGGGGACTACACTGCCCCATAGCGCCCCCCAAGGCGCCGCTTCAGGGGAGTTATGCAGGGCCGACTGAGTTTGCGTGAGCGCCTCGTGATCGTCATGGTCATCGCGCTGCTGCCTGTCGCCGCCATCTCGTTCTGGATCGCGACCCGTGAGAGTCGGGCTGCCGCTGAGTTGACGCAGACGCAGGTGAAATTCGCGGCCTCGCTGCTGGCCTCGCACCAGGCCCGAGCGGCGGATGCCGCGGAACAGATGCTCGGCGCGATCGCCGAGGAGCCCCAGCTGCTTTCCATGGGCCGCGCGCCTTGCCAGGCTTACTTCGAGTCGCTGCGCAACCGCTTCCCGATGTACACCAACATCGGCCTGCTGGCGCTGGACGGGCATGCCCTGTGCCACGCGCAAGGGGCCCGCGGCGATGCGTCCGGCGCCGGCCGTGAGTATTTCCTTGAGGCAATCGCCCAACGCCGCTTCGTGATGGGCGGGCCGATCGAAGGGCGCGTCACGGGTCGGCGCGCGCTGCCATTCGCGCTGCCGGTGATGGGGCGTGGCGAACCTGCTGCCGTGGTGTTCGCGACGCTTGACCTCACTCTCGCAGCGACCGCGCTGGGCGCAGTGAACTTGCCACCAGGCGCGCAGGTGGTGGTGGGCGACCGCCACGGCAACGCGCTCATGGCGTACCCGGCTCTGCCCGCTGCGGCCACCGCCCGCATCCTCCAGGCTCCCGCGTTCCTCCAAGCTGCAAGGTCTTCCGAGCCCAGTGTCGGTGAAGCTGTCGACGCATCGGGTGCGCCACTGATCGAGGCGTTTGCGACCAGCCGTCCGATCGGCCCGCAGAGATTCGTCGTCCGTGTCGCCATCGAGAAATCTGCAGGCATCGGCGGTCTGTTCGCGGACCATGGCGAAGCACTGTGGCTGGTCGGCTTCCTCTTGCTGGCGGCGACGGGCGCAACCTGGGCGCTCGGTGGCCGGATGATCGTCAAGCCCGCCAGGCAGATTCTGGGCGCGGCGCGCCGCATCGAGGAGGGCAACCTCGATGCGCGGGTTCCTCTCTTGGGCAACACGCATCGCGGCGAATTCGCGCGCATCGCTGCGGCGTTCAACCTGATGGCGGAATCGCTGCAGTTGCGGCAGGCCGACCTGCGCGCGGAGCTCGGCCGCAGCCGTGCGGCTTACGACGTGCTGGACCAGGTACTCAACAGCATGCAGGAGGGGCTGGTGGCCGTCACAGCGAGCGGGCAGTTCCTGTTGTTCAACAGCGCCGCGACACAGCTGTTGCCCATGGAAGGTGCGCCGTCGCTACCGCAGCTGTGGCCGGGGCACTTCGGAATTTTCCACGCAGATGGCGTCACGCCTTGCGCGGCAGAGGACCTGCCATTGGTGCGATCCGCGCTGGGCGAGGGCGGGCAGGCGCAGTTCTTCGTGCGAAATGCGCTGGTGCCGCAGGGGCGCCTGATCCAGTGCAGTTGGCAGCCGGTCCGCGGCGACGAGGGCCTGCGCGGCGGCCTGGTCGTGTTCACCGACGTGACCGAGCTGCAGCGGCTGCAGGCTGAACAGGCATCGCAATTTGCGCAACTGAAAGAGACACAGCGCCGGCTGGTCGAAGCCCAGCGTGTCGGCCGGGTGGGCAATTGGGAGCTCGACCTGCACACGGGGCGGCTGTGGTGGTCCGACGAAGTCTTCGTGCTGTTCGGCGTCGGCCCCGCCGACTTCGACGGAACCGTCAACGCCTTCATGCGCTGGGTGCACCCCGACGACCGGGCCCTCCTCAAGCCAGCGCGGGACGCCGCACTGCGCGACGGCGAACCGATGAACGTGCAGTACAGGGTGCAGCGACCCGACGGTTCCATCGCATGGATGCAGGAAATCGCCGAGGTGCGGCGTGGCGCGAATCGCGAGCCCACCTGGTTCGGCGGGGTGGTGCAGGACGTCACCCAGAACAAGCGCGCGCAGGCCGACCTGATCCTCCTTCGCAACGCGGTCGCCCGTCTCAACGACATCGTGATCATCAGCGAATACGATTCCCGGCACGGGGGCGATCCTCGTATCGTCCTCGCCAATGCGGCCTTCGAACGGCTGCTGGGCCATCCGGCGCGCAAGGCCGTCGGGCAGACCCCGACTTCGCTGGGCCTGTATGGCCCGCGTACCGACATGAACATCATTGCCAACATGCGCGCGGCGCTACGGCGGGGCAAGGCGGCGCGCGCTGAACTCATTTACTACGCGCACGATGGGCGCGAACTCTGGATGGAGCTCGACGTCGTTCCGATGTCGGGCGGGGGCAGCACGACAAACTACCTCATCTCGGTGCTGCGCGACGTCGGCGCGCGCAAGGCGACCGAACAGGAGAACGCGCAACTGTTGCAGCAGATCCGCGACTTGAACGCAACGCTGGAGGCGCGCATCGTGGAGCGCACCGCCGAACTCGCGCGGCAAGAGCAGTTGTACCGGACCCTCGCCGAGCAGGCGCCTGAGGTAGTCTGGAATACCGACGGCGCTGGCAATGTGACCTATCTCAATCGTGCCTGGTACGAGCTCGTGGGTGGCGGCGCTAACGACTGGGTCGGCAGTGGCTGGCTGACACGGATTCATGCGGACGACCTGTCCGAGATGCGGGCCAACTGGCTGCGTTCGACCCAGACTTTGCAGCCGTACGCGGGCATCCGGCGCATCCTGGGCAAGGACGGCGGCTACCACACCATGTCATACAGGGCGGCCCCGGTGCTGGATACCCAAGGTCGTGTCGAGTTCTGGGTCGGCATCGACGCCGACATCACGGAATTCAAGTCGATCGAGCAGGCGCTGCGCACTTCCAACCAAGAACTCGAAGCCTTCTCCTATTCCGTTTCGCACGACCTGCGCGCGCCCCTGGGCGCGATCGCCGGCTTCAGCCGCGCCGTCGCCACGAGGCTGCAAGGCTCGGCCGACGAGCGGGTGACGCACTACCTCGATCGCATCCAGGCGGGCGTGGAAAAGATGGAGCAACTGATCGAGGCCTTGTTGTCGCTCTCGAAGGTCGCGCGGGCGCCGTTGGAATGGGGCCCGGTGGACCTGGGCGCGATCGCACGCGACACGCTCGAAGGACTGCGGATGCAGGAGCCGGAGCGCGAGGTCGAGGTGCGTGTGGGCGATGCGCTGCTGGTGCAGGGCGATTTGCGCCTGCTGCACGTGGTGCTGGAGAACCTGCTGGGCAATGCGTGGAAGTTCAGCTCACGCACCACTGGCGCCGTGATCGAGGTGGGCCGGTTGCCTGAAGGCGGCGCGTTTTTCGTGCGCGACAACGGCGTGGGTTTCGACATGGCCTATGCCGGAAAGCTGTTCAACGCGTTCCAGCGCTTGCACACCGACGCGGAGTTTCCCGGCACCGGCATCGGGCTGGCGACGGTGCGCCGCGTCATCCTGCGTCACCAGGGGCGAGTGTGGGCACATTCGCAACCCGGCGAAGGCACAACCTTCTACTTCGTGTTGCCTGAGACGGCGCCACCGCACTGGCTGGCGGCGGACGCCTGACCTCTCCGATTCACGCCGGCGCGAAGCGCCAGACCCCGTGCTCATCGAGCGCGCGTTTGAGCTTGCCCTCGAACCACAGCGCGTGCAGGTGCGCCACGGCTTCACCCATGGCAAAGGTGGTCTGGTGCAGGTCGAGCGGGCGCTTGAACATGATCGGCAGGATGTCGGCCGCCGACTGCGGCGATTTCTCGCAGGCCTCGATCACTTCGGCCAGCCGGTCGTGATGATGTTCGTGCAACTGGCGCACGCGCTCGTGGGCGCCACGGAAGGGCTTCCCGTGCGAGGGCAACACCAGGATGTCCTCGGGCAGCGAATTGAACTTGTCGATCGAGTCGAGGAAAGACTTCAGCGGGTTCGACTCCGGCTCGACGTCGTACACGCTCACGTTGGTGGAGATACGCGGCAGCAACATGTCGCCGGCGATGAGGACCTGAAGCTCGTCGCAGTAGAGCGCGATATGTTCCGGCGCGTGGCCGAAGCCGCTGATGCAGCGCCAGCCGCGGCCGCCGATGTGCACGATGTCTGCGTCCTGGATTCGCCGGAAGCGCCGCGGCACGTCGGGCACCATGCTCGGGTAGTAACTGGTGCGGGCGCGGATCTTCTCGAGCGAGTCCGGGTCGGCGAGGCCCTGCGACGCGAAAAAATCCGCAGAGCTCGGGCCACCGAATCCGGTGGTCGCTTGCGAGGCGATGCGGGCCGCGTTGTAGTCGGTGGCGCTGATCCACAGGCGCACGTTCCAGCGCTCGCACAACCAGTGGGCGAGGCCGATGTGGTCAGGGTGCATGTGCGTGACGATCACGCGCAGGATCGGCATGCCATCCAGCTGCGTCTCGAAGATGGTCTCCCACTGCGCCTTCGACTCGTCGCGGCTGATGCAGCAATCCACCACGGTCCAGCCGGCCGTGCCATCGATCTCGTCACGCAGCAGCCACAGGTTGATGTGGTTCAACTGGAACGGCAGGGTCATGCGGATCCAGCGCACGCCGGGCGCAACCTCCAGCGTCGACCCCTGCTCGGGCAAGGTGTCGCCGAGCGGGTAGTGCAATCGTTGTTCGAGCAGGTTCATGAAGGAAGGATTGACGTTGACGTAAACGTCATATGTAATCGGCCATTGTAGGCAGCGCGCACCGCGCGAGGCTGTCACCTGGCATACAAGCACACGAATGGTCACACCGACGTACACGATCAGCGACCTGGCGAAGGAATTCGACCTCACCACGCGCGCCATGCGCTTCTACGAGGACATGGGGCTGCTGCGTCCCGAGCGCAGCGGACCGGGCGGGCGCAATCGTGTCTACAGCGCGCGCGACCGCACGCGGCTGAAACTCACGCTGCGCGCCAAGCGGCTCGGCCTCTCGCTGACCGAGGCGCGCGAGATCATCGACATGTACGACAGCCCGCGCGACACGGGGCCGCAGTTGAAGAAGTTTCTTGCCGTGCTTGCGCAGCACCGCAAGGAGCTGGAGGAGCAGATGGCCGAACTGCAGTCCAATCTGGACGAAGTGCGCACCCACGAGAAGGAAGCGCGGGCGCTGCTTTCCCGATCCGGGAGGGCCGCGAAGCAGGCATGATGGCAGGCAAGGAGAGCCCATGGACCTGCCCGTTATCGATTCCTGGATCCAGATCCCCAACCGGGGTTTCCTGCTGGATCCCATGTTCGATCCCCTGCGCCACTGGTCGATCCACTGGCGGACGCTGGCGCAGCAAGGCGAGGGCATGCCCGCCGGCGATATCGTCGGCATGCTCGACAAGCAGGGCGTCTCGCAGGCGCTGGCCAGCGCCTGGTGGGGCCCGCAAGGCCCGCTGATCCACAACGACGAAGTGGCCCTCGCGGTGCGCATGCACCCGGACCGGCTGGTGGGCATCGCATCGGTCGACCTCGAGCGTCCCATGGAGGGCGTGCGCGAGTTGCGGCGCTGCGTGCGCCAACTCGGCTTCAAGGGCCTGCGCATGATGCCGTGGCTGTGGGGCCTGCCGCCCGACGACCGCCGTTACTACCCCTTGTATGCCGAGTGCATCGAGCTGGACATCCCGTTCTGCGCGCAGGTGGGCCACGCCGGGCCGGCATTTCCGTCGGAGCCCGGACGCCCGATCCCTTACCTGGACAACGTGGCGCACGAGTTTCCCGAGCTGCGAATCGTGGCCGGCCGCATCGGCTACCCGTGGGTCAGCGAGATGATCTCGCTGTTGATGAAGTACCCGAACATGCACGTGGACACTTCGGCCTACAAGGCATCCCGCTACCCCGCCGAACTGGTCGACTACATGGCCAATGGTGGGCGCAACAAGGTGCTGTTCGGCTCCAACTACCCGATGCTCACGCCCGCCGAGTGCCTGCAGGACCTGGACGAACTCGGCTTCGACGACGCCACGCTGGGGTTGTTTCTCGCCGGCAATGCGCGGCGTGTGTTCCGGCTGGCCTGAGTCAACTCCAGCCGACAGGAGCCGCCATGCCCCAGGAAGAATTCAAGCCGCAGGACCCGCACTACGAGCGGCGTGTGCGCGCCAGCTTCGAGCGGCAGCAAGCGATGAAGACCATCGGCGCCTTCCTCGCCGTGATCGATCCGGGACGCGTCGTGATCGAGATGCCGTATTCGGAGGCCCTCACGCAACAACACGGGTTCCTGCACGCCGGCATGATCGCCACTGCGCTCGATTCGGCCTGCGGTTATGCAGCCTTCAGCCTGATGCCGCCTGACGCGGCAGTGCTCACCATCGAATTCAAGATCAACCTGCTCGCGCCGGGCAAGGGGCAGCTGTTCCGCATGGAAGGCGTCGTCACAAAGCCCGGGCGCACCATCACCGTCGTGGAAGGCAAAGCCTGGGCGATCGCGCAAGGGCAGGAGAAGCTGGTCGCGACGATGACGGCCACCGAGATGGCGATCTTGGGCCGCGACGAGGTGCGGCACTAGGACAGCCCGGGCTGCGGCGCACGCTCGTTCAAGTGCCCCAGAGCGGCGCGCACGCCCGCCCTGAACCGCGCGCCGGGCAGAACGGTGCGCGTCGCCAGTCGGGGCAGCAGCGCGCTGTAGTCCTGACCGTGCCGGATCGCGTGGCGACCGAGCGTCATCGCCCCCTCGCTGTCCAGCGGTAGCCCGTTCGACCTCGGTTCACAGGTGAATCCCAGCCGGTGCCCGGCCCGCCGCGCCGCAGCCACCACCGCGGGAGAAAACGCGCCGTCGGGGTATGCGATGAGATCGGTCTTCTCGCCGGTGATCGCCTCCAGCTGCCGCTGGCCGTCGGAGATGGCCCGCTCCGCTTCGTCGTCACTGCAGCGCGTAAGAATCGTGTGCTGTGCCGTGTGGTTCCCCAGGCTGACCCAGCGGCTGCGCGCGAAATCACGCAACTCGGACGCGCCGAAGGGCCGGTCCACGTCGGACAACGGGCGCAGGGCCTCGGTCCCGGCGTGGAACGCCAGCATCCGCTCGATTTCGCCCGGCGCCAGCCACTTGAGCCGCTCGAGCTCACGGCGGATGCGCTGATCCGGCGTGCCGCGGTGGCGCCACAAGCGCGCCACCGTGTCCCACCAGAAGCTGCGCGATTCGTCCACGTGCGCGGTCGAGATGAAAAAGACGGCGGGCACCCCGAACTCCTCGAGCACCGGCAGGGCAAGCGTATTGTTGAAGTAGCCGTCGTCGAAGGTGACGACCAGCCGCTTGCGCGCCACCTCGGTCGGCCCGGGCCGGGCAAGGTCTCCCGCCGCCACCGGCGCGTAGCCGGCCCTGAGGGCGGCATCCAGGAAGCGGCGCATGTCGTCGGCGGTCACAGACAACTCAGGCGCCAGCAGCGGCGTGTGGGCGACCGGGTCGCGGACCACGGCGTGGAACAGTGCCACGAGCACGTGTGGCGACCGCAGGTCGCGTTCTGCAAACGCCCTGCTCCAACGGCCATCCATCCAGTCGAGTGCGTGCGCTAGCTTGGCGATCAAAACAGGAGGCCTTTGGTGACATAAGGAGCGCAAGTGGCGCGGACGCTGAAGGCTAGCAGAGGGGCACTGCCGAGCCTGCACTCGAATGGCCTATGCGCCCCGATATGGCTGTGCTTTGGACAAGGCGGAGCGCCGCGGGCATAATTGACGTTGACGTAAACGTCAATCACGCCCGCGATGGCCTGTCACGCTGCGACAGGCGCCTGGCGACATGAGGAGACAACATGAACGACCTGCCTGGCCTCAACTTCCAGCTCGGCGAAGACATCGACGCGCTGCGCGACGCGGTGCGCGAGTTCGCGCAGTCCGAGATCGCGCCACGCGCTGGCGAGATCGACCGCAGCGACCAGTTCCCGATGGATCTGTGGCCCAAGATGGGCGCGCTCGGCGTGCTGGGCATCACGGTGCCCGAGGAATTCGGCGGTGCCAACATGGGTTACCTCGCGCACATGATCGCGATGGAGGAAATCTCGCGTGCGTCGGCGTCTGTCGGCCTGTCGTACGGCGCGCACTCCAACCTGTGCGTGAACCAGCTCAAGCGCAACGGCAGCGACGAACAGAAGAGGAAGTTCCTGCCCAAGCTGATCTCCGGCGAGCATATCGGCGCGCTGGCGATGAGCGAACCGGGCGCCGGCAGCGACGTGATCAGCATGAAGCTCAAGGCCCAGGACAAGGGCGGCTTCTATGTGCTCAACGGCACCAAGATGTGGATCACCAACGGCCCCGACGCCGACGTGCTGGTGGTGTACGCCAAGAACGACCTGGAAGCCGGCCCGAAGGGCATGACCGCGTTCCTGATCGAAAAAGGATTCAAGGGATTCTCGATCGCGCAAAAGCTCGACAAGCTGGGCATGCGCGGTTCGCACACGGGCGAGCTGGTGTTCCAGGATTGCGAAGTGCCGGCCGAAAACGTTCTGGGCGGGCTGGGCAAGGGCGTCAATGTGCTGATGTCGGGCCTGGACTTCGAGCGTACCGTGCTCTCCGGCGGGCCGCTGGGCATCATGCAATCGGTGATGGACAGCGTGGTGCCCTACATCCACGACCGCAAGCAGTTCGGCCAGCCGATCGGCGAATTCCAGCTGATGCAGGGAAAACTTGCCGACATGTACTCGACCATGATGGCGTGCAAGGCCTATGTCTATGC
>JBKJOM010000266.1:0-6595 GCA_046595775.1 Ramlibacter sp. | reverse complement strand
ACTTCACCAGGGAGCCATCGCTGCGACGGATGCCCTTGGCGGTGCGGACGACCACAGCGCTATAGACTTCGCCCTTCTTGACGCGGCCTCGCGGCGCGGCTTCCTTGATGCTGACCTTGATGATGTCGCCAACGCTCGCGTAGCGACGCTTGGAACCGCCGAGCACCTTGATGCAAAGAACGGACTTCGCACCGGTGTTGTCGGCAACTTCGAGCCGGGATTCTGTCTGGATCATTTCAAATATTCCCAACTTGCACCCGGCGCTGGCTCCCGGAGGGTCGCTCCGAATGCATGCATCAGGTCAGTCTTGGGCCCGCCGTCCTCGAAGTGAACCACTCACCTCGATTTCGTATGGGGCAGATATGCGCCAATAAAAGCGCAGCCCGCGATTGTGACATGCCTCGGTGGTCCTGTCAAACGGGAGTGGCATCCGGCAACGCGAGATATAGGGCGGCCAGCTCCTTGAGCTCCTTGACCTGCGGGTCGACGCCCGTTTCTTCCTCGAGGATTGCCCCTACCGGCCCTGCCAGCTTCGCGGCCAGCCGGGCATCCAGGAACAACAGGCGCGAACGGCGGGCCAACATGTCCTCGGCCGTCCTTGCATATTCAAAGCGGGCAGCGAACCGGACCATTGCTTCGGTCAGCCCCGGGGCCAGGTCCCGCCTCGCCCCCGGCATTTCCAGCACCTTGGCCGCCTCGCTGCCATAGGAATGCAAGCCCTGGGGCTCGCTGATCCGAGGCAGCTTGGCGCCCAGACCATCCGCGCCAATCAATAGCAAGTTGGCAGTCACACCCGATCTTGTCCTTTCCAGCAAACGCTTCTCGAAGCACTTGTCAAGAACATCTTCTGCCATCGCGCGATAGGTCGTCCACTTGCCCCCGGTGACGGTCACCAGGCCGGAACGGCTGGCCAGCACCGTGTGCTCCCGGCTGAGCGACTTGGTTTCGTCACCGTCCTCACCTTGCGGCTTCACCAGCGGCCGCAGTCCGACCCACATGCTGCGTATGTCCGCGCGTCCCGGTGCCCGGGCCAGGTAGCGCCCAGCTTCGGCCAGGATGAAATCCAGCTCTTGCGCGAATGGCCGGGGTTCGCGTGGCAGGTCGGTACGCGGTGTGTCCGTCGTCCCCAGGATCACCTTGCCCAACCAGGGCACGCCGAAGAGGACGCGCCCATCCGCGGTCTTGGGCACCATCAGCGCGTGTTCGCCGGGCAGGAACTCGCGATCGACCACGACATGAACGCCTTGACTGGGCGCGACCATGGCCTTGACCGGCCGGGCGATCGCCTGTCCATCTTGCTGGCGGAACTCATCGACCCACACACCCGTGGCATTGATGACGCACCGCGCCTTCAGCTCATAGCTCCTGCCGGTTTCCTGGTCGCGGCAGCCGAGTCCCACCACTTTCCCGTCCTCGTGGCGTAGCGCGATCGCGGCACAGTAATTGACGAGCAGGGCGCCGCGAGCCGCAGCAGTTCGCGCCAGCGCCACGGCCAGTCGCGCGTCGTCGAACTGTCCATCCCAGTACTTCACGCCGCCCTTCAGCCCCTCCTTGCGCGCGGTGGGCAGGCACTTCAAGGCCTCGGCGCGACTGAGCAGTTGCGTCGGACCAAGCCCGGCCTTGCCGGCCAGCGCGTCGTACATTTTCAGGCCAGTGCCGTAGAAGGCCGTCTCCCAGATCTTGTACGACGGGACCACGAAGGGCAGCGGCTGCGCGATGTGCGGCGCGTTGTGCAGCAGCGTCGTGCGCTCGTGCAGCGCCTCGCGCACCAACCCAATGTTGCCCTGCGGCAGGTAGCGAACGCCGCCATGCACAAGCTTGGTGGCGCGGGACGACGTGCCCTTCGCGAAGTCGTGCGACTCGACCAGCACCACCGAGTAACCACGCGCCGCCGCATCGACAGCCACGCCCAGCCCGGTGGCTCCTCCGCCAATGATTGCAAGGTCCCACTGGTGGGGACGGCCCAGTTGCTTTAGCAGTTGCGCACGGTTCATGACGCGCATTTTGACCTCGGGCTAGACTGGTGCCATGAGCACAAGCGCCAATGCCCTCCTCCCGCCGATCGCCTTCATCGGCGGGGGCAACATGGCGAGCGCGATCATCGGCGGCCTGCTGCGCCAGGGCATGGCGGCTGCACAGATCGACGTTGTCGAGCCGTTCGAGCCGGCGCGCGCCAAACTGAAATCGGACTTCGACATCGACGCGGCACCGGCCGCGGGGCCGGCGCTGCAACGCTCGGGCCTGGTCGTGTGGGCCGTCAAGCCGCAGACCTTCAAGGATGCCGCGCAACCGGCGCGCGCCAACACGGCGAACGCGCTGCACTTGAGCGTGGCGGCCGGCATCCGCTCGGACAGCATCGCGAAGTGGCTGGGCACCGAGCGCATCGTCCGTTCGATGCCCAACACGCCCGCGCTGGTGGGCAAGGGCATGACCGCGCTCTTCGCACGGCCCGGCGTATCGGTTGGCGACAAGGCAGTGGTGGAGCGCGTGATTGCGACCACGGGTGAATCGCTCTGGGTCGATGCGGAGGAGCACCTCGATGCCGTGACAGCGCTGTCCGGCTCCGGCCCCGCTTACGTCTTCTACTTTCTCGAAGCGATGACGCAGGCCGGCGTCGACATGGGCCTGACTCGCGAGCAAGCCCACCGCCTGTCGGTCGGCACTTTCGTCGGCGCCTCGGAGCTCGCTCGCGCTTCGGCCGAGCCGCCAGAAGTGCTGCGCCAGCGAGTGACGTCCAAGGGCGGCACCACGCATGCCGCGATCACATCGATGGAAGGCAACGCGATGCGCGAGCACTTCATCAAGGCGCTGCAGGCCGCCCGGCAAAGGGCCAGGGAACTGGGCGACGAGTTCGGCGCGTAGCTCAGGTGAGCGCGTAGCCGGCGACCACGCCGGCAAAAATGGCGAAGCCGAGCCAGTGGTTGAGGCGGAAAGCCTTGAAGCAGCCTTCACGATCCCGTCCGCGAATCAGCCTGAAATGCCACAACGCTTGCGCACCGGCCGCGGCGAGGGCTACCAGCAGCATGCCCAGGGGAATACGGTCCGCGAGGACCCCACCCCAGATCGCCAGGTAAGCCGCGTAGCAGGCCATCACAGCCGGCACATCAGCGCGGCCCAGCGTGATTGCCGAAGTCTTCATCCCGATCTTCAGGTCGTCGTCGCGATCCACCATGGCGTACTCGGTGTCGTAGGCGAGCACCCAGAACATGTTGCCTGCCAGCAGCGCCCAGGCCACCAGCGGAATGCGCGACTGCACCGCTGCGAAGGCCATCGGGATGCCAAAGCTGAAGGCCACGCCCAGCACGGCCTGCGGCATCGATACGAAGCGCTTGGCATAGGGATACGCCAGCGCGATTGCCAGCGCCGCAAAGGACCAGGCGATGGTTGTCGCATTGGTCGTGAGCACCAGCGCGAAGGCCGCCAGCGCCAGCGCCGCGCCCAGCATCAATGCCTCCTTGACGCCGACGGCGCCACGAGTCACCGGCCGCTGGGCCGTGCGCTTGACGTGCCGGTCGAACTCGCGATCGGCCACGTCATTGATGCAGCAGCCGGCACTGCGCATCAGGATCGTGCCGAGCGTGAACACCGCGAGCAGGTGCCAGCCCGGAAAGCCATGCGATGCGATCCACAGCGCCGACAGTGAGGGCCAAAGCAGCAGTAGCCAGCCCGCTGGCCGATTCCAGCGGATCAGGTCCAAATAGAGGCGAGGCTTGTCGCGCAACAAGGTGCTCACAAACCGAGTTGCCGCAGGTCCAGTTGCGACCCTTTCATCGGCGGACACCAGTAGAAGGCGCCATTCACCGGCTTGGAGATGCGGAAGATCGCATCGGCGATGCCGTCTTCCAGCCCCGCCATCCGGCCCATTTGCGCTTCGAAAGCATCGAACGACTTGCCGAAGGCCACGAACATGAGTCCCGCCTGCATGCCCACCATCCAGGGCATCGAGCGCCGCAACAGGAAAGCCTCGGGCTCGAAACTTTCCTGGGCCGTGCGCTTGACGTGCGCCGACTCGGGCGATTCACCCAGCTCCTCGTTGGTCTCGCGGTTGCGCCCGACATGGTGGTTGGCTTCATCGCCCCCCAGCGCCTCGAAGGCGTCCAGGTCGTGCATCCACTGTTGCACCGCGACGAAGCTGGAGCCGTCGATGCCAGGCCCCTGGCCGAGTGCAAACGCTGCCTCTTCGGCGGCCTCGCCTTCGGGGTTCTCCGTGCCATCCTCGTAGCCGGTCAGGTCGCGGCCGTGGCTGCCGCTCCACGAATGTCGAAAGCCGTCGACCACATGGCGCACGCACAAAGCCGGCGCCAGGGCTTTCTGCACCTTGCGCGTGAGGTGCAACAGGTCGCCCAAATCGTCGCCGCGCAGCCAGCACCACAGCGTGCCAGGGGTCGATGGCACGTTCATGCCCGCAGCCGAGAAGTCCGGCAGTTCATGCAGGCCCGGCACCTCAACGCCCAGTGCGTCCACCAGCGAAGGCCCGATTCCCAGCACCACGTCGCTGCCGTTGACCAGGGGCGACAGGCGCTGCAGCGCGTGCTTGATGGCCTGCACGTCGGCGCCTGTCTCCGAAAGGACGAAGTTGACATAGCGGGCCACCGCCGGCACGCCGTCAAGGATCCCCGGCTGGTACAGCTTGTCGGTGGTCACGGAGTTCAGGATAGCCTTTTCACGCCGGGCAGCTCGCAGGCGTAGATTGAATTGCGCAATGCCGCGATCGCCTCGTAGCGCGTGAAGCTGCGCCGCCAGGCCAGCACCACACGTCGGGTGGGCGGGTCGCCATCGAATGGGATGTACTTGACGAAAGCCTGGTCGTCCTTGCGCCGCCGGTGGCGCGCTTGCATCGCCTCCTTGGGCACCGACAAGCGCGGCACCAGCGTCACGCCCATGCCCGCGGCCACCATGTGCTTGATGGTCTCGAGCGACGAGCCTTCGAAGCTCTTGCGGATGCCTTCGGCGTTGCTGGAGAAGCGCGCGAACTCCGGGCACTCCTCGAGCACGTGATCGCGAAAGCAATGGCCCGTGCCCAGCAGCAACATGGTTTCGCTCTTGAGCTCCTGCGCTGTGATGGTCGGCTTGGCGGCGAAGGGATGCGTGCTCGGCACGGCCGCGAGAAAGGGTTCGTCATACAGCGACGCCACTGCCAGGCCCGTGTCCGGGAAGGGCTCGGCCATGATCGCGCAATCGATGTCGCCCATCCGCAGCATCTCGAGCAGGCGGACGGTGAAGTTCTCCTGCAGCATCAGCGGCATCTGCGGCGTGCGTTCAATCGACTGGCGCACCAGGTCCGGCAGGAGGTAAGGCCCGATGGTGTAGATCACGCCCAGTTTCAGCGGGCCGGCCAGCGGGTCCTTGCCGCGCTTGGCGATCTCCCTGATGTTCGCCGCCTGCTCCAGCACGCTTTGCGCCTGGCGGATGATCTCCTCGCCCAGCGGTGTCACCGACACTTCGTTGGCGCTGCGCTCGAACAGCTTGACCTCCAGCTCGTCCTCCAGCTTTTTGATCGCCACCGACAGCGTCGGCTGTGAGACGAAGCACGCCTCGGCGGCTTTGCCGAAGTGCCTTTCCCTGGCAACGGCAACGATGTATTTGAGTTCAGTGAGGGTCATGCTCAAGCTTTGAGGAAATCCGATTTTCCACCGAACCAGCGGGCAACGTGCCTCTGGGCCAATGGCGCATGCCCGTCGAGCATCATCGGCGCCAGTTGCCGGGCCCATTCCAGCAGCGCGCCATCGGTGGCGAGGTCGGCGAAACGCAGCAGCGGCGCGCCGGACTGGCGGGCCCCCAGGAACTCGCCCGGCCCGCGGATCTCCAGGTCGCGCCTGGCGATTTCGAAACCGTCGGCCGTCTCCACCATCGCCTTCAGGCGCGCGCGCGCGGTCTCGCCGACCTTGCCGTTGTCGCCCGGCGCATACAGCAGCACGCAGGCCGAAGCCGCGGCCCCGCGACCGACGCGCCCTCGCAACTGGTGCAACTGCGAGAGCCCGAAGCGCTCAGCGTGCTCGATCACCATCAGTGAGGCATTCGGCACGTCGACGCCCACCTCGATCACAGTGGTGGAGACCAGAACGCCCATCTGGCCTCCGGTGAACAACTGCATCACCGCCTTTTTCTCGGCAGCGGGCATGCGCGAATGCAACAGCCCGACCATCACGCCGGGCAGCGCCTCGCCCAGGGCCTGGTGGGTAGCGGTGGCATTGGTGAGGTCGAGCGCTTCGCTCTCTTCGATCAGCGGGCAGAACCAGTACATCTGGCGGCCCTGCGCCAGTTGGGACCGGATGCGTTCGACGACCTCTTCGCGCCGGCTGTCGGCGATCAGCTTCGTGACCACCGGCGTGCGGCCCGGCGGCAGCTCGTCGATGGTGGAAACCTCCAGGTCGGCGTAGTAACTCATCGCCAGCGTCCGCGGGATCGGTGTGGCCGACATCATGAGCAGGTGCGGCTCCTGGCCCGGCTCCTTCATCTTGGCGCGCAGCGCCAGCCGCTGCGCGACGCCGAAGCGGTGCTGCTCGTCGACGATCGCCAGGCCCAGTCTCGCAAACACCACGTCGTGCTGGATCACCGCATGCGTGCCCACCACCAGGCCCGCCGCGCCCGAGGC
>JBKJOM010000246.1:0-24067 GCA_046595775.1 Ramlibacter sp. | reverse complement strand
GCCACCGCCACCGCCACCGCCACCGCCACCGCCACCGCCACCGCCACCGCCACCGCCACCGCCACCGCCGGTCGCTGTTGCTATCGCGGTGCCAGCGCCTGTGGTCGTGCCGCCATTGCCGCTCGCCTCAGCGGCTGCGCCTACGCCTGCGCCTGCGCTCGCATCTACGCCTCAGCAAGGGCAGGGGATGCAGTTGGGCGGTGCGCAGCGATCGGCAACGACACCCGCCCCGGTTGCCGCACCAACTGCTATCGTCACCAGCGTTGCCGCACTGCCGACGGACGTTGCAGCTTTCGTCAACGGCTGGATGGACGACTGGCAGGCCCGCAACGCAAGCGCCTTCTTCGCCCGCTATGCGCCGGAGTTCAAAGGAACCAGTGCAACCCGGACAGAGTGGGAAAGCATCCTGCGGCCACGGATCGAGGGGCGCCAACGGATCTCGATTGGCGTTCAAAATCTGAAAGCCCGAGTGATTTCCGACACAGATGTTCGGTTATTGTTCCAGCAGGTCTACGAGTCCGACGCCGGTGGCGACATTGGCCTCAAAGCGATGTTCCTCACCAGACGCAATGGGCGCTGGTTGATTGAGCGCGAATTTTTTACGCCGTCTCCCTAGGACCAAATCCCGGGGGGGCGGTCGCTTACCCCGGGCTCGCTGGTCGGACAAGAGAGGCACAACTTGGACGCTCATCGGCGCTGCAGCAATTGACCCGAGCGCTACTCGATCAATCAGGACGCGCTCGCGCTAGTCGAAAGTGGACTGCAGGATGAGGCGGCTTATACCTTGACGCACGCCAGCCACCAAATTTGTTTTACGCACAACCATGTTGCAAGCAAACCTAAATCCCGCAGCGTTTCCTGAAAGTCCGCTGGGCGCGGTCGAGTTGGCACATCTCGATGCTCAACCTCGCGCGTATGGGCACTATGCAAGACAAGAGGTTTTGGCGTTGGTGTCGCGCACGCCAGCCACTTATCTCGATATCGGTTGCAACACTGGCGGCAATGCGGAAGCCATTCGCAAACGCTTTCCAGGTGTTAAATCTTTTGGCATTGAGATTGATGCGCATGCGGCTGGGGAAGCAAGAGCGCATTTGGATTTCGTGAGCGAAAAGCCGATCGAAGACATCGACTGGAACGCATATCCCGGAGATGTGGCACCTTTCGACCTGGTTGTCATGGCGGACGTACTTGAACATATGTACAACCCGTGGCGAGCGCTCGAATCGGTAAAGACAAAATTGAGCGCTCGCGGTGAGGTCATTGCGTCTATTCCCAATGTGCGCAATCTCGCGCTGCTGGACCAGATTGCTCAGGGGCATTTCCGATATGGCAGTTTCGGACTGCTCGACGCTACACACATCCGGTTTTTTACACTCGAATCAGTTTGGCAAAGCTTCGTCGAGCTAGGCTTTAAAATTGAGGTCTGTACCATCAACCTCGATCCACGTTGCGCCGATCTGTACGGACGGCTGCGTGCAGATGATGCTCCGCAGGATATTTCCACGGCCCATTTGGTAATCAAGGACCAAACTCATGAGCAATGCGTGTCGCTCTGTGCACTTCAATATTTGGTTCGTGCGACGTTGCCCTAGCGGTTCGGTCCAAGCCCATGCCGGTCACCATAACAAGTGCGTCACGATGAATCGACAGTCATGAGTCGCGCCGGCATAGGACGGCGTATCCGACGCAGCTCGGTGGTGGCTTGCTTCATTTTGTACGCGGCAACTGCATCCGCTGTCACGACATTTGGGGTACCCAGTTGTGCAGCGTGGCCCAACCTCAACAATCGTGTCGGAAATGGTGCCTGGTTGCTTGGCTATCTAACTGCCGCCAACGACGTCTGGATGGCGCTCAAGCCCAACCCCACTGGCGAACCGCTGGACAAGCTGGGCTCTGCCGAACAGATCTACCGGTTCATGGACGATTTCTGCGTGGCCAATCCGGCGGAAAACGTCATGACCGGTGCGCAGAAGCTCTTCATCGAGCTCGAGAAGCGGGCGACGGCGAAGTAGGCGATGGCCGCAGCGTCCTTACTCCGGGGGCGAAGCGAGCGGCCCTTTGAACTACAGGTGAGGCAGCGGGTGCGGCGCGTTGGGGGAAAGGATTTCAGGCTCAACCAAAGCTTGTGCTACTTCTGCAGGCACGCAGATCATGTTGTGGCTGCAAATCGGGCAGCCATCTTTCTGGTAGGGGTTGTGCGGGTTTCCGAAGAAATTTCCGGGGTTGTAGTAGGTGGTCACGCTCCAGTAACAGCGGTAATGCATTTCAAACAGGTAGGTCAGCAGCTCCGGCGACCGTGAGGCCAGTTCGTTCTCAACTTGCAGCAAAGGGCGATGCTTGCGCAGTACATGCTCCGCGCCCTTGAGCACATCCAGTTCCATCCCTTCGGCATCAATCTTGATGAAGTCTATTGGCCGCTGGCCGACCGACCACGCGTCAAGGGTGACCAGCGGGACCGCAACTGTCCTGGGCGTTGCCTCCGGCGACAGGCTCGGCTCGCCCACCTCTTTCAATACCCTGTAAGAGCCGATATTGAACACTGCCGACGGGGCCAGCACATCCACCTCGACCATGCCGGCCTCGCGGCCCACTGCAGCCTGAAAAACCTGCACATGCCACAGTTCGTTCAAGGCCAGGTTGGCGTTAAGCAGCTTGAAAACATTGGGCTGGGGCTCGAACGCGCTGACCTGCCCCTGAGGTCCTACGAGTTGCGCCAAGGCGACCGTCAGAGCCCCGATGTTTGCCCCGACCTCCACCACGTGCTGGCCCTGCCCCAGTAGTTGGCGATAGACCGCCACTTCCAGTTCCGAAAACTCCCCGTATTCAAGCAGGCTGCTCCCGATATAGAAGTCATTGGGGTAGGCCAGGAATGTGCCGTGCCGCCCCTCGACAAGCTGCGCTGATGAGTGGTTCAGTGGCCGGATCGATTGCCGTTCACCAGGCCCATCGGGGGTTGTAGCGGAGTTGTTCATGGGGAAAAGGGGTAGATCACAAATCGTAGCGAAGTGTAGTTGCGAAGGCCGAAATATGCATTCGCTTCGGGTCGGGTCACTGCAGCGAACCCGCGTAGGCGAGGCCGGCCGCCACGCCGCCGAACAGGTCGCCTACGATGATTTCCGATTGCGGGAAATCGTCCCGCAACAAGTGCTGGAAGGGTCGCAGGGCGGACGAACCTCCGGTGAGGTAGAGGCCGTCCAGCTGCGTGGGCTGAAGACCGGCTCGCCGCACGCATTCGTGCCCGCAGGCCACCACGTCACGCAACAAGCCGTTGAGGTCGCGTGCCGCGTCCCTCGCGTCCAGCGGCGGTGCCAGCCCCGCTTCGACGAAAGAGAGGTCGATCGTGGTTGCTGCTGCCGACACCGACGTGCGGATCTTGGCCTGCTCCACTTCCGCGGCGATGCGGTGACCGAGACGGCTTTCGAGCACCCGCATCAGCCGGGCATGCAGGCGCGGGTCGCTGTAGTCGACGCGCAGATCTTCCGCCTGCCGCATCGCCCGAGGTGTGTAGAGCCAGTTGATCAGGTGCCAGGTGGACAGGTCGAAAAATACGCTGCTGGGCACCTCGCGCCCGGTAGGGCCGACGTGCCGCAGGCCAAGCAAGGGCATCACCCTTTCGATGCTGAGCTTGCGGTCGTAATCCGTGCCACCGATGTGGACGCCGGTCGTGGCCAGGATGTCAGAGCGCCGATCCGCCTTCATCGCATGTTGCGGCCCAAGGCGCACGACGGTGAAGTCGGACGTGCCGCCGCCAATGTCCACGATCAGCACGATGCTTTCCTTGGCGATGCGGCGCTCGTAGTCGAAAGCGGCGGCGATCGGCTCCAGCTCCAGCGAGACTTGTTCGAAGCCCGCCGCCTGCGCCGCCTGCAGCAGGGCCTGTTGTGCGCGCCGATCGCGCGCCGGGTCCTCGTCGACGAAGTGCACCGGCCGGCCCAGCACCACGCGCCGCACGTCGCGGTCCAGTTGCTTGCAGGCGCGCTCTCGCATCTCGCGAATGAAGCGGGCGATGACATCGCGGAAATTGACCATGCCCTCGGGCACGCGGGTCTGCTCCTCCAGCAGGCTGCTGCCCAACAGGCTCTTGAGCGAGCGCATCAGTCGGCCGTCCACGCCGGTCAGGTACAGGGCGATGGCTTCGCGGCCGAAATGGATGCTGCGCTCCTCGGCGTTGAAAAACACCGCCGTGGGCAACATCGGCTCGTTGCCTTCCAAAGGCACGGGGCGAGCCAGGCCGTCCTCGCCGACGAATGCCATCGCCGAATTGGAGGTGCCGAAATCGAGGCCGAGGGCGTGGTGTCCTTGCGTCATCGTCAAGGGAACGACTGGGAAAGGCCAATGCCGCCCTGCGTGGCCGCCTCGATGCCCGTGAGGCCGTGCCGCCAGAGGAACCAGCGGATTTCTTCGTCGTGATCGACGCCGATGGAGCGCAGGAACCGGTAGAAAGCGCCGTTCACCACGTCGGTGGGCCGCATGTGGCGCACAACGACGGCATCGATGACGCCCATGCGGCGGTCGGGACCGAGGGCGTGATGGAAGATCAGGTCCAGGCCGCATCCCGAGACCGCTGCGCAAATATCATCCCGCAGGAGTTCCACCGCTTCGGCCGAGAACAGCGGCATCATGCATTCGACGAAGTTGGTAAAGCGCAGGAACGAGGACGGGTGGTGCCGGGTGACGAACCAGAAGTCCGAGGAATCCGCCGATAGCGCGGGCTGGCACACGGCCAGCTGGTGTTCGCGAGCCAGGTCGAACATGCGGTCGATATCCGCGGCGTCGCGAAACTCGATGTCGTCGTCGACCAGGAAGAAATGCTCGTACCCGGCCAGGTTCAGCGCCGGTTGCCCGAACCTCATCTGCGCGAAGGCGTCCCATTTGCTCACGCCGCCACTGATCACCGCGTCGGCGTGAACCCTATCGCTTTCTTCAAAGGGCTCGTAGCAACTCAACATGCAGTCCCAGTTGCGCTGATTTGGAAGAGGGAACAAGCGCCGATGCAGTGACTCGCCGCCACAACGGAAGAAAACGAGATTCGGTCGCCGCCGCGCCGGCAGCGCCTTGTGCAGCTTCAGCGGATGCGCTGCCGCAACATCGGGCAGGATGCGCGCCATGCCGGGCTCATGTCTCGCGCCGCAGCGCCGGGAACAGGATCACGTCGCGGATGCTGGGGCTGTCGGTCAGCAACATCATCAGGCGATCGATCCCGACGCCGCAGCCGCCGGTGGGTGCCATGCCGTACTCCAGCGCGCGCACGAAATCGTGGTCGAAGAACATGGCTTCGTCGTCGCCGGCATCCTTGGCATTGACCTGCGCATTGAAACGCGCGGCCTGGTCCTCGGCGTCGTTCAGCTCGGAGAAACCGTTGCCGAATTCGCGGCCGGTGATGTACAGCTCGAAGCGTTCGGTGACCTCGGGGCGCTCGTCATTGGCACGCGCCAGTGGCGAGATCTCGGTCGGGTGCTCCATGATGAAGGTGGGCTGCCAGAGCTTTTCTTCCACCGTCTCCTCGAAGTACATCACCTGCAGGCTGGCCAGCGAACGCGCCGACAGGCGGTCCTTCTCTTCCGTCTTGCCGAACTTGCGCAGCGCATTGACCAGCCAGTCGCGGTTGCCGACGTTGTCGCCCGCATCGGTGTGCTTGCGGATCGCGTCGGGAATGGTGAGCCGCTCGAACGGCTGCGCCAGGTCCACAGGCTTGCCGTCGTAGGTGAGTTGCAGCGTGCCCGCCGCCTTCTGGGCGGCGTCGCGGATCAGCGCCTCGGTGAAGTCCATCAGGTCGCGGTAGTTCCAGTACGCCGCGTAGAACTCCATCATGGTGAACTCGGGGTTGTGCCGCACCGAGATACCTTCGTTGCGGTAGCTGCGGTTGATCTCGAACACGCGCTCGAAACCGCCCACGATCAGGCGCTTCAAGTACAGCTCCGGCGCGATGCGCAGGTACATCGCCTGGTCCAGCGCATTGTGGTGCGTCACGAAGGGCCGGGCGTTCGCGCCGCCGGGGATCGGATGCAACATGGGCGTCTCGACTTCGAGGAAGTCGTGGCTCACCATGAAGTCGCGAATGCCGGTCACGGCCTTGCTGCGCGCGATGAAGCGGTCGCGCGCAGCCGGGTCCGTCATCAGGTCGACATAGCGCTGGCGGTACTTCATCTCCTGGTCGGCCATGCCATGGAACTTGTCGGGCATCGGCCGCAGGCTCTTGGTGAGCAGGCGGATCGAGGTGGCGTGCAGCGACAGTTCGCCGGTGCGGGTCTTGAAAAGGTGCCCCTCGGCGGCGATGATGTCGCCCAGGTCCCAATGCTTGAAGGCCGAATAGGTTTCCTCGCCCACCGCGTCCCGTGTGACGTAGAGCTGGAAGCGCCCGGTGGCGTCCTGAATCGTGGCGAAACTCGCCTTGCCCATCACGCGCTTGAGCATCATCCGGCCCGCCATGCTGGCGTGGACCTTCTCCGCTTCCAGGGTCTCGGCCGTCTTCGCGCCGTGGTGCTCCTGCAGGCGCGCTGCGCGATGGCCCGGCTTGAAGTCGTTCGGAAAGGCCACGCCCTTGCCTTGCTGCTGCGCTTCGCGCAGGGCCTTGAGTTTCTCGCGCCGCTCGGCGATCAACTGGTTCTCATCGGTCGGCGGGGGCGTGTTTTGCTCGGACATGAAATTGAAGGGGAAAAGGCGCGTGCACCGCGCGAGGCCAAACGGGGATTTTAGGTTTTTATGAGGCCAGCCCCGCGCCTGCCGATAATCGCGACCATGTTTCTAAAAGCCGGCGCACTCTCACTGGCCTTGCTGGTGGCCAGCCGCCTGCTCGGGCTGGCCCGCGAATCCGCGCTGGCGGCCGCCTTTGGCGCCTCTGGGGTCGCGGACATCGTCGTCCTGATGCTCACCTTCCCGGATTGGCTTGCGGGGGTGCTGGCCAGTGGCGCACTCGCCTATGTGCTGGTCCCTGCGTGGGCGAGGCAGACCGCAGGCGAAGTTGGCGCGATCCAGCGGCGGCTGACCTGGGTCATGGCCGGCGTGGGTTGCGCCCTGGCCCTGGCCCTGTTCTTCCTTCGCGTTCCAGTGGCCGCCGTGCTGGCACCGGGCGCGCCCCCGGGCCAAACGTCTTTGGCGCTTGCCTGGAGCGCACTGGCCCTGCCCGCGGCCCTGATGGCGGCCTTGTGGAGCACCCGCTTGCAGCACGAGCGCGATTTCAGCGGCATGTACGCGGCGAACCTCGTCGTCAATGGCGTGCTGATCGCGGCAATCGTGACGGCGCTGTGGAACGCCGCGCCCATCACCTGGGTCGGCGTGGGCCTTCTGGTTGCGGTGACTGCTCGCCTCTTCTGGCTGCGCCTGCGGATGCCACGCGCCGCACCTGCTGCCGCCCAGTCCCCGGTGCTACCGGCCGCCAGCGTGTGGTGGTGGGCGGCGCTGGCTGCCGGCCTGCCCCTGGCGCTGCCATTCGCCGCGCGGTCCATCGCTTCGCAGTCGGGCGAAGGCGCCCTGGCGACGTTCAATTACGCGTGGAAACTGGTCGAACTCCCGCTCGTCTTGGCAGTACAACTGGTGGGCGTGCTGGCACTGCCAGCGATCGCGTGGGCACTGGCTGGACCCGATCCGCAGCGGACGGCCACTGCGGTCCGCTCGTCGTTCGCGCTGGCCTGGACCTTGGCTTGCGCCGCCGCCGCGGGTCTGCTGGTCGCGGCTCCTGCGGTGGCGCGCCTCCTCTTTGGTTGGGGCCGCATGGATCCGGAGTCGTTGGCACAGGTCGCGACCTGGGGCGCGCTGGGTGCCTGGAGCCTCTTGCCGCAAGCCGTCATCGCCGTCGCGATCAATGTGCTGGCGGCGCGTGGCCAGATGCGTTCCGCGGTCTTCGGCTACGCCTTTGCGCTGGGCTTGCTGCTAGCCGCTGGCGCATTGGGTGTGCGCGACGGAGGCTGGCTCATGTTGGCGCTGGACGTGCTCTTCGTGATGGTGGCGTGTGCAGTGCTTTGGGCGCTGCGCGGCGAGGGCAGGGCTTGGCTGCCCGGTCGCGCCGTGGCATCGTCGTCGGCGGTCCTGCTCGCGGTAACTCTCGCTGCCGTCTTCGTGCCGCTGGCCCAGCGCGCGCAGCTCGGCGTTGGACTGGCGTTTGGGGCTGCGGCGGCGGCGCTGGTGATAGGTCTCAGCTGGTGGGCCAGCGAAGACCTGCGCACGGCCCTCGCGCGATAATTGCGCTTTCATGCTTGAGTTGATCCAGATCACGAACGATCCGGCGTTCGCACGCCGCTGCGACGCGCTGGAAGGCTTCCGCCTGTGGGTCGACCTGGAGCGCCATGGCAAGGCCGAAAGGCAGGCTGGGCGAAACACCTTCATCAGCGCGCACAGCCTCGAGGACGTCGGCCGCATCAAGGCCGAGTTACGCCGCTGCGCCCTGATGGTGCGTGTGAACCCCATGCACGATGCCACGCCGACCGAAGTCGACGACGCGCTGCGCCAAGGCGCGGGCCAGTTGATGCTGCCGATGTTCACTGCACGGGCGCAGTTGGACGAGTTCGCGCGCATCGTCGATCGCCGTGTGCCGGTGGTGGGCCTGCTCGAAACCGCGGGCGCGCTGGAATCGCTGGACGAGTGGATCGGCACCCGAGGTCTCGGCGAGGTCTATGTGGGCCTGAACGACCTTCACATGTCGCTGGGCCTGTCATTCATGTTCGAGCCGCTGGCGCTCGGCCTGCTGGATCGTGTCGCGCGAACCTGCGCTGAGCGCAAGATGCGCTTCGGGTTCGGTGGCATCGCGCGCCTGGACGAAGGGCTGCTGCCAGGCCGCGACGTACTCGCCGAACACCTGCGGCTCGGGTCCCGTTCGGTGATCCTTTCCCGCACCTTTCACCGGGGCGAGCCGGGCGAAAATTTCGAAGCCGAAGTGCACCTGCTGCGCGACGCGGAACGCGCACTGGCTTCGCGCAGCGAAGGGCAGGTGCAAGCCGACCGCGCGCGGATCGGCGCCGTCATCGAGCGCATCGCAGGGCAGCCAAGGCCGGCGCCATGAAGCGCGTGTTCGACGTGATGGTGGCGACGCTGCTGCTCGCCTTGCTGTCACCTGTCCTGTTGCTGGCAGCAATTGCGATCGTGATCGAGAGCGGCCTTCCCATCCTCTTCAGGCAGACGCGCCTCGGGCTCGCCGGCCGCGAGTTCACGATTTTCAAGTTCCGCAGCATGGTGAAGGACGCGGCTTCCGTCGGCCCGTACCACACGGCAGCCGGCGACCCGCGCATCACTCGAGTGGGGGCGTTCCTGCGTCGCACGAGCGTCGACGAACTGCCGCAATTGCTGAATGTGCTGGCGGGCGACATGAGCCTGGTCGGTCCGCGGCCTGACTTGCCGGCGCAGCGTGCGCTCTATACGCTTGCGGACTGGCAACTGCGGTGCAGTGTGCGGCCCGGCATCACCGGTTTGTCGCAGGCCTTGTTGCGGTCACAGGCCACACCGGAACAGCGGCTGCAGCTCGACCTGCGCTATGCGCGCGAAGCCAGCCTGGCGCTGGACCTGAAAATCATCGGCTGGACCTTCAGGCGCCTGTCGGGTGCGGGAGCCAACTGATGTGCGGCATCTTTGGTTACTGGGACCGCGCGCGCCGGCCAATTGGCGAGACGGACCTGCAGTTCATGGCCGCCAAACTTGTGCATCGCGGGCCGGATGATGAAGGAGTTCGCCACGACGCCGCGCGCGGTGTCGCGGTCGGCAACCGGCGGCTCTCGATCATCGACATCGCGGGCGGCCACCAGCCGATGCTGTCCGACGATGGCCTTGTCGCGGTCGTGCAGAACGGCGAGATCTTCAACTACCTCGAACTCGCGCAAGACCTGAAGCGCGACGGTGTTGAATTGCGCACCCACTCCGATACCGAAGTCATCCTGCGCCTGTACGAGCGCGAAGGCATCGCCTGCCTGCGCAAGCTCAACGGAATGTTCGCTATCGCCATCGATGACGCGCGCGAGGACGCGCTGTACCTGGTGCGCGATCGCATCGGGGTCAAGCCCTTGTACCTGGCCGACGATGGCACGCGTGCCGTCTTTGCCTCCGAACTCAAGGCATTGCCCGCGTGGACCGGGCGAGGCAGCGATGAAGCGATCGACCTTGAAGCGATCCATCACTACCTGACATTCAACTACATCCCCGCACCCTGGACCATCTGGCGGGGCGTCCGCCACGTCATGCCCGGCACCTGGGTCAAGCTCACGCGCTCCGGCTCGCAAGTGCAGCGCTGGTGGAGCCTTTCCGACCAGCGTGAGGTGGCGCACGGGTTCGACGCCTGGGCCGAGGAGTTCATGGCGATACTCGACGACGCCACACGCATCCGCCTGCGCGCGGACGTCCCTTGGGGTGCATTTCTCTCGGGCGGCGTGGATTCCAGCACCATCGTTGGCCTGATGGCGCGGCACGTGCAGCGGCCCGTCAAGACCTTCTGCATCGGTTTTGCCGACCCGCGCTATGACGAATCGGCCTTTGCTGCGGAGGCAGCCCGCCGCTTCGGCTGCGACCACACCTGCGAAATCGCGCAACTGAACATGCTCGATCGCTGGCCGCATGTGCTGTACCACCTGGACCAGCCGCATGGCGACGCGTCCTTCATGCCGACCCTTCGCGTGAGCGAACTCGCGGCGAAACATGTGAAAGTGGTGCTGACCGGCGATGGTGGCGACGAACTGTTTGCCGGGTACGAAAAGTACCAGGCGTTTTTCGAGAACCCCCAGGCGCAGTCGCTGCCCCCTGCGCAGTTCCAGCGCGCGTACTTCGATTCGATCTCGCTGTTCCAGTCGACGGACAAGCTCGACCTGTACCTGCCAGAGGTTGCAGGCAAGCTGGCCGGTATCGACTGCTTCGACGCAGCGGCGAAGCTCTGGTTCGACGAGGCCGCGCACTTCGGCCGCCTGAACCAGGCGCTCTACCTGGACATGCAGTTGCTCCTGTCCGGCAACAACCTGGTCAAGCCCGACCGCATGGGCATGGCCGTGTCGATCGAGGCGCGCACGCCTTTCCTCGACTGGCGGATGATGGAGTTCGCATTTCGATCGCGCGGCGAGACCAAGCTGAGCGCCAGTGACAAGAAGCATTGGTACAAGCGCGCAGTCTCGCCGCTGATCGGGGAAGACCTGGCCTATCGCAAGAAGCAGATGTTCACCGTGCCCGTCGGCGAGTGGTTCCGCACCAGCAGTCACGAGTGGCTGCGCAAGACGCTGCAGGGAAGTGCGCTGCTGCGCAGGTTGTTTCGGGGCGACCGCATTGAACACATGCTCGACCGCCATCGCGACGGCCAGGAGAACTACACGCGCGAATTGCGCGCGCTGGCGGCGCTCGCGCTCTGGGATGAAGGAAGGGCGCAACCGTGAGCGCGGGGCTGCCCACCTGGTTGTTTGTTTCCTATGGCGGTGGCCACGTGAAGGCCTTGTTGCCCGTGGCGCAGCGCGTTCGCGATCTGGGACTGGCTCACCCTGTCTACCTGGCCTTGACCACGGCGGCCGATGTTGTCCGTGATGCCGGCATCGACGTTGTCGGCTTCAACGACTTCATCGAACCCGGCGACGAAGCTGCGCTTCTGAAGGGCGAAGAGCTGGTTGCGCAATTGCAGGTGCAGGCGGCGGAACGCGACGAATCCATCGCCTACCTGGGTCTCTCCTACATCGACATGGAGCAGCGCCTGGGAGTGGAAGAAGCTGCGCGCCAATACCGGCAGTACGGAAGGCAAGCCTTCCTGCCGCAGGGCATCCTCGAGCGGGTGATCCGCAAGCTGTCACCGCAATTGGTGGTGGCAACGAACTCTCCCCGCGCGGAGCAGGCCGCGATCCAGGCGGCGGGTCAGCTTCGCATTCCGTGCGCGTGCCTCGTCGACTTGCTGGGCATCTGGGAGCGCGACCTCATCGCGCGGCCGGACTATGCCGATGCACTGTGCGTCCTCAATGATTCGGTGGCGCAAGGGATCGTGCGCGCAGGCCGGCCAGCGACGCAGGTCCACGCGACCGGCAACCCGGCCTTCGATTCGCTGCACGATACGACGATCACGGACGCGGGCGCTGCGATCCGGCGCGAGGCAGGTTGGCAGGGGCTTCATGTGTGCCTCTACGCATCGTCGCCGGAGCCCGTAGGCATTCCGGGCGTTGTTGGAACTGGCGATCCACAATTCCCGCGCCGTATCGAAATCGCTTTGGTCGGGGCCGTGCAGGCCAATCCGGGCCTGGCCCTGTTCGTGCGCCGCCATCCCAGCGAAGCCCCTGCCGATGAAGTGCGGGCCCTGGCGCATCCGCGCATCCGTGTTTCGGAGCGCAGCATGCCGCTGCACGCCGCCATCCATGCCAGTGACGAAGTGATCGTGACGGTCTCCACCGTCGGTGTCGAGGCCAACATGGCCGGCAAGGCGGTAACGCAAGTGCGCGGCTCGATCCTGGATCACCTGAGTCCGTACCTGGAGCTGGGTATCGCGCAGCGCCAGGTCGAGCTGGCCGATGTCGCAAGCGCGTACGCAGCTGGCGCACCGGTGTTGCACCCAACGAGGGCGCGGCGCGCCAACGCTGCGCTTGCCGATGCAACCTCGCGTGTGGTCGAAGTCCTGACCAGCCTGGTGGGATCGCGTCGTGGCTGATCAATCGGTGCGTCGCCTTACAGCACAAGAGGCTGTCCGGTTTTACGATGGCCTTCCCGCGGGCGCTTGGCCTCCGACGCTGCATCCTGCCTATGTGGTCGCCGATGCCACCCGCAATCCGGCGCTCGAGCCCGCCTTCTTCTGCTTCGACTCGCAAGGCGAGCGCTGGCTACATGCCCTCCACGTGACGAAAGTTCCCGGCACGCGCTGGCACGATGCCAGTTCGCCGTACGGATACGGCGGTCCGGTGGCGACCAGTGACGACGCCGAATTCACGCAAACCGCCTGGCGCGCCTATGGCCAATACATGCGTGAAGCCGGCATTGTCGTGGAGTACGTGCGCTTCCATCCCTTGCTCGGCAACGACAAGTGGTATGGCGGGACGGTGTTGGACAACCGCCAGGTGGTCTCTGTGAATCTCAACGTGGGCGATCCGGCACAAGGCTACGCGTCGCGCTTGCGCCAGACCGTGAAGAAGGCGCAGAAGCTCGGCCTGCGCTACGAGGAGCGACCGCTGGCCTGCGCATCGCGTGAATTCGGCGAGTTTCATCGCGCGGCAATGGAAGAGATGGTCGCTGACCCGTTCTATGTTTTTGACGATGCGTATTTCGAGGCGCTGGGTCGCGTTCCGGGCGCAGTAGTGGGCATCACCACGTCGTCAACGAGTGATGATTGGTTGGCCGCAGCGTTGTTCCTCGATGGCCATGGAGTGCGCGAGTACCACCTCGCCGCCACCAATGCGCCAGGCCGTAGCGCAGGCGCATCAAGCTTCCTGTTGCACGAAGCAGCGTTGGCTGCGCAGGCGCGCGGCATCACTTGTCTGTATCTCGCAGGCGGCACCGATGCGAACGCCGACAATCCGCTCTACTTCTTCAAGTCCGGTTTTTCGCCGCAGCGCCTGACTTATCGAACTGGCTGGGCCGTGTTCGACGAGGCGGCTTTTGACGAATTGAAAGCCGCTTTCCCACTGCAGTGGCAAGCTCATCCCGAGCGTCCGATCTTCTATCGAAAAGTTTGACTGTGACCTGGGACCCCGTCTGGGAAACCGTTTATCGCACCCGCGCCTGGGGCCAGTACCCGGGCGAGGATGTCATCCGCTTCGTCAAGGGTTGCTTCGGCGCGGTGCCGGACCGTTCTCAGGTGCGCCTGCTCGAAGTGGGTTCCGGCGCGGGTGCCAACCTGTGGTTCATGGCGCGCGAAGGGTTTTGTGTCCATGGCATCGAAGGGTCGGAAACGGCGGTGCGATTGACGCAGGAACGGCTCGATCGCGACTGCCAGCAATGGCGCGACGCAGGCGGCCAGGTCGGGGCCGGCGACTTTGCGCGGCTGCCCTATCCGGATGGGCACTTCGATGCTGTGCTCGACGTGGTGGCGGTGTGCTACAGCGGCTTCGATGAAGCGGCAGCGGCCTATGCGGAACTGGCCCGGGTGACGAAGCCGGGCGGCAAACTCTTCGCGCGGGCGTTCGCGAAAGGTTGCTGGGGCGATGGGTCGGGCCAGGCCGCTGGCCGGGACATGTGGCTGTGCGATGAGGGGCCGTTGAAGGGCCTCGGGGCGACCCGTTTCACGCCGGAGTCGGATGTCCCCGTCCTGCTGCGCGGTTGGCAAGTGGACCGGCTCGAAAGAGCCGCCCTCACGGAGGACAATCGAGCCCATGAAATCCGGCACCTGCTGATGTTCGGGACCAAGCCATGACCCGTACGAGCACCCGCACGATAGCCACGATCTGCGCCCGGGGTGGCAGCAAGGGATTGCCGCGCAAGAACGTGTTGCCTTTTGCGGGCAAGCCGCTGATCGCGCACAGCATCGAGCAGGCACTTGCGTGTTCGCTCATCGATGGCGTGTACGTCTCCACCGACGATGACGAGATCGCTGAGGTCGCCGCCCGCCACGGCGCGACAGTGCCTTACCGCCGCCCGCCCGAACTCGCGACCGACCAGTCAGCCAAGATCCCCGCCATCGAACACCTCGTGGCGTACCTCGAAGGGCAGGGCGAGATCATCGACTTCGTTGTCGACCTGCAGCCGACTTCTCCTTTGCGCGTGCAGTCGGACCTCGCAGCCGCGATCGGCCTGGCTGCAAACGCCGACCTGGTCGTGAGCGTGACGGAGCCCTCGCACAATCCGTACTACTCGTTGGTCGAAATCCAGGCAGACGGAACGCTGAAGCTCTCCAAGTCCGCGGGCGCGGTGCGGCGCCAGGATGTGCCGGCGGTCTGGGGCCTCAACGGTTCGATCTATGTGTGGAAGCGCGCGGCACTGGCGCAGGCTGTGCGCGATGGCTTCTGGAGCGTGGGCATCGTGCCCAGCGTGATGCCGCGCGAGCGCTCCGTCGATATCGACGACGCCTTCGATTTTGATTTCGGCCAATGGCTGCATGAACGCCGCCAGGGCAAGGGGTAAGCTCGCCGCCATGCCACCTGTATTCGTCATCGCCGAAGCCGGCGTCAACCATAACGGCCGCCTCGACCTCGCGCTGCAACTGGTCGAGGCCGCGTGCGACGCCGGGGCCGACGCGCTCAAGTTGCAGACCTTTCGCGCAGAAGACGTCGTCACGCCCCAGGCCGCAACCGCCGATTACCAGCGCACGAACACCGGCGAGACCAGCCAGTTCGACATGATCAAGAAGCTCGAACTGGACGAGGCGGCGCATGCGCGAATCGCCGCGCATTGCCGCAAGCTCGGCATCGAGTTCTTCTCCACGCCGTTCTCGGAGGATGCAGTCGCGATGCTGGTGCGCCTGGGTGTCGGCCGCATCAAGCTCCCTTCGGGCGAGATCACCAACAAGCCGCTGATCGAATGCGTCGCGGATACCGGGCTGCCGCTACTGATGTCGTCGGGCATGTCGACGCTCGATGAAGTGCGTACGGCGGTGCAATGGATCGCGCAGCGATGGCTGGCCGCGGGCCATGCAGCGCCGTCGGCGGCAAACCTGACGCTGCTGCATTGCACGTCTGCCTATCCGCCGCCCGCCGACTCGCTGAACCTGCGCGCAATCACCACCATGCAACAGGCATTGGGACTGCCCGTCGGTTACTCGGACCACAGCGTGGGCATCGAAGCTGCGCTCGCGGCCGTGGCGCTGGGTGCCACCTGCATCGAGAAGCACTTGACGCTGGACAAGGACCTGCCCGGACCCGACCATCGCGCGTCGGCCGACCCGGATGAATTCGCGGCGATGGTGCGCGGCATCCGCAATGTCGAATCGATGATGGGCGATGGCGTGAAGCGTCCGCAACCCATCGAGCAGAACACGCGCGATGTGGCGCGGCGCAGTGTAGTCGTCGTGCGCGACTTGCCGCGCGGTCATCGGCTGAAGGCGCAGGACCTCGCTTTGCGGCGGCCAGGCACCGGCATTCCGCCCGGCCGCCTGCCTGAAATCATCGGCCAGGCCCTTGCATGCGATGTCGGCGCGCACACGACGCTCGAAGACTCCATGATTGGTGGGGCTTGAGCGTGCGCAAAGTCATGTACGTCACCGGCACCCGGGCCGATTTCGGCCTGATGGCATCGACACTTCAGCAGGTCGCGGCGCACCCCGATCTGCAATTGCAAGTCGCGGTGACAGGCATGCACCTGAGCGAGACATATGGTGCGACGGTGCGCGACATCGAGGCCCTGGGCTTGCCGATCGTCGCGCGAATTCCCACCGACGTGGAAGAGCGCAGCGCCGCCTCGATGGCGCAAGGAATCGGCCAGGCGATCGTCGGCCTGACACAAGCAATGACTGCATCGGCGCCCGACCTGGTGATGGTGATCGGCGACCGCGGCGAGATGCTTGCAGGCGCGATCGCTGCGATCCACCTGGGCATTCCGGTTGTTCACTTGCATGGCGGTGAGCGCTCGGGCACGGTGGACGAGCCAGTGCGGCACGCCATCACCAAATTGAGCCATTGGCACTTCGTCGCCACCGAGGAGTCGCGCGATCGCGTCATTCGCCTCGGCGAGCGGCCCGAGCATGTCTGGATCACGGGAGCGCCGAGCCTCGACGGCCTCCAGGAGATCGCGGCCACGCCACGCGCGGCTGTCCTGCGTGACCTCGGCCTGCCGCAAGACGCGCACTACGCGCTCGTGCTGTTCCACCCAGTGGTGCAGGAAAAGGACAGTTCCGAACTGCAAACCGGCATCCTGGCGAGCGCGCTGGCAAAGGCGTTTGAATCAGCCAACATCCACATCGTCTGGCTCGACCCGAACGCCGACGCGGGATCGGGCGGCATCGTGCGCGCGCTCGAGGGAATGAAGGACGAGCGGCTGCACCGCGTCACCCATCTACCCCGGTCGCGCTTCGTGGCCGCGCTGGCGCAGGCCGATGCGCTGATCGGCAACTCGTCGGCCGGCATCATCGAAGCGGCCTCCTTCGGCACGCCGGTGGTCAACATCGGCAGCCGCCAGCGCTCGCGCGAGCGCAACGCCAACACGATCGATTGCGAAGTTGCCTGCGATGCCATCGTCGATGCGGTGACGCGGTCGCTGGAGCATGGCGCCTACGCCCCCCGCAACCGCTACGGCGACGGGCACTCGGGCCAGCGCATCGCGCAACTTCTTGCCACCTTGCCCATCGAGCCTGGCCTCCTGGACAAGGTCAACACGTTCTGATGCCATGACCGCCACGCAATTCAACCAACTGCTGGTTCCGCTTTCCATGGGATGGGGGGAGGCCGTGGCGCGAATGGACGAAGCCGCGCAGGGCGTTCTGCTGGCAGTCGATGCGGGCGGCAAGCTTGCGCGCACTGTCACCGATGGTGACCTGCGGCGTGCCGTGTTGAACCACAGTCCGCAAACGCGCACGCTGGGCGAGCTGCCGGGCCGAGATCCCCTGGTGGTGACCGAGTCGACTTCGCTTGCATCGATCCAGAAGCTGCTCGCGGACAACGCCATCGCGCACGTCCCTGTTGTCGATGCGCAAGGTCGCCCAGTGGATCTGGTGACAGCCCGCGAGTTGTCGCAGCGCATCTGGCTCTCGTCGCCACACCTGGGCGACGAGGAGTCGGCCTTCGTCGACGACGCGTTCAAGACCAACTGGATCGCGCCGCTTGGGCCCCATGTCGATGGATTCGAGCGGGAGCTGGCCACCTATTCGGGCATGGGCCACGCGGCAGCGGTGAGCTCGGGCACGGCCGCGATTCACCTTGCGCTGCTGTTGCTGGGCGTGAAGCCTGGCGATACGGTGTTCTGTTCGTCGCTCACTTTCGTGGGCAGTTGCAACCCCATCCTGTATTGCGGCGCGCAACCGGTATTCATCGATTCCGAGCCACAAAGCTGGAACATGTCGCCGTCCGCACTGGAGAGCGCTTTTGAATGGGCCCGGCGCGAAGGCCGCATGCCGCGCTGCGTGATCGTGGTCAACCTCTACGGGCAGAGCGCCGACATGGACGCGCTGATGCCCATCTGCGAGCGCTACGGCGTACCGCTGCTGGAAGACGCAGCGGAATCGCTGGGTGCCAGCTACAAGGGCCGTGCGAGCGGCAGCTTCGGGCGCATCAGTATCTTTTCGTTCAATGGCAACAAGATCATCACCACCTCGGGCGGCGGCGCGCTGCTGGCCGATGATCCAAAGGTCGTCGAGCGGGCCCGCAAACTTTCCACGCAGGCGCGCGAATCCGCGCCGCACTACGAGCATGTGGAGGTCGGCTTCAACTACCGCATGAGCAACGTGCTGGCCGGCATCGGCCGCGGCCAGTTGCGCGTGCTCGACGAGCGCGTGAAGCAGCGGCGCAAGGTGTTCGAAACGTACCGCGAAGCGCTGGGAGCATTTGGCGAGTTGCAATGGATGCCGGAACCCTTGGGCTCGCGCTCGACCCGCTGGCTGACCTGCTTCACGCTGGCAGGGGAGAATGGCTCGGTGCGGCGCGATGCCCTGCTGCGTTCCCTGGAGCGCCATTCGATCGAGGCGCGGCCGGTGTGGAAGCCGATGCACCAGCAGCCGCTCTTCGCAGGCGCGCCGTACTTTGGCCACGAAGGCGGCGATGTGGCCGGCACCCTCTTTGCCGTCGGTGTCTGCCTGCCTTCGGGCTCCAACATGACAGCGCAGCAGCAGGAGCGGGTTATCGAGCAACTGCGCAGAGCATTGAAAAGCCCCAGCGATGCGACTGCGTAAGACTGCCTTTGTGTCACTGGCGGTCGACCTGGGCCTGGTCGTCGCGGCCGGCTGGATCGCATTCTGGTTGCGCTTCAACTTCGACATCCCGCCGGAATACGCGCAACTATGGGTGCAGTCGATCCCGTGGAGCCTGGGTGGCTACGCGGCCGCGTTGTTGCTCACCCGCGTGTACCAACAGGTGTGGACCTACATCGGCCTGCCCGAGTTGCGCCAGCTGGCCAGCGGCATCTTCTTTGGCGGCGTGTTCACGGCGGTGCTGGTTCTTGCGTTGCGGCTGCCCTCGTTTCCGCGATCCGCGTTGTTGTTGCAGCCCTTGGTAGCGCTGGTGTTGCTCGGTGCGGCGCGCGCCGCCTGGCGCACGCTGGTCGAGCGACGAACATTGGCGGCTGGTGAACGCCGGCTGGTGATCGTGGGTTCGGTGCAGGACGCGGCCGACGCGCTGCGCGCGCTAAAGGGCTCGCACCAATGGCATCCGGTGGGAATCGTCTCGCCCGTGGCGGCCGACATCGGCCGTTCGATTCAGAACGTGCGGGTGCTCGGCCCGGCGTCGGCGCTGGCCGAGATCTGCGAAGAGGTCGACGCGCAGACCGCCCTGGTCGCCAGCCCACCCGGCTCTGCCGACCGCCGCCATGCGCTGATGGGCGCAGCAGACGCGCGCATCTCCCTGCTCACCATGCCGCGTCCTGACGAGTGGCTCAAGACAGAGAGCGCAGGTCCACGCCGCATCGAACTGGAAGACTTGCTGGGTCGCACGCCGGTGCAACTGGACGTCGCCGGCCTGGCGGAACTGATGTCGGGACAGACCGTGCTTGTGACCGGGGCAGGGGGTTCCATCGGTTCGGAGTTATGCCGGCAGGTGGCACGCTTTGGCGTGGGGCGCCTTGTGTGCGTCGATGTATCCGAGTACGCGGTCTACCAGCTCGAGCAGGAACTGCGTGCCACGCATCCGCAAATGCAGGGCCTCTACTACACGGCGAACGTGCGCGAGCCCGATCGCCTGCGCGCCATCCTGCTCAAGCATCGTCCGGCGGTCGTGCTGCATGCGGCCGCATACAAGCATGTTCCCCTGATGGAGGAGCACAACGAGATCGAGGCGCTGCGTACCAACGTCACTGGCACCTTGAATGCTGCGCGCGCCGCCGGCGAATCCGGCGCGAAGCGCTTCGTCATGATCTCCACCGACAAGGCGGTGAACCCCACCAATGTGATGGGCGCGAGCAAGCGCCTGGCGGAGTTGATGGTGCAGGGCGCGGCGGCCGAACATCCGGGCACGCAGTACGTGTCGGTGCGCTTTGGCAACGTGCTGGGATCGAGTGGCTCGGTGGTGCCGCTCTTCACTGCGCAGATTGCGCGCGGCGGCCCGGTGACGGTGACGCATCCGGAAATCGTGCGCTACTTCATGACGATCCCTGAAGCTGCGCAGCTCGTGTTGCAGGCCGGGCTGATGGGCAGTTCGGGCCAGATCTTTGTCCTCGACATGGGCGAGCCAGTGAAGATCATCGAGCTGGCACGCATGTTGATCCGGCTTTCCGGCCGCACCGAGCAGGAAATCCCGATCAGCTATACCGGCCTGCGGCCGGGGGAAAAGCTATTTGAGGAACTGCTCGCGGACGACGAGACCAGCGAGCCCACACCCCACCCCAAGCTGCGAGTCGCCAAGACCAGCGGCGCGGCGGTGGGAGTGAATTCGATCGTGGGCTGGATCGAGGACGCGGGGCCGGCGCCAGCGGCGGATGCACTGCGCAACTGGCTTCGCGAACAAGTGCCGGAGTATTCCCCCCGGCCCGCCTGATCTTCCCCCTAGTTGTTGGCGATGCCCGTGCGCGCGAGCACGTCGCTCACCAGCTCAAGGCGCACCAGGGGGTTGTCCAACTCCATGAGGCGCTGCTTGAGCGCCAACGGCAGCGGCAGCAGCTCACACCACCGGTTGGCCACCCACCCGCAGTCCTTCAGAAGCCACGGGCCTTGCATCGGCATCTGGCCCGGCCCGCCCGCCTTCTCTTGCAGCGAGTGGATCAGGCGTTCCAAAGCGACTGAAGTGATCTTCAGGTCTTCGGGAATCGGGACGGCCATGTCGGGCGCGAGCGACTCCACATCGGCCACCCACAGGCCGTGCTTGAGCTGGTCGCGCGAGGTGATGCGAAAGCGCTGCGCGCCGCTGGCACGGATCATCATCAGGCCCGGCCGGGGCGCCTCGAATTCGGAGATGGTGGCCAGCGTGCCGACACTGGAGAAAGCTTCGTTGCTGCCCGGCTGCCGCACTTCGTTGCCTTGCGTCAGCGAGACCACGCCGAAGGGCGCGCCGGCCTTGTGGCATTTGCGGATCATGTCCAGGTAGCGCACCTCGAAGATGCGCAGCGGGAGCACGCCGCCGGGGTACAGGACCGTCCCCAACGGAAACAGCGGCAGCGATTGCAGGGTGAGGGCGGATGTCATCGTTGGCTTCCGGCCGCTATCATCCCACGACGCACCGACTCCTGCCTGATGGCCTACCAAATCCTCTCCTTCCTCCTGGATGTCGTCGCCGGCATGCTCGGCGGCGCCTGCCTGCTGCGCATGTACATGCAGTACCAGCGCATTTCTTTCGGCAATCCGATCGGGCGTTTCGTGTTCGCGTTGACCGATTGGCTGGTGCTGCCACTGCGAAAGGTGCTGCCGCCCATCAAGCGCATCGACACGTCCAGCCTGGTGGCGGCCTACCTGATCGAACTGGCGCAGTTTGCTCTGCTGTGGCTGGTGCTGGGGCGGACAAGCGGGATCGAACTGCTGCCCGTGCTGGCGCTGTTCGGGCTGGTGCGGCTGGTGATCTCGGGCCTCACTGGCCTGGTGATCGTGTACGCCATCCTATCGTGGGTGCAGTCCGAATCGCCGATCGCCGACATCATGGACCGGCTGTGCGCGCCATGGCTGCGCCCTTGGCGCAAGCTGATCCCGCTGGTGGGCGGCATCGACCTGTCACCGCTGGTCTTCCTGGTGGTCCTGCAGATCGCCGCGATCATGTTGGCGTACCTGCAGGCAGCGGTATTGAGCTAGACGCCGTTGAATACGGATTGCAGGACGCAGAGGACGCAAAAACTACGCAGAGGACGCAAAAGAAAATTTCTCTTTGGATGTCCTTTTGCGTCCTCTGCGAATCCTTCGCGTCCTCTGCGTCCGGCTGTCCGCCCCCCGGGCAGTTAGCTCACCGCGTCGGCCGGCTGTCGCTGCAACATGGCCAATGCACTGGCCACGGTCTTGCGCAGCTCGCGCCGGTCGCAAATGAAGTCGACCGCTCCCTTGGTCTGCAGGAACTCGGCGCGCTGGAAGCCCTCCGGCAGCGTCACGCGCACGGTGGACTCGATCACGCGCGGGCCCGCAAAGCCAATCAGGGCCTTGGGCTCGGCGATGACGACATCGCCCACGAAAGCGAAGCCCGCGCTCACCCCACCCATGGTCGGGTCGGTGAGAACGCTGATGTAGGGCAAGCCCTTCTTGGCCAAGCGCGTGAGTGCGGCGTTGGTCTTGGCCATCTGCATCAGCGACAGCAAGCCCTCCTGCATGCGCGCGCCGCCCGTGGCGGTGAAACAAAGGAAAGGTACCTTTTGTTCGATCGCAGTCTCCACGCCGCGCACGAAGCGCTCGCCGACGACTGAGCCCATGCTGCCACCCATGAAGTCGAACTCGAAGGCCGCGACCACCAGGCTGATACTGTGCACCGCGCCGCCCATGACCACGAGGGCATCGGTCTCGCCGGTGTTCTCCAGGGCTTCCTTCAGGCGTTCCGGATAGCGGCGGCTGTCCTTGAACTTGAGCGCATCAACCGGCAGCACTTCCTGGCCGATCTCATAGCGGCCTTCGGCATCTAGGAAGGAGTTCAGGCGCGCTCGCGCGCCGATGCGGTGATGGTGGCTGCAGGTGGGGCAGACGTTGAGGTTCTGCTCCAGGTCGGTCTTGTACAGGACGGTTTCGCAGCTCGGGCATTTGACCCACAGGCCTTCGGGCACCTGCCGGCGGTCGGCCGGGTCGGTCTGCTGGATCTTGGGCGGCAGGAGCTTTTCTAGCCAACTCATCGGATCGTCCTTTTCAGGGGCGGAATGTCGATCATACGTCCAGCGCGGCGCGCACTTCGGCCAGGAAGGCGGCGACGGCGGGAACCACCTTTTCCCGGGGTTCCGCCTCGGCCAGCTGGATGATCCTGGTGCCGATCACCACGGCATCGGCTACGCGGCCCACTGCGCAGGCCGTCGCAGCATCACGGATGCCGAAACCCACGCCGACGGGGATCGAGACATGTTGGCGAATGCGCGGCAGCATCTTCTCGACCGCATCGGTGTCGAGGTGGCCTGCGCCGGTCACGCCTTTCAGTGAAACGTAGTACACGTAGCCGCTGGCGACCCGGGCCACCTGTCGCATGCGCTCGTCCGTGCTGGTGGGCGCCAACAGGAAAATGAGGTCCATGCCCTGCGCCTTGAGTTTCGCGGCGAAGTCTTCGCACTCTTCGGGCGGGTAGTCCACGACCAGGATGCCGTCGACCCCAGCCTGCGCGCTGTCGCGGATGAAGGCGTCCCTGCCGTGCTTGAGGTCGTAACGCTCGACCGGATTGGCGTAGCCCATAAGGACGACAGGCGTCCGCGTGTCGTCCTTGCGGAAGGCGCGAACCATGTCGAGCACCTGAGTCATGCCGATGCCAAAGGCAAGCGCCTTTTCACCGGCGCGCTGGATCACGGGCCCGTCCGCCATCGGATCCGAGAAGGGCACGCCGAGCTCGATCACGTCGGCGCCGGCCTTGACCATGCCATGCATCAACTCCGGCGTGATGTCGGCGAAGGGGAAGCCGGCTGTGACGTAGGGCACGAGCGCCTTGCGCTTCGATTGCGAAAGGGCGGCGAACGTCGCGGCGATGCGGCTCATGGCTGGCCCCCGCCCTTGACCTTCATGCCGCGCATGGAAGGGCGGTCGTAGAAGTCCACGCCCGCGAGGTCGGCCACTGTGCCAATGTCCTTGTCGCCACGGCCCGAGAGGTTCACCAGGATCGTCTGGTCCGGCTTCATCGTTTTCGCGAGGTTCATTGCGTACGCGATTGCATGGCTCGATTCCAGCGCCGGGATGATGCCCTCGGTGCGGCACAGGTAGTGGAAGGCCTCGAGCGCTTCCTTGTCGGTGATGCCCACGTATTCGGCGCGGCCGATGTCTTTCAGCCAGGCGTGCTCGGGGCCGACGCCTGGATAGTCCAGGCCGGCGCTGATGCTGTGCGTCTCGGTGATCTGGCCGTTGTCGTCCTGCAGGATGTAGGTGCGATTGCCGTGCAGCACGCCGGGGCTGCCGCGTTGCAGGGATGCCGAGTGCTTGCCGCTGTCCAGTCCTTCGCCGGCTGCTTCGACGCCAATCAGGCGGGTCTGCTCGAAC
>JBKJOM010000204.1:0-3900 GCA_046595775.1 Ramlibacter sp. | reverse complement strand
GCAGCCGCACATCATCAGCATGTTGATGACGCCGCGGTAGTTCATGTCGCTGTGGTACCAGTGGTTCATCGCCGCGCCGATGATCACCATCGACTTGCCGTGCGTCTTGTGCGCGTTGTCGGCGAACTCGCGCGCTACGCTGATGATCTGGTCGCGGGGCACTCCCGTGATCTTCTCCTGCCAGGCCGGGGTGTACGGCGTGTCGTCATCGAAACTGGCGGCCGCCAGCTCGCCATGGATGCCGCGTGCCACGCCGTAGTTAGCGGCCTGCAGGTCGAACACGGTGGCGACCGTGGCGTAGCGCTCCTCGCCCTCTTTGCCGAGCTTGATGCGCTGCACCGGCACCGTTCGCACCAGCACATCGGTCTGCTTGTTGCTGGGGAAGTGCTCGGAGACGATCCCGCCAAAGTAGGGAAAGCCCACTCTCGCAATTTCGGTGGACGCAGCGGCGCCTTCCAGCACCGACAGCTTGAGCTTGACGTCGTTGCCGTTGCGCGCTTCCTTGGCCTGCAGATTCCATTGGCCGGCGTCGGCGCGACCGTCGGCGCCCCAGCGAAAGCCGATGGCGCCATGGGGGAGCACGACCTTGCCGCTTTCATCGAATGCCACCGTTTTCCACTCGGGGTTGTTCTTCTGCCCGAGCTTGCCGTTGAAATCGGAGGCGCGCACGTAGCGGTCCGGCACCATGACGGTCTCGCCGGACGGTAGCACCTGCTCCTTCAGCATCACGAGCATCGGCAGGTCGGTGTAGCGGCGTGCGTAGTCGTCGAAGTACGCCGAGCGCTTGTCGAAATAGAACTCCTTCAGGATCACATGGCCCATCGCCATCGCCACGGCCGCGTCGGTCCCCTGCTTGGGGTGCATCCAGAGGTCCGACAGCTTCGCCACTTCGGAGTAGTCCGGTGTGATCGCGACGGTCTTCGCGCCCTTGTAGCGGACCTCGGTGAAGAAGTGGGCGTCGGGCGTGCGCGTCTGCGGCACGTTGGAGCCCCAGGCGATGATGTAGCTGGAGTTGTACCAGTCGGCGGACTCCGGCACATCGGTCTGTTCGCCCCACACCTGCGGGCTGGCCGGCGGCAAGTCGCAGTACCAGTCATAAAACGACATGCACACGCCGCCGATCAGCGAGAGGTAGCGCGATCCGGCGGCATAGCTCACCATCGACATCGCAGGGATCGGCGAGAAGCCGATGATGCGGTCCGGTCCGTGCGCCTTGATGGTGTGAATGTTCGAGGCCGCGATGATCTCGTTGACTTCGTCCCAGTTGGAGCGCGTGAAGCCGCCGAGGCCGCGCACGGCCTGCCAGCTTTTGCGCTTGGCCTCGTCGCCGACGAGGGCCGCCCAGGCCTCCACTGGCTGCATCGTGCGGCGCGCTTCGCGCCAGAGCTTGAGCATACGGCCGCGCACCATTGGGTACTTGACCCGATTGGCGCTGTACAGGTACCACGAATAGGAGGCGCCCCGCGCGCAGCCACGCGGCTCGTGGTTGGGCATGTCCCACCGGGTGCGCGGGTAATCGGTCTGCTGGGTTTCCCAAGTGACGATGCCGCCCTTGACGTAGATTTTCCAGGAGCACGAGCCCGTGCAGTTTACGCCGTGCGTGCTGCGAACGATTTTGTCGTGGGCCCACCGGGCTCGGTAGGCGTCTTCCCAGGTGCGGTCTTCGCCGGTCGTCTGGCCGTGGCCGTTGGCAAACGATTCGCGCGGCTGTGCGAAGTACGTGAGTCGGTCGAGGAAGTGGCTCATGATGTTTTTTCGGTTCGTGGACGGTCAAGGGTTTTTCACGTAGGCGCCGCGGCGCAGGTAGAACCACCAGTTGAGGACCAGGCAAGCGGCGTAGAAGACGGCGAAGCCATACATCGCGAATTGCGGGGTGCCAGCCTTGATCTGGTCACCAATCACGATGGGGGCTACGAAGGCGCCATAAGCAGCCACGGCCGAGGTCCAGCCCAGGACTGGGCCGGCCTGGGTGCGGTCGAAGATGACGCCGATGGTGCGGAAGGTGGAGCCGTTGCCGATGCCGCTCGCAAAGAACAGCACGATGAAGAGGCCCAGGAATTCGGGGAAGTACTTTTCGGGGGTCGCCGAACCGTAAGCTTGCATCATCACGTAGCCGACGGCCACGGAAGCGGCGACCATCACCGCCGAGATGACCTGAGTGACGATGGAGCCGCCGACCTTGTCCGAGATCCAGCCGCCGACTGGGCGTACCGCGGCGCCTACGAACGGCCCAATCCACGCGTATGCAAGGACCGTAGGCGCATTTGGATTGTTCAGTGTGTGCTGCATCACGCCGTTGGCGCCGGGCACATGGCTGATGCCGAAGATCACTTTCATGGCCAACGGCAAAGCCATCGAAAAGCCGATGAACGAACCAAAGGTGACGATGTACAGGGCCGTGAGCGACCAGGTGTGCTTGTTCTTGAAGATCAGGAATTGCTTGCTGACGCCTTCCTTCATCGGGCCGAAGGCGGCCAGCTTCATGATCAGCAGCGCGCTCGCGATGTCCAGCGGAATCGCAACCCACATGCTGATGACGCCCAGGCCCGTGGGCTTTGGCAGGTACAGGTAGAGCCCCAGGATCGAAGGGATGAATGCCAATGTGTAGAGATACGCGATCTTCCCGAAAGCGACCATCGGGGAGCCGGTGTCGGGCGAAACCGTCTTCAAGTTGTTCATGCCGAACCAGCACAAGATCGACAGCGGCACCAGTGACAGGACCCAGGCGAAGCCGGCGTTCTGGACCCAGGTGGGCGTGCCCGCGGCGATCTTGCCGAAGATCCAACCGCTGTCTTTGGCCAGCGTCATCGGCTCTCCGCCGAAGGCGCCGAACAGGCCCACCGTCATGACGAGGGGAATCACGATCTGCATCGTCGTGACCCCGAAGTTGCCCAGGCCTGCGTTCAGGCCGAGCGCGGTGCCTTGAAGGCGCTTGGGGAAGAAGGTGCTGATGTTGGACATCGAGCTGGCGAAGTTGCCGCCGCCCACGCCGCACCACAGGGCCATCATCTGGAAGGTCCAGAGCGGCCAGTCCTTGTGCTGCAACACAATGCCGGTGCCGATGGCGGGCGCCAGCAGCATGGCGGTGGTCAGGAAGATCGTATTGCGCCCGCCGGCCAACCGGATCAGGAAGGACGCGGGGATGCGCATCGTCGCGCCGGCGATACCGGCGATGGCCGTAAGCGTGAACAATTCGGCCTGCGTGAACGGGAAGCCGAGATTCATCATCTGCACCGTGATGATTCCCCACATGCCCCAGACGGCGAAGCCGCAAAGCAGGGCGGGTACGGAAAGCCACAGGTTGCGGTAGGCGATGCGCTTGCCCTGCGCTTCCCAGAATCGGGCGTCTTCGGGTAGCCAGTCCCCGATGTCCGAGCCGCTGGACGGGCCAACAAGCGGGGGAGCGAGCGTGGTTGTGGTTGTCATGGTGCGATCCAGTGAGGAGAATTTGGGCTCCAGTGCAGGGGTGCGGCAGGCATCGGTTGGGGCATGGGGCCGCCGGCCGGCGACAAGATTGGCTTGGCAGCGACTGCGGTTGCGCCCATCACCTGGGTCTCGCGCACCTCGGTCCAGTACATCCAGATGAGCGAGACCCAGACCACGCCGTACATCAGCATGAAAGCGCTGGACCGGATGCCGGTCAGGTCCATCAGGACGCCGAAAAGAATCGGCAGGACGAAGCCGCCGAGGCCGCCGGCCAAGCCCACGATGCCCGAGATCGCGCCAATGTTCGCCGGATAGTCGTCGCTGATGTACTTGAAGACGCTCGCCTTGCCGAACGCCCAGGCGATCCCCAAGATGAACATCAAACCGGTGAACGCATAGACATTCAAGCCGATGTGAAAGGTGCGGACGCCGTTGACCGTGAGCACGCTGAAGTCGGTCTGCGGGTACGACAGC
>JBKJOM010000184.1:0-4293 GCA_046595775.1 Ramlibacter sp. | reverse complement strand
GTCGAGCGCCTTGCGCGCCTTGGCGGGGAACGGGTTGATGCCCATGCCCACGACGACCACGTCGTTGGCGCGCACTGCGGCTTGCACTTCATCGACGATGGCGTGGTTCCAGCTGGCCACCTTGGAGCGGATGGCGGGATGGATGGAGGCTTCGTCGAGGATGGGACGCGGCATGGGAGGCTCCTGAGGATGGGTGCCGCACGGTAACACCCCGGAGTGAGGCGGACGTTAGCCGCCAGCGCGCTTGACGTTGTGACCCTGCGCCAAAAGCTGCGCCATCACCTTGTCGCAGTGGTCGCCCTGGATTTCGATCACGCCATCCTTCGCGGTGCCGCCGGAGCCGCAAGTGGACTTGAGTTGCTTGGCGAGCTTGTCGAGGGCGGCGGGGTCGAGCGGCAGGCCGCGGATGACGGTCATGGTCTTGCCGCCGCGGCCTTTGGTTTCGCGCGAGATGCGGACGATGCCGTCGGTGGATGCAGGCGCGACCGCCATGCGCTTGCAGGCGCACTGGACGATCGGCTTGCGGCACACGGGGCACATTCGGCCAGCGTCCGTGGAGTAGACGAGGCCGCCGGTCGAGGGGCGGGACTTCATGCGCGGATTCTAGAAGCCGCGCCGTAGACTAACCCCATGCCCCTCATCGTCTTCTCGCACGCCAACAGCTTCCCCGCTTCGACCTACGGTGTGCTGTTCAAGAGCTTGCGTGCGCGCGGCTTCGCTGTTCGCGCCGTCGAGCGTTACGGGCACGACCCGAAATACCCCGTCACCAACAACTGGCCGCATGTGGTCCAGCAACTGAGCGACTTCGCGGAACGCGAAACACAAAAGGCGGGCGAACCGGCGTGGCTGGTGGGCCATTCGCTGGGTGGGTTCCTGAGCATCATGTGCGCGGCCCGTCACCCGCGCCTGGCTCGCGGCGTTCTTCTCGTCGACTCACCGCTGCTCGGCGGATGGAAGGCGAAGGCGCTGGGCGCGATGAAGTCCACCCAACTCGTGGGATCGATCTCACCGGGCGCCGTGAGCCGCAAGCGCCGGCATCGCTGGCCCACGCAAGCCGACGCGCTGGAACACTTCCGGCACAAGAAGGCGTTTGCCGCCTGGCACCCGCAGGTGCTGGAAGACTACATTGAGCACTGCACGCAAGACGACGAAGACGGCCAGCGAGTACTGGCCTTCGACCGCGAAGTCGAAACCTTGATCTACAACACCTTGCCCGACAACATGGACCGGCTGCTGCGCCGGCACCCGCTGAAATGCCCAGTCGGGTTCATCGGCGGTTTGCAGTCCGAAGAGATGCAGCGAGTGGGAATGGCCATGACCGAAAAGCTGGTCGAAGGCCGCATCATGATGATGGACGGCAGCCACCTGTTTCCGATGGAGAAGCCGCTCGCTGCGGCTGCGGCGATTGAGGCGAGTTTGCGGGGGATGGGAGCTTAGTCGTCATGCGGCGCGAAAACGGCGCAGCGAATGTCTCGGCGATTGATTACCTGCCGTCTAAGCGACCGAAGTTCTCGCAGCTGTATTCAGCCGACGACCCTGATCTCGTGACGGGCGTGCAGGCGTGGAGGCGCACGAAGGCCTGGGCGACATCCAGGTGGACAACTTCCGGGTGTGGAGGTAGCCGCCAGGCGGGTTGAATCGAATCAACCCGTGCTTTCCCCCGCAAACTGCTTCGCGGCGAAGGCCCAAGCCAGCCGCGACGCATCGGGGCCCATCTCGTCGCTGTAAGCGCCCTTGGCGCCACCGCTCCACGCATGCGCGAGGTCGGGCACTTCGACCAGGGTGGCGACGACGCTGCGTCCGCGGGTGAACTCGGTGACGTCCATCGGGTAGCGCTTGCCGCGCTGCAAGGTGCGGCGGCTGCCCGCGCGGGCCTGCGCTGCATCGGCCCACGCGGTGACAGCGGCCAGGCCATTGCTCGAGGCGACAACGTGGTCGCGCCCGCCGTGGATCACCATGAGGGGCGGCCTCGACGTGGGCTCGCCCTCGGGCGTTGCAGCCAGTGTCGCCGTGGCGCGCCGGCCGCGCATCGCCTGCATGGCCGATACCGTTGACGACGCCGTGCCAGGCGGGACGCCCGAATGCATGATCACCGCCTTGAAGCGCCCAGGCTCACGCGTTGCGAGCAAGGCCGCCATGCTGCCGCCCGCCGAAAGGCCGGCCACTGCGACCCGATCCCTGTCCGCGCCGTACAACATGCACACCTGGTCGACAGCCTGCATGATCAATGCGGCCTCGCCGTTCGCGCGGCCGTTGCCGGTCTGGTACCAGTTCCAGCAGCCTTGCACGTTGCTGATGCGATCCTGCTCGGGGTACAGCACCAGGAAGCGGTGTTGCCGCGCGATGCGGTTCATGCGCGTGCTGGTGGCGAAAGTGCTCGCGTCCTGGCCGCACCCGTGCAGCATCACCACCAGCGGCAACTTCTCCCACAAGGTAATGCCGGGCGGGCGATAGAGTCGATACCGCCGTGCACCCGTCGCCCCCATGGCGATGCCGGCGATCCAATCGCCCTCGCCCGCCGGCCGCTTCGGGCGCGCGAGCGAGAAAGGGGCGATGCGGCTGGCGCGCCTGGCACGCCGTGGCGGCGCCAGGCTTTGCATGATGAGCTTCGTCCACGCGGACTGGATCGAGACTTTTCTCTTGGGCATCGGCCCATTCTGCGCGGGTTTTCATGGGGAGATTCCAGGCATGTACCATCCGCCCGGCCACTCCCCCCTGCCATGACAACAGCACACACCGACACGCCGGCCCACTTCAGCGATGCACCCACTGCGCACGCGCAGGTGCGCAGCACCGCGATCTTTCTGCCGCTGTTCGCGCCCTTCGGAATCAGCAGCGGCTACGTGAGCGTCACTTTGGCGTTTCTTCTGGGGCGCTCCGGGCTGAGCACGCTGGAGATCACCACCATCATCGCGGCGACGCTTTGGGTGCAGACGTGGAAGGCCCTCTGGGCCCCGATCGTCGATACGGTCGGCAACCCGAAGCATTGGTACGGGCTGGGCGCCGCAATCGTCGGTGCAACGATCCTGGCCATGAGCGTGCTGCCGGCCAACGCGAGCTCGGTGCCCGCGATCACTGTCCTTGCGGTGATTTCATCCGCGGCCTCGACCTTGGTCAGCATGTCATCGGAGATTTTCCTGGCGCAGTGCGTGCCGGCGCCGATCCAGGGCCGGGCCAGCGGCTGGGCGCAAGCCGGCAACGTGGGTGGCGCGGGTGTAGGTGGCGGGCTGGGCCTGCTGCTCGCCGAACACGTCCCGCAGATCTGGGTGTCCGGTGCCGTCCTGGGAGCGATTTGCATCGCGTGCTGGGCCTGCTTGCTGTGGGTGCCCGCGGCGCGGCGCACCCGCGTGGCGTCTTCGTACCTGCACGAACTGAAAGGTGTGGCGCTCGACGTCTGGGAGGTCGCACGTTCGCGCGCGGGATACCTTGCGCTCATCTTGATGGTGCTCCCCATCGCATCGGGTGTAGCGCCGTGGTCGGCTATCGCCGGCGAATGGCAGGCCGGTGCCGATCTGGTCGCATGGGTCAATGGCATCGCAGGTGGCCTGGCCGCAGCCGGGGGCGCGATGGTCGGCGGCTACCTGTGCGATCGCTTGAGCCCCGTCCGCGCTTACTGCCTGTTCGGCCTGGTGGTCGGCGCCATTGCAGTGGGCATGGCGTGGAGCGCCCGGTCACCCACGGCGTTCGTCGTGTTCACCCTGGCCTATTCCGCCGTGGTGGGATGCGGCTATGCAGCGTATTCGGCGATCGTGTTGCAGGCCATCGGGCAGCGATCGGCAGCCACCAACTTCAACCTGATGGCGGCGCTATCCAATGTGCCACTCGCCCTCATGACGAGCTTCGACGGTTGGGTGCACGACCGGTTCGGCACCGATGCCATGCTCTATGGCGAATTGGCACTGCCGGCTGTGACGATTGCGGCATTCGCGGTGTTTAGCACGGCGACGGCTCCCAGGCGTGCTCGCGCGGGCGCGTCTTCACCCTAAGCGCCGGGCCAGCAGCGCCTCTGCCTGTGCTGCCACGTTCTTGACGATCGTCGCGGCGGGCAACACCTCCGCAAGGAGCATTCATGTCGACGATCGAATTCTGGCATCGGGCGCGTTGCGTTCATCGGGGCGCGCGAAGGCTGGTGCCGCGAGTTCACCGAGGAGGCTTTCAAGCTGCACTGGACGCAAGGCGTGATGATGGGCACGCCCGAGAACATGAACGCCGCGCTCGGCCCATTTGAAGTCGAGCGCTGTATGACGCGTGGTTCGCATCGTCATCGAGTTGAGCACCGGGCTGCACGTGCCC
>JBKJOM010000176.1:0-9554 GCA_046595775.1 Ramlibacter sp. | reverse complement strand
CGGGCTGAAGCTCACCACGGCGCGCTACTACACGCCGAGCGGCAAGTCGATCCAGGCCAAGGGCATCGTGCCCGACGTGATGGTCGACGAAACCGAGGAAGGCAACGTGTTCGCCGCCCTGCGCACCCGTGAAGCCGACCTGGAAAAGCACCTGAACAGTGGCCAGGGCGCCGAGACCAAGGACTCCGCTCGCGAGAAGGCCCGCGAGGATGCCCGGAAGAAAGCCGAGGATGAAGCCAGGAAGGGCCCGACCGACCGCAAGGTGCCCGAGTACGGCAACGAAAAGGACTTCCAGCTGGTGCAGGCCATCAACCAGTTGAAGGGCCGCCCGGTGTTGATCAGCAAGACCCAGATCGTCGAGAACAAGGAGAAAAAGGAGAACTGATCGGAGCACCGGTCCTCTTTCCCCCTGAACAAAAAGCCGGCTCGCGCCGGCTTTTTTGTTTGTTCCACAATCACCTCCATGACGGACGAGCAGCTGCTTCGCTATTCACGGCACATCCTGCTGGAAGAGTTCGGCGTGGAGGGACAGGAGCGCGTGATGAACTCGCACGCACTCGTCATCGGTGCGGGGGGGCTGGGCTCTCCGGTCGCGCTGTTCCTGGGCACAGCCGGCGTAGGCCGCATCACGCTGGTGGACCACGATGCCGTGGACCTCACCAACCTGCAACGCCAGATCGCGCACACGCTTGCGCGCGTCGGACACGCCAAGGCGGAGTCCGCCCGCGATGGCATCGAGGCGATCAATCCGGAAGTGCTGGTTAAACCGGTGGTGATGCGCGCGGATGCGCAACTGCTCGACGAACTGGTCCCGGGCGCCGACGTGGTCATCGACTGCTGCGACAACTTCAAGACCCGCCACCTGGTCAACGCGGCCTGCGTGCGCCACGGCAAGCCCCTGGTATCGGGCGCCGCCATCCGCTTCGACGGGCAGATGACGGTGTTCGATCCGCGCAATGCGGCATCACCCTGCTACGCCTGTGTCTTCCCCTACGACAAGGAGTTCGAGGAAACCCGCTGCGCGACGCTCGGCGTCTTCGCCCCCATGGTAGGCATCATCGGGTCGATGCAGGCGGCCGAAGCGTTGAAGATTCTCAGCGGCGCCTGCGAGCCGGCAGTCGGGCGGCTGCAAATGCTAGACGGGCGGTCCATGTCCTTCAGCGAAGTGCGCATCGAACGAGATGCGACGTGCCCTGTGTGTTCTGCACGTTGACACTCGCTTGTCGTGCCGGACTTGATCTACTGGGGCGCGTCGAGCACGCCTGTAGGCCGCTGTGGCGCTTCGGCCCTGCGAGCCGGTCCGCTGGCGGACGTGGCAGGCTGCTGCGGGCGGGGCGGCCGCACGCTCCCGCGCTGCTCCTGCGGTGCACGCCCAGCGCCGAACAGTGACTTGAGCTTGGCGCCCGGCCCGCCCAACGTAGTGCCAGCCTGCTGCTGCTGTTGCCGGGCCAGCAACTCCACGCGCGCCGAGGCGTGGGGCGAGGCGGCCTCGCGCAGGATCTCGCCGCAGTTGGCGTCCTTGCCCGGGCCGGTTTCGATGGTTGCAGCCAGCGCCAGCAAGGGGTTGATTGCACCCAGCGCCAGCGCGATGCCGGCGCGGCCTCCCAGCGCGGCCTTGTCAGGCCCCGCATGCGGCGCGCCCAACGTGCCGTCCAGCCGCAGGGGCGAGCGCAGGGTCAGGATGCTCATGTCCTTCGGATAAGGCCGGAAGTACAGGTCCAGTTGCTCGTTGGCCAGGTTCACGTTCCCCTCGCCGTAGACGATCGTGTCCGTGGTGTCCAGTACCAATGCGCGGCTGGTCATGAGCCCGTTCCTCACGTCGAATGCACTGGCTGCGCAGCGCACACCGACGTTGCGGTCACCGCCCATCAGGAACTTGATGATCTCCGCGCCGTCGAGGCCGGCGATCTCCAGCAACAGGTTGCTGATCTGGCCCTTGCCCATCAACAAGGCCACATTGCCGTTGGCACTGGCCAGCATCTGGGCGATGCTGTTGCCCTGCCCCTTGAGGTCCATGTCGCCCTGGATCTTGCCGAAGGCCGTTTTGGTGAGTTCCACATTCTTGAACAGCTTGCTCAGCTCCAGCGAACGCGCGTCGACGTGCAGTTCACCGACCGCAGGGTTGCTGTGGCTGTCGATCATCATCCTGCCGGTGAACGTGCCGCCTGCAATGCCCAGGTTCAGGTCGTCGAGGTTCAGCACGCCGTCATGCAGGCGAACCCGCATGGCCATCCGCTCCAGCGGAAAGTTCGGCGCGTTGGTGACCTTCCCGGCGCTGTAGGTGACTTCCGAATTCATCGCCTTCAGCCGCGCGAGGTCGATGGGTTCTTTCGGCAGTACCTTGCGGGTGGGGTCGCGCGCCACCTTGGCCTTTCGCTTGCCCGTGGCGGCCTTCAGTTCATTGTCGGCAACCTGCGTCTGCTTGATGTCGCGCTGTTGCTGCGCCGTCATGCCGACGATGGGCGCGAGGTCGTCGAAGTCCAGCAAGTTGGAATGCAACTTGCCAGCCAGGTGTGGCACGGTCTGGCGCTTGTCGAATGAGAGCTCACCAGCCAGGTCCGTGTTGCCCAGCTTGCCGCGAAGGTCCGAGACGTTCCAGAGTTCGCCCTTCTTCACAACGTGGCCGTGCATCGAATACCGGGGCGTTGCAGGCAACACCACGCCGACCAGCTGGTACAGCTCGGCCAGGTTCCGCCCCTGCAGGTCCACCACGGCGTCTGAGCCATCAAGTGTTGCCAGACTGGCAATCGCACCGCGCGCCTGCAGCTTCGTGGCACCCGCCGCTGCCTCGATCTCCATCGGGAAAGGGTTCTGCAGCGGCTCGCTCAGGTACAGCACATTGCCGGTGCGCCCCTTCGCGGTGAAGGCTTCCTTCTGCCAGGTGCCCTTCGCGGTGAAACTCAGCGGCATCGCCCGCGGAAGGCTGGATGACGCCACGGCGTCCTTCTGCGACGATGTGGCCGCCGATGCGGCGGACGCGGGCCGCTGCACGGGCGGCAAGGACAGCGGCCCGTCGACGGCGAACTGGGCCTGGATGTCCGCACCTTGCGCCGGAGCGACGAAGCGCACCGTGCCTTCGTCGATGACGAGCGCGCCGATGTCCGGGATGTTGGCGGAATCTCCTGTGTCCCGACCCAGCGCCCAGGTGCGCCGACCGTCTGCTTCCACCTGCAATCCCAACTGCGGTTTGCTCAACTTGACCAGCGGAAGCTCGAGGCGGCGGTGGAACAGGGGCAGCAGGCGCACCTGGATCTCGGCGCTTTCAGCCTTGACCAGGTAGGGGTCCTTCGCCCAGTCCGGGTTGGCAAACTCGATGCCGTCGAGCAGGACGCGCGTGACGCGGCCCAGCTTCACATCCAGCTTGCGCGTGATTTCGAAATGCCGACCGGTCTTTTCACTGACGTATCGGTTGACCGGCCCGCGCAGTGTGTCCCACGGGAAGAAGGCGATGGCCAGCGCCAGCAAGGCCATGAGCGCGGCGAGCGCGACCAGGAGCTTTACCCACCAGGGACCCACATGAAGACGCATCACAACCTTCCGTTTGCAGCCAGTGTGCCGGATCGGCGCTGCGCCGCGGGTCAGCAGTACACCGCAGCAGGTGTCGTCCGGTCCCAGCCCTTCCGTAGGATTCATCCTACGCGAAGGGGAAGGGGCGGCTGGCAGAATGAGTCGACGGGCACGGGACGGCTGAAGACACGAATTGTGATATCCGCAACTTCCGGTCACGCATTCCTGCCTGCGAGCGTGCAACTGAGAACCTACATCGTCGAAGACAACGCCACGATCCGCGAAAACCTCGTCGGGACGCTGGAGGAACTGGCGTCCATCACGGCCGTCGGCTGGGCAGAGACCGAGCAGGATGCACGGCATTGGCTCGGCCAGCACGAGTCGGGCTGGGATCTCGCCATCGTCGACCTGTTCCTCAAGCAAGGCAGCGGGCTGGGCGTGCTCGAGGCTTGCCGCGCCCGGAGTGACGGCGGCAAGGTGGTGGTGCTGAGCAACTACGCCACGCCCGACATGCGCAAGCGCTGCCTCCTGCTCGGCGCGGATGCCGTCTTCGACAAGTCCAATGAAATCGACGCGCTGGTCGAGTACTGCATCATGCAGGCCGGCGCGACGCAGCCGGGTGGGTAGCTCAGTCGATCAGCTTGTTCTTCAGCGCGTAGTAGGTCAGGTCGCTGTTGGATGCCAGGCTCATCTTCTCCATCAGACGCGTGCGATAGGTGCTCACTGTCTTGACCGACAGGGAAAGCGCCTTGGCAATGTCACCCGCCGTCTCGCCCTTCGCGAGCTTCAGGAAAACCTGGAATTCGCGCTCGGACAGCTGCTCGTGCGGCGCGCCGCCTTCCTTGCGATTGAGCTGCTGGGCCAGGAGTTCGGCCACCGCGGGGGAGATATAGCGGCGGCCCAGCGAGATGGTGCGGATCGCATTGACGATCTCCATTGGCTCGCATTCCTTGTTGAGGTAGCCGCTCGCGCCCTGCCGGATCAAGTTCATCGCGTAGTGCTCCTCCGGATAACCCGAGAGGATCAGGATACCGACGTCCGGCACCTTTGCCCGGATCATGCCCAGGGCATCGATGCCGCTTTGGCCGGGCATGGACAGGTCCATCACCAGTACGTCCAGTTCGGTGGTGCGCACCAGGTCGATGGCCTCCCGCCCGCTGGCGGCTTCGCCGACCACACGCAAGTCGACCTGCTCCGAAAAGAACTGCTTGAGCCCCGACCGCACAATGGCGTGGTCATCGACAATGCCGATCTTGATCATGGTTGCGTTCCCTTCTCTCTTATCAGTTGTTGACCCGTCACCGTGAAGGTGATTCTATGCACAACAAGAACAACCTGGAGTGACTGAGATGCGATCGTTTTCCTTGCCGCGGGTGGCCGTCAGCCTAGTCCTGGCGCTGCTCGCTGCATGTTTCCTCGTCGGAATCAACGAAACAGGATTCAGCCAGTCCACGGCGGCGCTGGATGACATCGCGGAGGCTTCGCGCGTGCGCGACACTCTCAATCGCGTCATGCAGCACGTGCTGGACGCGGAAACCGGATCGCGCGGCTACCTGCTGACCGGCGACCCGCGTTACCTGGAACCGTACAGTGCCGCCGTCGCGGAGATCGGCCAGCAACTGGAGTCCTTGCGCGCGGCCTACCCGGCCAATGGTCAGGAATACGGCATCCTCAACCAGCTCACCCGCAACGTGCAGCGCAAGCTGGCCGAGATGGACCTGTCGGTGCGCATGCGCAAGCAGGGCAATGAAGATGCCTGGAAGTTCGTGGTGACCACGGACGTCGGCAAGGAGCAAATGGATGCCATCCGCGAACACGCCGGGGGGCTGATCAACTCCGCGAGTGCGAGAATTGACGTGAGCCAGGCACAGGTGCGGCGCTCACTGCTGCTTGCGCGCGTCGGCATCGCCGTTGTCACCGCCGCCGCGCTGGCGGCATTCTGGCTGTACCTGCGCCAAACCACTGCGCTGAAGGCGGCGGGGCAGCGGGAGCAGGAAGTGCTGCAGACCGAGCGCGACCTGCTGGAGCGCCAGGTGCGAGAGCGCACCGCCTCGCTGGCGGAACTCGCCACCCACTTGCAGAACGTGCGCGAAGAAGAGCGCGGCCACCTGGCGCGCGAACTGCACGATGAGCTGGGCGCCCTGCTTACCGCGGCCAAGCTCGATGTCGCAAGGCTGAAGTCGCGGCTGGCGCCGCAGGCCAGTCCCGAGGTGTCGGAGCGGCTGCAACACCTGACCGAGGCGCTCAACAGCGGCATCGCGCTGAAGCGCCGCATCATCGAAGACCTGCGCCCTTCGTCACTGTCCAACCTGGGCCTCACGGCCTCGCTGGAAATCCTCGCGCGTGAGTTCTCCGAGCGCTCTGGCATCGAAATCAACACCGGGCTGGAGGCCGTGCAACTTGACGAGTCGCGCCAGCTCACCGTGTATCGTCTGGTGCAGGAGTCGCTCACCAACGTGGGCAAGTACGCCGAGGCGAAGCAGGTCGACATCAGCCTGCGCCACTTCGGAGGCGTTGTCGAAGTGGACATCAAGGACGACGGCAAGGGCTTCGACGCGGCGCAGGTCCGGCCATCGACGCACGGCCTGGCCGGCATGCGGCACCGCGTCGAAGCGGCCGGCGGCAAGCTTTCGGTCAACTCCACGCCGGGCCAGGGAACGCGAATCTCCGCGGTTCTTCCGATGATCGTCACGGCTTCGGCCTGACGCGCTGACAAGCACGCTTCCCAAACTGCCTTTCCCCACGTCAGCCCGGTCCTACACCGGCCCATCACGCCCACCGACATCCAATCACGCTGGCCGCCGATCATGAGCGCGGCTGTAGCAGGTCCACACTGGTCGCATCCCATTTGGCGTGCAAGGCGCGCCGCGGCCCCAAGGAGACCTGCATGCTTCACTACGCGATTGTCTTTTTCGTCATCGCGCTCGTGGCCGCCCTGTTCGGCTTCGGCGGCATTGCCGCGGGCGCGGTGGAGATCGCGAAGATCCTGTTCTTCGTGTTCTTGATCATGGCCGTGGTTGCCTTTGTCATCGGCCTGGGCCGCCGGCGCTAGCGCGCATCCGGTCTTCATTCATCGCGGGGCCTCACGGCCCTTTTCAGCAAACCAAGAGCACCTGAGAACACCACCATGAACAGCATCAAGAACCTGCCTTCCGAGGCATCTGGCTACGCCGACGACGCCCGCGGCCTGAGCGCGCAAGCGCTGGAGAGCACGCGTGAATTCGCGAACCAGGCTTTCGACAAGGCCAACGAGCGCATGCGCGACCTGCGTGGCGGGATGAAAGACCTGGCCAACCGCGGCGCTAGCAGCTTCGGCGAATACGGCCGCGCCACGACGCGTTACGTCTCCGAACAGCCGCTCAAGTCCGCGCTGATCGCAGCTGCAGTGGGCGCCGCCCTGGCCGGCCTGGTGATTGCCTTGCGCCGCAGCAACAACACCGAGCGCCGCTACTACTGATCGCGCGAAAGGTACGCCGCCCATGATCCACCCCATCTTCTCGGTGCTGATCGCCCGTCCTGAACTGGTCATGGACCACATGGCCGGCTATGCAGCGCTGGTGCAGGAAGAAGCGTCCAGCGCCGGCAGCCAGTTGGCTCGGCGTGCCGCGGCCTGGGGCGCCGTGATCGCCGGTTCGCTGGTGTTCCTGATCCTCTCGGGCATGGCAGCCATGCTGGGCGCGATGCTCGCCGAATTCCATTGGGCGCTGGTCGTCGTGCCGGCGATCCCGCTGGTGATCGCCGTCGCGGGCTTCATGGCCACTCGCAAGCCGCTGCCCGAGAACGCCTTCGCCGAACTGCGCGCGCAGCTCGATGCCGATGCACAGGCGCTGCGCATCATCGGGGCCAAGGCATGAGCGACAGGGACAAGCCGCAGGCGCATCACACCGCCGCCGACCGGCTGGCACGCACGCGGCTGGCGCTGATCGAGCATGTGCATCGCAAGGAAATCCGAAAGGACCGGCATGCGCAGGCAGGCGGGGCCGAACACAAGCAGGGCGAGCAATGGGAGGCAGCTGAAGCAGCCGCCGCCACCGGCCAGGGGGGCTGGTTCTCGCGCGTGAAACGTGCCGCCCGGACCTACTGGCGGCACCACCCGGCCCGCATGGGCCTGGAGCTGGCCACGCCGATGCTCTCTGGATATGCAGGCAAACACCCGGTCACCTACCTGGGTGCGGCCGCAGTGGTCGGAGCAGTCTTCATGGTCGTACGACCCTGGCGCCTGATTTCCGTCGGTGGCTTGCTGGTGGCATTGGCAAAGTCTCCGCAGCTTGCGAGCGTGGTCATGTCGGCCATGTCCGGGTCGGACTACGAGGACCACGACTTGCCGTATTGAATTTGAGGATGCAAGCCGGAGGCGTGGTGCCGTCGTCCGGGGAGCTTTGGGAACGCAGGCACCGCCAACTTTTCGTCAACTGAAGGAGAAAGTCATGAATTACACAAGAGCCATCGCCATCGCCCTGGTCGCCGGTGCAACCCTCGTCGGAACCGGATGCGCGGTCATCCGCGGCCAGGAAACCGCCGGCGCCTATGTCGACGACGCCGCCATCACCACCGCGGTGAAGGCCAAGTTTGTCGAGGACAAGACTGTTGACGCCGCCGCCATCAAGGTCGAGACGCTCAACGGTGAAGTGGCGCTCTCGGGCTTCGCGAAGTCCTCTGCCGAAAAGCAGCAGGCCGAGAACATTGCCCGCACGACCAAGGGCGTGCGCTCGGTGCGCAACAACCTCGCGGTGCGTCCGTAAGGCATCCCGTGGCGGCGGGCTGAAACCCGCTGCCGCAAAAGGCAGGCGAAACACGGCCGTGGGGCCGCGCCTGCCTTTTTTCATTTTCCGGCAGGACCGCGCGCATGCGAACCTTCAATTGCGACCATTGTCGCCAGCCCGTCTTCTTCGAGAACGTGCAGTGCTTGAAGTGCGGCAGCGACCTGGCTTTCTTGCCGGATCGGCTGGCGCTTTGCGCGATCGAGGCCGTGCCCGACAACACTGCGGGCCTCTGGCGACGCAAGTCGCTGCGCCGCGCGGCCAATGCGCCCGCGTACCGCCTGTGCAGCAACCATGTGGACCACCAGGCTTGCAACTTCGCGGTGCCCGCCGATGATCCCAACACCTTGTGCGTATCGTGCCGGCAGACGCGCGTCCTGCCCGACCTGTCGGTGCCCGAGCACCACCAGCGCTGGTATCGCGTCGAGGTCGCGAAGCGCCGCCTGTTCTACACACTCGCCAAGCTCGGCCTGGTGAGCGCGACGCCGCCGACAGGCCAACGCGACGGGCCCAGTTTCGAGTTCCTGGCCGACCAGCCAGGCCAGGCGGTGCTCACCGGCCATGCCGAAGGCCTGATCACGCTGAACATCGCCGAAGCCGACGACGCCGAGCGCGTGCGCCGCCGCGTGGAATTGCATGAGCCGTATCGCACCCTGCTCGGTCACCTTCGGCATGAATCGGGGCATTACTTCTGGGACCGCCTGATCCGCGATGGCGGGCGCATCGATCCGTGGCGCACGGTGTTTGGCGACGAGTCGCGCGACTATGCGCAGGCCCTGCATGCCCACTACGCGGGCGGCGGCGCGGCGCCCGGCTGGGAGATGCATTACGTGAGCGCGTACGCGACCTCGCACCCCTGGGAAGACTGGGCCGAAACCTGGGCTCACTACCTGCACATGGTCGACCTGCTCGAGACCGCGGCGGCGTACAGCACGAGGCTGACCGTGCCGGGCTCGGAGCAGGAAGTCGAAGAGGTCGCCAACCCTTTCGAGACGGGCTCCGTGAATTTCGACCCGCTGGTGGACCAGTGGGTCCCCCTCACGCTGCTGCTCAATAGCCTGAATCGCAGCCTCGGTCACGAAGATGCGTATCCGTTCGCGTTGAGTACACAGGCGCTGGAGAAGCTGCGGTTCGTGCACGACGTGATCCAGGCACAGCGGCAGGGGCAGGTAGCGCCCGCGCCCACCTTTGCGCCCGCTGCGGCTCCCGATGCTTCGTCAACGATCCCAGCCCAGGCCCCCACTGCCCCGTGACCTTGTCATGCAGGACTTGATCCGGCATCCGGTG
>JBKJOM010000124.1:0-2830 GCA_046595775.1 Ramlibacter sp. | reverse complement strand
ATAACCATCAGCGCAACGTCATGCTCGGATCGGAGGTGCCGGCCCATGTTTCCATGGCCGGCGTGCATCGGGTGGCCTCACTGATCAAGCGCTGGATCCTGGGCACCCATCACGGTTCGGTCCAGCCCGAACACCTGGATGCCTACCTGGACGAGTTCGTCTTCCGCTTCAACCGCCGCACCTCCAGCTCGCGCGGGATGCTGTTCTACAGGCTCATGCAGCAAGCCGTCGTCACCGATCCGGTGACCTACGCCGACATCGTGCTGCCCGCCGAAGAATCCGCTGAAATGACCTAGTGGAGCTAAGCGGATACCCCTTATGAAAATACAGTTTAATGAGCGCCAAATGCAAGAGCTACGAGTCCCCATCGAAGCCCTGAAAGGGCGAGGCTCGGCCACGTACCATCCACACCGTTTCGAGCGCGATGCGCGCGCTGCTTTCGACGATGGCTGGGACACCTTGCAGCAGGCGTATGCCGGTGAAGAGGCCAGGCCGCAGACCGAAGTGACCTGGGAGGAATCGCGCAGCGTCATCAGCAGCAATGAGTCGCCCGACGTCTACTTCGAGCGCTCGATCAACCCCTATCGCGGCTGTGAGCACGGCTGCATCTATTGCTACGCGCGACCCAACCACAGTTACATCAACTTGTCGCCGGGGCTCGACTTTGAAACCAAGCTCGTCGCCAAGCGCAACATCGCGGCCATCCTGCGCATGGAGCTCTCCCGGCGCCACTACCAGCCGAAACTGATTGCGATCGGCACCTCCACCGACTGCTACCAGCCGGTCGAGCGGGAGCTGAGGCTGACACGCTCGGTGATCGAACTGTTCCACGAGACCAATCACGCCTTCAGCCTCGTCACGAAGTCGAGCGGCGTCGAGCGCGACCTGGACCTGATCGCGCCCATGGCTGCAAAGGGGCTGGCTTCCGTGAGCGTCACCATTACGACGCTGGATGCAGAGCTCACGCGCAAGCTGGAGCCGCGCGCCGCTGCGCCGCACCGAAGGCTCCGTACCCTAAAGACACTCGCCGAGCACGGCGTTCCGACCGCGGTGAGCCTGGCCCCGCAGATTCCCTTTCTCACCGAGGACATGGAGCAAGTGCTGGAAGCCGCGTGGGCGGCCGGCGCGCGCAGCGCGTTCTATCACGTGCTGCGCCTGCCCTGGGAGGTGAGCCCGCTATTTCGGCAGTGGCTGGAATTGCATTACCCGCAACGCGCCGAGCGAGTCATGGCGCGGATCCACGACATGCGTGGCGGCAAAGACTACGACGCTAGCTTCGCGACGCGCATGAAAGGCAGCAGCCCCTGGGCCGAGCTCATCGCACAGCGCTTCGAGAAGGCCGCGCGGCGCATCGGCTTCAATCGTACGCGTGTGGTGCTGGACGAGACCCAGTTCCGGCCGCCGGGGGCTGTGGGGCAGGGGCTGCTGTTCTAAATCGGATTGGGAGCGGGATCGGACACCCGTACGCAGAAGTCGCAAAAGTTACGCAGAGGTCGCAGAAGGACTTCCAAAGAAATTTTCTTTGAATCTTTTGCGTCTTCTGCGTAGTTTCTGCGACTTCTGCGTACGGGAGTCCTGTATTCAAGCGCTGAAGAACCCCTTCAGCTTGTCAGACCACGACTCCTCGGTGGGCGAGTGCTTCGAACCACCCTTCTTCAGAGATTCGTCCAGTTCCTTCAGCAGCTTGCGCTGGTGCTCGGTGAGTTTCACCGGCGTTTCAACCGCGATGTGGCAGTACAGGTCGCCGGGGTAGCTCGAGCGCACGCCCTTGATGCCCTTGCCGCGCAGGCGGAACTGCTTGCCGGCTTGCGTGCCTTCGGGGATGTCAATCGCGGCCTTGCCTTGCAGTGTCGGCACTTCGATCTCGCCGCCGAGGGCGGCGCGCGTGAAGGAGATCGGGACAACGCAATGCAGGTCGTCCCCCTCGCGCTCGAAAATCTCGTGCTTTTTCAGGCGGATCTCGATGAACAGGTCGCCGGGAGGCCCGCCGTTGGTGCCGGGCTCGCCGTTTCCAGCGCTGCGGATGCGCATGCCGTCGTCAATGCCCGCGGGAATTTTCACCTCGAGCGTCTTCTGCTTCTTGACCTTGCCTTGCCCATGGCAGGTCTGGCACGGCTCCGGAATGATCTTGCCCGTGCCGCGGCAGTGCGGGCAGGTCTGCTGTACCGAGAAGAAACCCTGGCGCATCTGCACGACGCCCTGGCCATTGCAGGTGGTGCACTGCTTGGCCTGCGTGCCGGGTTTGGCGCCGCTGCCGTGGCAGGTCTCGCAGCCTTCCCATGACGGGATGCGGATCTGCGCTTCCTTGCCGTGGGCCGCTTCCTCAAGCGTGACCTCCATCGCGTACGACAGGTCGCTGCCGCGGTACACCTGGCGACCGCCGCGGCCCGCGCCGGCGCCGCGCTGCTGCTGGCCAAAGATGTCGCCGAAAATATCGCCGAAGGCTTCGGCGAATCCGCCAAAGCCTTCGCCACCGGGACCGCCGGGGCCGCGCATGTTGGGGTCGACGCCCGCGTGGCCGAACTGGTCGTACGCGGCCCGCTTCTCGGCGCTGGAGAGCATCTCGTAGGCTTCCTTGGCCTCCTTGAACTTCGCTTCCGCGCCCTTGTCCTCGCCCTGGTTGCGGTCAGGGTGGTACTTCATCGCGAGCTTGCGATAAGCCTTCTTGATCTCCTCGTCCGACGCGTTCTTCGGTACGCCGAGGGTCTCGTAATAGTCTCTTTTGGTGGCCATCGTTTCTCGTGGTTCTCACAGCAGAAACGCCGCGTTGACGTCCCCGCAAGGGTATCCGTCGAACGCGGCGACTTGATCCGGCGCTACGCGTGCCGTA
>JBKJOM010000249.1:0-20153 GCA_046595775.1 Ramlibacter sp. | reverse complement strand
CGGCGCCGCGCGATGGAAGACACTGTGGCCGTGATGCGATCGAGGAACGGCGCCATGCGGTAGCGCTGGGCCAGCGTCGCGGCACCGTCGGCGATGCGGCGTCGCAGGGCGCCGTCGCCTGCGAGCGCGGTGAGCCTTTCCTCAAGAAGTCCGACATTAGCGACGGGATACGTGAGGCAGTTGACGCCATCCACCCAGCCGACACTGCGATAGACGGGCAAGTCCGCGAGCACGACGGGCAAGCCCGCCAGCGCGGCCTCCAGGGCCGAAAGCCCGAAGGTTTCGTCTTCCGAAGGGAAGCAGGCAATGTCCGAATCCGCGATCACCGCGAACTTCACGTCGTCGCTCACGCCTCCGAGCCACTGCAGGATGCCGGATGGATGTAGGCGGAATTCGTCGAATCGGGGGACGAGCGCAGCGGCATGCGTCAGGTCACCAACGAACGAACACCGCACCGCGCGGTGCTGCGAGAGGCGGACCGCGGCCCGGGCCAGGTCGAGCGGACGCTTGCGTCCATAGACCGAGCCGACGCAGACGATGTTGACGGTGTCGCCACTTTCGAGACGCGCGGGCCGGGGTGGGGCTTCGACGCCACAAGGCACGCAGGTCACCCGTTCGGGCGGCAGTTCGTGCACGAAGCTGCGGAAAACCGAATCGACCTGCCAGGCGCTGTCGAAAATGAGGAGGTCCGGCAGCGCCAATTGGCGCATCAGCTCGACAGGAGTGTGTTTCCAGCCGCGGATCACGGTCGCGCCTTCATGAATCCAGAGTGCCGTTGGCAGTTTGCCGGCGATCCGCTCCGCGAGCCCGATATCGATCATGGTGTTGACGAGCGCCAGGTCGTAATCGGTCGGGATGTCGGCCGACCTGGGCGTGCGGATCCCCAGGGCCCGCAGCTCACCGCCGTGTGCTGTCTCTGATTGTTCGTTGAGCAGCGCATCGACCTGCCAGCCGAGCCCGACCCAGTGCTGCATCGCGCGCTTGAGGATCCAGGCGGCGCCATTGAGGCCATAGGAGTGGGTCATGACGAGAAGCTTCACGTGCGGCGGCCCTGCGGGGTGGAATCGATGCATGACAATAGCAAACTATGGGTCTTGCACTGCATTGCGCGGCCGCACGGCGGCGCGCTGCGTCACAATCGAAGGCATGGAATCGCTGATTCGGAACATTCCCGGCAGCACGCCCCTGGTGCTGGACTCGCCGCACAGCGGCATCGACTACCCCGATGACTTCGGCGCGGCCTGCGACATGCAGGCATTGCGGCAAGCTGAAGACACGCACGTCGAAAAGCTCTACGACTTTGCGCCCGCGCTGGGCGTGGCCTGGATCGAGGCGCTCTTTCCGCGCAGCTATCTCGATGCCAACCGCAATGTCACCGAGATCGATACCTCTCTTTTCGACGCGCCCTGGCCCGACGACATCGAGACCGATGAACGTGCGCTCGCCAAGGTCCGCCTGGGCAAGGGGCTCATCTGGCGTTGCACCGATGATGGCTCGCCGATCTACGACCGTCGCCTCACCGTCGAGGAGGTTCAGGCACGGATCGAACGTTGCTGGCGACCGTATCACGCGGCGGTGGCGGCAGCTGTGGATGCGGCGCGCGCGCGGCATGGCTACGACATCCACCTGAACTGCCACTCGATGCCCGCCATCGGCGCGACCTACTCAACCGATTTTCCGGGGTTGGTACACGCCGACTTCGTGATCGGGGACCGCGACGGCACGAGCGCCGATCCCCGCCTGTCGCGCCGAATCTGCGAGCACCTGGAGGGCCAGAGCTACAGCGTTTCGTACAACCATCCCTACAAGGGCGTGGAAATGGTGCGGCGCTATGGGCTTCCCGCGGACCAGCGCCACAGCGTGCAGGTCGAGATCAATCGCAAGCTGTACATGGATGAGAAAACGCTGGAGCCCGCATCGGGCTTCGTGCGGCTGAAGGAAAACCTCCGCTCGCTGGTGGCCATGTTGCTGGCGCTCGATCCCCGTCGCGATCTTTGATGGACCGGGTTGGCGCTATCGTCGTCGGCGCAGGGGCGGTCGGGCTCGCGGTGGCCCGTGCACTCGCGCAAGACGGGCGGGAGACCATCGTCTGCGAAGCGCAGGCCGGCATCGGCCAGGGCGTGAGTTCGCGCAACAGCGAAGTGATCCACGCAGGGCTCTACTACACGCCGGGTTCGCTCAAGGCGCGACTGTGCGTGCGCGGCAAGGAACTGCTCTACGCCTTGTGCGCAAGTCATGGGGTCGACTTCCGCAATTGCGGCAAGCTGGTCGTGGCGGGCAGTGATGCGGAAGCCGCAAGGCTGCGCAAGCTACAGGATCGAGCGGCGGCGAATGGGGTGCCGGTGCACTGGCTTGAAGGCAGCGAGGCGAAGGCACTGGAGCCCGCTCTGCAGTGCGTCGCAGCCCTCGAGTCACCGACCACCGGCATCGTCGACAGCCACGGGTTCATGTTGGCGCTGCAGGGCGACCTTGAGCGCGCCGGGGGCATGGTGGCGCTGGGTTCGGCAGTCGAATCCGCAGTGCTGGGCCGCGCGGGTGAACCGCATGTGGTTCGCATGGCGGACGGCAGTGAGCTGGCTGCGGACATCATCATCAACTCTGCGTCGCTTGACGCATGCGCACTGGCGCGCCGTTTTGAAGGACTCGATCCATCGACGGTACCGCGCGAACACTTTGCCAAAGGCAACTACTACGCGTTGGCGGGTCGCGCGCCGTTTTCACGGCTGATCTATCCCGCGCCGGCGGACGCTTGGCTCGGCGTGCACCTGACGCTGGACCTCGGTGGCCAGGCGAAGTTCGGACCGGACCTGGAGTGGCTGCCGACTACCGATCCCGCTGCCATCGACTACACGGTGGACCCGCGCCGCGCCGACAGCTTCTATGCCGAAGTCCGGCGCTACTGGCCGCAGCTTCCCGATGGCGCGCTGCAACCCAGTTACAGCGGCGTGCGTCCCAAGATCTACGGGCCGGGCGAACCCGCGCCTGACTTCCGCGTTGACGGTCCGGCGGTCCATGGCATGGCGGGTCTGGTGAACCTCTTCGGTATCGAGTCGCCTGGTCTTACCAGTGCCCTGGCGATCGGCGAACATGTGCTGTCGCTGCTGGAGCGCTAGGGTGGGCAACTCTTTGCCGAGTCGCTGGTGCCTGTTGCCGCCGCTCATCACCGCAGCCATGTCGTTGCCGGCGCAGACGCTGGCCCCGGTCACCATCACCGCCACGCGAATCGAGGCTTCGCCGTTCGATGTGCCCGCATCGATCAGCGTCATCGACGGTGATCGGCTGCGCGCGGCGGGCCGGCCGGAGATCAATCTCTCGGAGTCACTGGCGCTGGTGCCGGGGGTCAACGCACGGGACCGGCAGAACTTCGCGCAGGACTTGCAACTGTCGATCCGCGGGTTCGGGGCTCGCTCCACATTCGGCGTGCGCGGTGTGCGCATCTATGTCGATGGCATTCCCGCCACCATGCCCGATGGGCAAGGCCAGTTGTCGCATATCGACCTTGCTTCAGTGGGCAGCATCGAGTTGTTGCGCGGGCCATTCTCTTCGCTGTACGGGAACTCCTCCGGTGGCGTCATGCAGGTATTTACGCATTCGGGTGAAGGCAAGCCGCAATTCACCGCAAGCGTCGCGGCTGGTAGTGACGGCCTGTTGCGGCCCGGCATCCGGGCCAGCGGCGAAAGCGGTGCACTGCGGTACACGATCAGTGCCAACAGCCTGGCATATGACGGCGCGCGCGAGCACAGCGCGGTCCAGCGCGGCGTGGGCAACGCTCGCCTGGACTACCGGTCGGGCGAGGGGCGCGACTGGATGTTGGTCGGCAATACAGTGCATATGCGCGCCGACGATCCACTTGGATTGACGCGTGCGCAATTCGAGTCGGCGCCGCGAAGCGTCGATGCAACGGCGATTGCATTCAACACCCGAAAGACGGTGCGACAGGACCAGGTCGGAGTCGTGCATGAGGCGCGCCTGGCAAGCGGCGACAAGTTGCGCGCGATGGTCTACGTGGGGCAGCGCGATACCGAGCAGTTCCAGGCTATCCCGGTCGCGCCGCAGGCAAGCGCCTTGCATCCAGGCGGTGTGATCGGACTGGCCCGCACTTATGCCGGCGCAGACCTGCGCTGGACGCATGGAACCGACCCGCTGCAGGTCGTTGCAGGCCTCTCATGGGACACGATGCGCGAGCAACGCAAGGGCTGGCAGAACTTCGTGGGTTCCACGCCTGGTGTAAAAGGTGCACTGCGCCGCGACGAGTCGAATGAAGTCGGCAACCTCGACCCCTATCTCCAGGCCCAGTGGAAGGTCAACACGCGATGGACGCTCACCGCCGGTATCCGCCACAGCAGCGTTCGCTTTTCTTCCAGCGATCACTACGTGCTCGGTGCCAACGGCGACGACAGCGGCAACGCAAGGTACGGCGCGATCTTGCCTGCGGTGGCTGCGATGTTCGCACTGTCGCCGCAACTCCATGCCTACGCCGCGGCGGGTCGTGGCTTCGAAACCCCGACTTTTAACGAGCTGGCCTACCGTCCTTCAGGTGCATCCGGACTGAACCTGGCGCTACGGCCGTCCCGCAGCAACAACGTGGAGGTGGGCTTGAAGGGACGCTCACGGCCGGACACCCCGGTTCGGCTTGAGTGGGCTGCCGCGGTGTTCGACACACGCACGCGCAGCGAGATCGTCACGCAGACCAACAGCGGCGGACGGAGCACCTTCACGAATGCGGGCGCGACACGCCGGCGCGGCATCGAACTCGCGTGGAGCACGAAATGGGCGAGTGCATGGCAACTCCAACTGTCGCAATCGTGGCTGGACGCGCGCTACAGCCATGCCTTCGCCACGTGCGCGGTCACGCCGTGTACCGTGCCGGGCCTCGTCATTGCAGCGGGAAATCGCATTCCCGGAACGGCGCGCTCGACGACGGCGATGGAACTCGCCTGGCAGCCGGCCGAGGGATGGCGCGCCGGTGCCGAGATGCGCCGATCGAGCCGTGTATGGGTGAACGATGCAAACGCCGAGGCGGCGCCCGCGTTCTCAATCGCCGCAATGCATGTGGGCTACGTGTGGGCCTTGAGCGGCTGGAACATGTCGGCGGCGTGGCGCATCGACAACCTGTTCGACCGGCGTTATGCAGGATCGGTCATCGTCAATGAAGGCAATAGCCGCTTCTACGAGCCCGCGACGGGCCGCAGCCACACACTCAAGCTATCTGGCAGCTATGCATTCTGAGTCGCCTTGCGCGACTCCAGGAGCGCTTGCGCCACTTCCTTCACCAGTTGCGGGCCGCGATAGATGAGGCCGGTGTAGATCTGGACCACGTCGGCGCCAGCGCGAATTTTTGCCACTGCGTCGTCGCCACTCATGACACCGCCCACCCCGATGATGGGAAAGCGTGGCCCCAGCGCAGCGCGCAGCTGCGCAATCACGCGGTTGCTGACCTCGCGCACGGGAGCGCCGCTCAAGCCGCCGGCTTCCTGCGCATGCGGCAGCCCCTTCACGGCCTCGCGCGAGATCGTGGTGTTGGTGGCCACCACGCCGTCCATGCCGTGGCGCTCCAACGCCGCAGCGATGACGTCGACTTGCGCCGGCTCCAGGTCGGGCGCGATCTTCACGAACACCGGCACGCGACGCCCATGGCGTTTCGCGAGTGCCTCGCGCTCACGCGCAATCGCACCGAGCAGCGAGTCGATCGCTTCGTCGCCTTGCAGCGAGCGCAGGTTGCTGGTGTTGGGGCTGGAGATGTTGACGGTGACGTAGTCGGCGTGCGGGTACACGCCCTCAAGCGCCACGAGGTAATCGCTCGTCGCGTTCTCGATGGGGGTCGCCGCGTTCTTGCCGATGTTCAGGCCCAGGATGCGGCCCCTGGAGCGAAAGGTGGACTTCTGCACGTTCGCGATGAAGGCTTCGAGCCCGTCGTTGTTGAACCCCAGGCGGTTGATCAGCGCGTCGGCCTTGGGCAGACGAAACATGCGCGGCTTGGGATTGCCAGGCTGCGGCTTGGGCGTGACGGTGCCCACTTCAACAAAGCCGAAGCCCATCGCACCCAGCCCGTCGATGCAACGCGCGTTCTTGTCCAGGCCGGCCGCAAGGCCCACACGATTGGGAAATTTCAGGCCGGCCAGTTCAATCGGGTCGTCCACCATCCCGCTGCAATAGGCCCATTCGAGCGGCGTGCGCTGCACGCGGGCCAGCGACTGCATGGTGAGTTCATGCGCCGTTTCAGGGTCGAGTCCAAAGAGAAAGGGGCGGGCGAGGAAGTAGGGCAGCAGCGACATGGATAATTCCAGCTAACCCTGCGATTCTCTTTCAAATGACCCAAGACGAACTCAAGGCCCTGGTGGGCCAGGCTGCCCTTCACTACGTGGTACCCGGCAAGGTGGTCGGCGTGGGCACCGGCTCCACCGTGAACAAGTTCATCGAGGCGCTGGCAACGATCAAGGATCGTGTGCCGGGCGCGGTGTCGAGTTCCGTCGCTTCCACCGAGCGCCTGCGCGCGTTGGGCATCCCGGTCTTCGATGCCAACGAGGTGCAGGATGTCGCGGTGTATATCGACGGCGCCGACGAGATCGATCACCATGGTTTCATGATCAAGGGCGGGGGAGCCGCGCTGACCCGCGAGAAGATCGTGGCGGCGCAATCGGCCCGCTTCATCTGCATCGCCGACGAGAGCAAGCTGGTCGAGACGCTGGGACGCTTTCCTGTGCCGGTGGAAGTCATCCCGATGGCTACGCAGCGCGTCATGCGTCAGTTCGCCGCGATGGGCGGCAAAGCCACGCTGCGTTTGAAGGATGGCCACCCGCTCGTCACCGACAACGGCCAGTGCATCCTGGACGTGAGCGGACTCGCCATCGCTGACCCACTGCGCTTCGAGTCCGACGTGAATCAGTGGCCGGGCGTGGTGACGGTGGGTGTGTTCGCCCACCAGAAAGCAGACGTGTGTCTGCTGGGCACGTCGGCCGGTGTGAAGACGCTGGAGTTCTAGGCCCTAGAACCGGATGCCGGCCGGATTGTCGGTGGGGGCCGGGGGCTGGTCGGGGTTGGTGGCCGCAGTGGCCGGGCGCTGCGCAGATGCCGGCGAAGGCGGCTTGCCCGTGTCGATGGCGACCAGCGGTGAGGCGGGCGCGGGCAAGTAGCTGGGAGGGAGCTGCGACGTCTTCGGGTAGCCGGCAGCATCGAGGAATTGCGACCACTCCGATTCGCCATAGCCTTTCAGCTGCTGCGCACCTATGGTCAGCATCGGCAAGCCGTTGTTGCCCGAGATCCGCTTGAGCGCTTCGAAGTCATCGTTGCTGATGACCGTCTTTTCGCTGAAGGGTATGCCGCGGTTCATCAGCATGGAACGGCCTGTGCCGCAGCTGTTGCAGCCCGGCGCCGTGTACAGCGTGACCGGGTAGCGCGCAGCGGCCTGGCGGACTTCGAAGGGCAGGCCATTGAGGTTGGGGCTGCCATCGCTTGGTAGGACGACCACAGCCGCACTGGTCGCCCGGGCATTCGGTTCCAGGGGCGCCTTGTCGGAGAAAGTCACCCGTCCATCCGGGCCGACGATCCGGTAGATCTGTTGCGCGTTTGCATCGCTTGGGCCGAGCACGGAGGCAGCCACAAGGGCCATCAACCCGGCGAGGGCGAAGGGGCGGGCAGGAAACATCGTCGTCCACTCCAATTGTTTGGGTCTCCGCTTCAGGCCATGCCCTGGTGGCGCAATAGCGCGTCCAGAGTGGGTTCGCGGCCCCGGAAGGCCTTGAACGATTCGATGGCCGGGCGGCTGCCGCCCGCCTCGAGGATCGCCTGCCGGTATTTTCTACCGGTTTCGACGCAGGGCAAACCATTTTTGTCGGCCGTCTCCTCGAAGGCCGCATAGGCATCGGCGCTCAGGACCTCGGCCCACTTATAGCTGTAGTACCCCGCTGCGTAGCCACCCGCGAAGATGTGGCTGAAGGTATGGGCGGTGCGGCTGAAAGCCGGCGGCTGGATGACGGCCACTTCAGCACGGACTTTCGCCTGCAAAGGCAGGAAGTCCTCGCGCGGGTCGTGCTCGGTGTGCAGCAACATGTCGAACAGGCCGAACTCAATCTGGCGCAGCGTGCCCAGGCCGCTCTGGAAGTTCTTGGCGGCCAGCATCTTGTCGAACAGGGCGCGCGGCAGCGGCTCACCAGTGTCCACATGGGCGGTCATGTGTTTGAGCACATCCCACTCCCAGCAGAAGTTCTCCATGAACTGACTGGGCAGTTCAACGGCGTCCCATTCCACGCCGCTGATGCCCGAGACGTCGCGTTCGTTCACCCGTGTGAGCATGTGGTGCAAGCCGTGGCCGCACTCGTGGAACAGCGTGATCACATCGTCGTGCGTGAGCAGCGGCGGCTTGCCTTCCACGCCGTCGGCGAAGTTGCAGACCAGGTGCGCGACCGGTGTCTGCAGCAGGCCGGTGTCGGGCCGCAGCCAGCGGGCGCGGGCGTCGTCCATCCAGGCACCGCCGCGCTTGCCGGTGCGGGCCGCAGGGTCGAGGTAAAACTGGCCGACGAGATCGCTGGCTCGCTCAATTCGATAGAACTCGACGCCCGGGTTCCACACCGGGGCGCTGTCCTTTCGGATCGACACCTCGAACAGCGTCTCGACGATCTTGAACAGGCCCGCCAGCACCTTGGGCGCCGTGAAGTACTGCTTGACCTCCTGCTCGCTAAAGGAATAGCGCTCCTCCTTCAACCGCTCGCCAATGTAGGTCCAGTCCCAGGCCTGGGGCTCGCGCAGGTCCAGCCGCTTCGCGGCGAAATCGCGCATGTCGTTCAGGTCCTTCTCCGCATACGGTCGGGCCTTGGTAGCCAGGTCCCGCAGGAACTTCACAACTTGTTGCGGGGTATCAGCCATCTTGGCGACGACGGAGACTTCGCCGAAGTTGCGGTAGTCGAGCAGCTTCGCTTCCTCTTCGCGCAGGGCGAGAATCTCCCGGATGATCGTGCCGTTGTCGAACTTCGGGTCGCCCTGGTCACTGGCACGCGTCACATAGGCGCGGTACAGGCGCTCGCGCAGCGAACGGTCATGGCCGGACTGCATGACCGGCAGATAGCTCGGCATCTTGAGCGTGAGCTTGTAGCCTTCCTTGCCTTCGGCCTGCGCTGCGGCTCTTGCGGTCTGGACCACGTCCTCGGGCACACCAGCCAGTTCTTCGAGCGGCGCGTAGTACGCATAAGCCTCGGTGGCATCGAGCGCGTTCTCACTGAACTTCTGGCCCAGCTCAGCCTGCCGCTCCTGGATGGCGGCAAAACGCTCCTTGGCCGCACCGACCAACTCCGCGCCGCCGAGCACGAAGTTGCGGATTGCGTTCTTGTGGGCCTGGCGCTGCTCATCATTCAGCGTCGCGGGATCAATCGCCTTGTACTTCGCATACAGCCGCTCGTCGGAACCCAGGCGGGTCCAGAACTCGGTGACGCGGGGCAGGGCCTCGTTGTACGCGGCACGCAGCTCAGGTGTGTCGGCAACGCCATTGAGGTGGCTGACCACGCCCCACGCGCGGCCCAGTTCCTCGGTGGCCACGTCGAGCACTTTGGCCATGTCCTGCCAGCGGGCGGGAAACGCAGGCGCCGTGACGGTTTCGAGGGCGGCGTTCGATGCCAACAGCAGTTGGTCAACAGCAGGCGCCACGTCTTCGGGACGCACGCGGTCGAAAGGGGGAAGGTCCTGGAAGTCGAGGAGGGGATTGGTACTCATCCCCCGCATTTTGCGTCAGTGCAAGCGGTTACAAGGCCCCCCCGGGGATTGCCCGGTTCAATGACCGGGATTGGCGGCGCGCTCTGCCGCTTCGAGCGTATTGACCAGCAGCATTGCCCGCGTCATCGGACCGACGCCGCCGGGTACGGGCGTGATCCAGCCGGCGACTTCCCTGACGCCCGCGAAATCCACGTCACCGCAGAGCTTGCCCTCGTCGTTGCGGTTCATGCCTACGTCGATCACCACCGCGCCGGGCTTGACCATATCGGCCGTCAGGACATTGCGCTTGCCCACGGCGGCGACAACGACGTCGGCAGTGAGGGTGAAGGACTTCAGGTCAGCAGTGCGGCTGTGGCAAACCGTCACGGTTGCGTCCTTGGCCAGCAGCATCAGCGCCATGGGCTTGCCCACGATGTTGCTGCGGCCGATGACGACGGCGTTCTTGCCCCTGAGGTCGTAGCCGATGTCTTCCAGCATCTTCATGCAGCCGTAGGGCGTGCAGGGCCAGAAACCGGGCCGGCCGACCATTAGCGCGCCGGCGCTGGCTACGTGGAAGCCGTCCACATCCTTGGCAGGGGCAATGGCCTCGATCACCTTTTGCGTGTCCATGTGCCTGGGCAACGGGAGCTGGACCAGGATGCCATGCACGCCGGGGTCGACGTTCAACGCATGGATGCGCAGCAGCAGCTCCGCTTCCGACATCGTTGCCGGGTAACGCTCGAGGTCAGCCGACAGCCCGGTCTCGGTGCTGTCATTGACCTTGTGCTTCGTGTAGACCTGGCTGGCAGGGTCTTCGCCCACCAGGATGATGGCGAGGTGCGGACGGATGCCGCGCGCCTTCAATGCCTGCGTACGGCCCGCGACTTCGGCGCGGATCTTCTTCGCGAGGGCATTTCCGTCGATGAGTTGTGCTGTCATGTCGTGCAGGCGTGGACGATCGCCGCCCCCCCCCGGTTGGACCCCTACGGTCAGGCGGAAGCCTTGGGCGCGTTCTGCCCCAGCGCGATCTTCAGCAGGTCGGCGACCGTGTTGGCGTTGAGCTTTTCCATGATGTTGGCGCGGTGCGCCTCCACCGTCTTGATACTGATCCCCAGGTCGTCGGCGATCTGTTTGTTCAAGCGCCCGGCGACGATGCGCTCGAGCACCTGCGCCTCGCGGGACGTCAGCTTGGACAGAAGCGCATCGCGGCTGGCGGCGCTCTGGTACTCGGCGAAAGCGCCCTTGGCGTGCTCCAGCATGCGCTCGACCAGGCTCACCAACTCGTCTTCCTTGAAGGGCTTCTGAATGAAATCCATCGCGCCCTTCTTCATGGTGTTCACCGCCATGGGCACGTCGCCATGGCCGGTGATGAAGACCACGGGCAACGGCGACTTGCGCTCGAGCAGGCGGTCCTGCAGTTCGAGGCCCGTCATGCCGCCCATGCGGATGTCGACAATCAGGCAGGCGACTTCGCGCGGGTCGTAGCGGGAGAGGAACGATTCGGCGGAGTCGAAGCAGCGAACGCGGTAGTCCTTGCCTTCGAGCAACCACTGCAGCGAATCGCGCACCGCCTCGTCGTCGTCGACGACATAGACCGTCCCCTTTTTGGGAATAAGACTCATACGGTGACTCCGCTGTCCTTGTTAGCTATCGGATTTGTAGCGCCGGAGACAGGAATCCAGAAGGAGAAACGACACCCGGCGACATCCGCGCCATTGTAGATGTTCTCTGCCTGCATTCGTCCCTGGTGGGATTCGACGATGGTGCGGCACAGGTTCAGTCCGATGCCCATGCCTTCCACCTTGGTGGAGAAGAAGGCTTCGTAGAGCCTTTCCATCACTTCTGGCGCCAGGCCCTGGCCCGAATCGAGGACCGAGAACTCCACCACCTGGTGTTCGTCCACCTGCCGGGGAATCACGCGCAACTCCACGCTGCGCCGCGACACCGGGCGCTTGGCGTGCTCGATCGATTCGGCGGCGTTCTTCAGCAGATTGACCAGCACCTGCTCGATCAGAATCGGGTCGACCATCAGCTTCGGCAGGCGGGCCGCAACGTAGTGCGACAGGCGCACGTTGCGCCGCCGCAGCTCGATCTCGGCCAGCTCCACGGCTTCGTTGACCATGGTCGGCACATCGGAGAGCGAGCGGTTCGGCTCGCTGCGCTTCACGAAGCTGCGGATGCGCTGGATGATCTGACCGGCGCGCTGCGCCTGCCGCGCTGTCTTTTCGAGCGCAGCCAGCAGGTCTTCCTCGCTGATCTGGTTGCCCTTGATGCGCGACACCATGCCGTTGCAGTAGTTGTTGATTGCGGTGAGCGGCTGGTTCAATTCATGGGCGACGCTCGAAGCCATCTCGCCCATGGTGATTAGGCGGCTGGCCGACTGCGCGCGCTCGGCCTGCGCGGCGGAAAGCTCCTCGGCATGGCGACGTGGCGTGATGTCGGTGGCAATCACCATCTGCGCGAGGCGGCCGTCCACCCAGTTCAGGTAGCGCGAACGCACTTCCAGCCACTTGCCCAGCTCCGGGACGAAGATCTCCGCGTTTTCCGACCGCGCGGTGGTGAGCGCGCCGGTGGGCAGACCCACGAAGGAATCGACGTCGTCGAGCGATTCATCGTTGCGCGGCGTCTCGGGCACGCCGGCCTGCGCCACCATCTGCAAGTGGCCGGCGGTCTGCACGCCAAACCACAGGCGATACAGCTTGTTGGCGAAAAGCAATTCCTCGCTGCCCAGCGGAGCGACAGACACCGAAGCATCGAGCGCTTCGAGCACAGTGGTAAAGCGCTCGTACGACGCCGACAGCTGTTCGCGGATGCGGTTCGGCTCGGTGATGTCGGTCATCGACGTCATCCAGCCGGTCTGGTGGCCCCTCGCGTCCACCAGCGGTGAAACGTACAGGCGCGCGTCGAACAGCGTGCCTTCCTTGCGCTTGACGCGCACCTGGAAGCCACCGGGTGTGGTGCGGCCATTGAGCTCGTCGTCCAGCCGCGCGGCGAGCTGCTCGCGGTCGGCATCGGGCCAATAGGGGAAGGGCGGTGTGCGTCCCACCAGTTCGGCTTCGCTCCAGCCCGTCATCGCGCAGAACGCGGCGTTCACGTAGGTGATTCGGCCCTGCATGTCGAGCGCGCGCATGCCCGTGAGCATGGAGTTTTCCATGGCGCGCCGGAAGTTGGTCTCGGCGATGAGGGCTTGCTGGGCCTGCATGCGCCGGCGCGTGTGGCGCCAGTTGCCGATCAGCATCCATGCAGTCATCACCGAGAGCGCACCGACCAGCCAGAACAGGCCGCTGCCGATGACGCCGCGGCCTGTTCGATAGGCCTGCGCACGGATGATGAGGCCGTTGCCCACCGGGGAAACCGGCACTTCGTATTCGTTGGGTTCCGCCGCCCAGGGCAACAACTGTGTTGCGGGGTTGCGGGCGGGCACCGAACTGCCCGCGAGGATGCGGCCCTTGCCGTCGAGCAGGGCCACCGCATACTTCGCAGAGACGTCGGCCGGGACGCCATAGCGCAGCAACCCATCGATCGAATACTCACCGAGGATCACGCCGGCAAAGCGCGCCTGGTCGCTGAAGGGCACGTGCAATTGCAGCAGCCCGCCGTTGTCGCTGCCCGCGGCGGGCTGCGAATACACCGGCTGCTGGAGGTCCCGCGCGAGGCTGTACATGCTCTCGGTCTCGCCTGCTTTCAGCGCTTCACCGACGGCGCGCAACTGTTGGTTGCTGACGCTGGGCGCGGCGTAGCTGGCCTTCACGCGGCGGCGTTCGTCGAACCAGGTGAGCGCCTGCAGCTCCGGGTACTGGATCACCATCGACTCGGCGCGCCCCACGAACTCCTCGGGGTCCACCTCCTTGTTGGAGATGTCGCGCGCGATGCGCATCAGTTGTTCCTGCCGCTCCAGCAGGCGAAGTCGCACACGCTGTTGCGCGTATTCGACGTCTCGCTTGACGGCTTCCTGCTCGCGGTCCATTTCCTCCAGGCGCAGGTACCAGAAAGCTGAAACGATGGCTGCCAGGAAGAGCAATACGGCCGCTACAGGCGCAAGCATGGCAAAGCGGTCCTGGCGAACGGGCGTCTGGCTGCCCCACCATTGCCACCACCACGCGGCTGGGGCGGCCGGTGCGGCGACCTCAGGCTCGATGACGGTCACGGGGTCTTGCATGTGGGTCCCAGTGTAGGGGTAGCTTGCAGTTGACCCTCGTCATTGTGGTTTTTGCTTATCGTTATGTGAAATCAACAATCGCCATTTGAAATGAAACAAAAACTATGCGACACTCCCGGCACGGTACGAGGCACCGTACTAAATTAGCCGGGCCAAAGCGCCCAAGACAGGAGACACAACCCATGTCAGCACAGCCCGAGCACCTGGTCGGAACCCCCGCCAATGACGCGGATTCGCAGGAAACCCGTGAATGGATCGACGCCCTTTCGGCCGTCATCGCGACCGAGGGCCGGGAGCGCGGCCACTTCCTGCTGGAGCAATTGCTCGAGCAGGCGCGGCAGGAGGGCATTGACATGCCGTTCTCCGCGACCACTGGCTACGTCAACACCATCGAGCCCAACGACGAAGAGCGTTGCCCCGGGAACCTCGAGATGGAAGAGCGCCTGCGCGCCTACATGCGATGGAACGCGATGGCGATGGTGGTCAAGGCCAACCGCCTGCATCCCGCTGACGGCGGTGACCTTGGCGGCCACATCAGCTCCTTTGCGTCGCTCGCCACGATGTTCGGCGCCGGTTTCAACCACTTCTGGCACGCCGAGAGCGAGAACCACGGCGGCGACTGCCTCTACATCCAGGGTCACAGCTCGCCGGGCATCTACGCGCGCGCCTTCATGGAAGGCCGCCTGACCGAGGAGCAACTCCTCAACTTCCGCCAGGAAGTCGATGGCAAGGGTCTCTCGAGCTATCCGCACCCCAAGCTGATGCCCGAGTTCTGGCAGTTCCCCACCGTATCGATGGGCCTGGGTCCCCTGATGGCCATCTACCAGGCCCGCTTCCTGAAGTACCTGCATGCGCGTGGCATCGCCAACACCGAGAACCGCAAGGTGTGGGTGTTCTGCGGCGACGGGGAGATGGACGAAGTCGAATCGCTGGGCGCCATCGGCGTGGCTGCGCGCGAGAAACTCGACAACCTGATCTTCATCGTCAACTGCAACCTCCAGCGCCTGGACGGCCCGGTGCGCGGCAACGGCAAGATCATCCAGGAACTCGAAGGCGAGTTCCGTGGCGCCGGCTGGAACGTGATCAAACTGGTGTGGGGCAGTTACTGGGACCCGCTGCTGGCGCGCGACAAGGAAGGCATCCTGCGCAAGATCATGATGGACACGCTCGATGGCGACTACCAGGCCATGAAGGCCAATGACGGTGCGTTCGTGCGCAAGAATTTCTTCGGCCGCCATCCCAAGGCCCTGGAGATGGTCGCGAAGATGAGCGACGAGGACATCTGGCGCCTGCAGCGCGGCGGGCATGACCCGCAGAAGGTCTACGCGGCGTACCACAAGGCAGTCAACACCAAGGGCCAGCCGACAGTGATGCTGATCAAGACCGTCAAGGGCTTCGGCATGGGGAAGGCAGGCGAGGGCAAGAACATCGCGCACCAGGCCAAGAAATTGTCGGACGAGGACATCCGCGCCTTCCGCGACCGCTTCAACATCCCCATCCCGGACGAGAAGCTGGCGGATGTTCCTTTCTACAAGCCCGAAGAGCACACGCCCGAGATGCAGTACCTGCACGAGCGGCGCAAGGCGCTGGGTGGCTACCTTCCGCATCGCCGAGTGAAGGCCGACGAGCAGATCAAGGTGCCGGGCCTGGAAGCATTCAAGGCCGTGACCGACCCGACGGCCGAAGGGCGCGAGATCAGCACGACCCAGGCTTATGTGCGTTTCCTCACTGCGCTGCTGCGTGACAAGGAAGTCGGTCCGCGCACCGTGCCGATCCTCGTGGACGAGGGGCGCACGTTCGGCATGGAGGGCCTGTTCCGCCAGATCGGCATCTACAACCCTGCGGGCCAGAACTACACGCCGCAGGACCGCGACCAGGTCTCCTACTACAAGGAGGATGTATCGGGCCAGATCCTGCAGGAAGGCATCAACGAGGCGGGCGGCATGGCCAGCTGGATCGCGGCAGCAACGTCGTACTCCACCAGCAACCGCATCATGGTCCCGTTCTACATCTACTACTCGATGTTCGGCCTGCAACGCGTGGGCGACCTTTGCTGGGCGGCCGGCGACATGCAGGCGCGTGGGTTCCTGCTGGGGGGCACTTCTGGGCGCACCACGCTGAACGGCGAAGGCCTGCAGCACGAGGACGGCCACAGCCATGTCCTTGCGGCCACCATTCCCAACTGCGTGAGTTACGACCCGACCTTCGCGCACGAAGTCGCAGTGATCATGCAGGACGGCCTGCGGCGCATGGTGGAGAAGCAGGAGAACGTCTTCTACTACATCACGCTGCTTAACGAGAATTACGCGATGCCCGGCCTCGCGCCCGGCACCGAGCAACAGATCATCAAGGGCATGTACCTGTGCAAGGAAGGGCCCAAGCTCACTCCCCGCGTGCAGCTGCTCGGGTCCGGCACGATCCTGCGCGAATCGATTGCGGCGCAGGAGCTGCTCGAGAAGGAGTGGGGTGTTGCCGCGAACGTGTGGAGCTGCCCCAGTTTCAATGAGCTTGCGCGCGACGGCCAGGACTGCGAGCGCTTCAACCTGCTGCATCCCGAAGAAAAGAAGCCGCGCGTACCCTTCGTCGCGCAGCAGCTCGAGAAGCACACCGGGCCGGTCATCGCATCGACCGACTACATCAAGGCGTACACCGAGCAGATCCGCCCGTACATGCCCAAGGGACGCACGTACAAGGTGCTGGGCACCGACGGCTTCGGGCGCAGCGACTTCCGCAGCAAGCTGCGCGAGCACTTCGAGATCAACCGCCACTACATCGTGGTGGCTGCGCTGAAGGCACTCAGCGAGGAGGGCACCGTGCCCGTCGCGAAGGTGGCTGAGGCGATCCGGAAGTACGGCATCAAGGCCGACAAGGTCAATCCCCTGTACGCTTGACGCCCTCCAAGAAGAACAAGGAGAACAAGAACATGGCAGCCATCGAAGTAATGGTCCCCGACATCGGGGATTTCGACGAAGTCTCGGTCATCGAAGTTCTGGTCAAGCCCGGCGATACGGTCAAGGCCGAGCAGTCGCTCATCACGGTCGAGTCGGACAAGGCGTCGATGGAAATTCCGTCGTCGGCCGCCGGGGTCGTGAAGGAAGTTCGCGTGAAGCTCGGCGACAAGGTGAAACAGGGGTCGGTAGTGCTGGTGCTCGAAGCGGCGGCATCTTCCCCTCCCGATCCCGCAGCTTCCGCACCGGTGGCTGCTCCTGCTTCTGTGCAGGCAATGCCCCCACCCCAGCCCTCCTCCGGTGGGGGAGGGAGTAAGAGCGTTGAAGTGCGCGTGCCCGACATCGGCGACTTCAAGGATGTGGCGGTGATCGAGTTGCTCGTCAAGCCGGGCGACACGATCAAGCAGGAACAGTCACTGATCACGGTCGAGTCGGACAAGGCCTCGATGGAAATTCCGTCGGCCGCCGCGGGCGTGCTCAAGGAGCTGAGGGTCAAGATCGGCGACAAGCTCAACATTGGTGACCTCGTCGCTGTGCTGGAGGCAAGCGACGCTTCTGAAACCGCTTCAGTTTCAGCGCCAAGCGCCGAAGTGCCCCCACCTCAACCCTCCTCCCCCAGCGGGGGAGGGAGTGAACGGCAGGTTCCCACCGCCGCGTTGCCGCCGCACGAACCCACGACGCCCACCGGCACCCTGCCGCATGCATCACCTTCGGTGCGCAAGTTCGCCCGTGAACTTGGCGTTCCGCTGGATGAGGTGAAAGGCACCGGCCCCAAGGGCCGTATCACGCAGGAAGACGTGCAAGCCTTCACCAAGGCCGTGATGACGGGCCAGGCAAGCACCAAGGCCTCCGCAGGCAGGCAGGCTGCAGGTGGTGGCGGTGAAGCCCTGGGACTGCTGCCGTGGCCGAAGGTGGACTTCACGAAGTTCGGTCCCATCGAGCGCAAGGATCTCTCGCGTATCAAGAAGATCAGCGGCGCGAACCTGCACCGCAACTGGGTGATGATCCCGCACGTCACGAATCACGACGACGCCGACATCACGGACCTCGAAGCCTTCCGTGTCCAGCTCAACAAGGAAAACGAGAAGTCCGGTGTGAAGGTCACGATGCTGGCTTTCCTCATCAAGGCGTGCGTCGCCGCGTTGAAGAAATTCCCGGATTTCAATTCTTCCCTCGATGGCGAGCAACTGATGCTCAAGCAGTATTTCCACATCGGTTTTGCCGCGGACACGCCCAATGGCCTGGTCGTGCCGGTCATCAAGAACGCCGACCAGAAAGGCGTCCTGCAGATCAGCACGGAGATGGGCGAACTCGCGAAAAAAGCGCGCGACGGCAAGCTCGGGCCGGCCGACATGTCCGGCGCCTGTTTCACCATCTCATCCTTGGGCGGGATCGGCGGACGCTACTTCACGCCCATCATCAATGCCCCGGAAGTGGCCATCCTCGGCGTGTGCAAGAGCCAGACGGAGCCGGTGTGGGACGGCAAACAGTTCGGGCCCAGGCTCATCCTGCCCCTCTCGCTGTCCTGGGACCATCGCGTGATCGATGGGGCATCCGCCGCGAGGTTCAACAGTTACCTCGGCGCTATATTGTCGGACTTCCGCCGCACGATGTTGTGAAGAATGCGCCGCGTTCCCGGGTGCGGCACATGAGGACACAAGAACAATGACAACTGTTGTGGTGGTCAGGAAGGCCGGGCAGATTGCTATCGCGGCCGATACGCTCGTCACTTTTGGCGATACGCGGCTTGCGAATCGCTTTGAGGACAATACCAAGATCTTCAAGGTGGAGACCGACACGGGGCCAAGTTATCTCGGCATGGCCGGCACGGTGGCGCACTTTCCGGTGTTGCGCAAGGCGATCAGTTCGATGCCGCGGGAAATCCTCAGGCTCGGAAGCAAGGACGAGGTCTTCGACACGTTCACCAAACTGCATCCGTACCTGAAGGAAAACTTCTTCCTCCAGACCAAGGAAGAAGACAGCGACCCGTACGAGTCGAGCCAGTTCAGCGTGGTGATCGCGAATGCGACCGGCATCTACGGCCTCTACAGCTATCGCGAAGTGTTCGAGTTCAAGGAGTTCTGGGGCATCGGCTCCGGACGCAGCTTCGCACTGGGTGCGATGAACGCGATCTACGCCAAGACCAAGACCGCGAAGGAAATCGCGGAAGCCGGCATCGCGGCCGGCTGCGAGTTCGACCGCAATTCGGCGGCGCCGGCGGACGTGTTCACGATGAAGATGAAAGAAACCAAATGACAACGAGGGGATTTCCATGAGCCTTGTCGAAGTGAAGGTGCCGGACATCGGCGACTTCAAGGACGTTGCCGTCATCGAGCTGCTGGTCAAGCCCGGCGACACGATCAAGGCGGATCAGTCGCTGGTGACGGTGGAGAGCGACAAGGCATCGATGGAAATCCCCAGCTCGCACGCTGGCGTCGTGAAGGACGTGCGGGTGAAGATCGGCGACACGGTGAATCAAGGCACGGTCCTGCTCACGGTTGAAGCAGCCGATGCCGGCTCTTCCCCTCCCCCTCCGGGGGAGGGCAGGGTGGGGGCGCCTTCGCCAGCCCCCGCGATTGCCATCGCCGCGGCGCCCCCACCCCAACCCTCTCCCGGAGGGGGAGGGAGCAAAGAGAGCTACGACTACGACATGGTGGTGCTCGGCGCCGGCCCTGGCGGTTACTCTGCCGCGTTCCGCGCGGCCGACCTCGGCATGAAAGTCGTGCTGATCGAGCGCTACGCCACATTGGGCGGTGTTTGCCTGAACGTGGGCTGCATCCCTTCCAAGGCCATGTTGCACGTCGTGGCAGTGATGGACGAAGTGAGCCACTTCGAGGCGCTGGGCGTGAGCTACGGCAAGCCCACGGTGGACCGCGCGAAGCTGAAGGCGCACAAGGACAAGGTGGTGGGCAAGCTCACCGGCGGCCTGGCCGCGATGGCGAAAATGCGCAAGGTGACCATCGTGCGCGGCCGGGGCCAGTTCACCGACCCGCACACGGTCGAAGTGCAGGAGACCACGGGCAGCGGACAAGAGCTAACCGGCAAGAAGCAGACGATCACGTTCCGCCACGCGATCATCGCGGCCGGATCACAGGCCGTCCACCTTCCCTTCATGCCGAACGATCCGCGGGTCGTCGATTCCACCGGTGCGCTCGACCTGGCCACCAACCCCAAGCGCATGTTGATCATGGGTGGCGGCATCATCGGCCTGGAAATGGGGACGGTGTATTCCACGCTGGGCGCTCGGCTCGACGTCGTCGAGATGCTCGACGGTTTGATGCAAGGTGCCGACCGCGACCTGGTGCGCGTGTGGCAGAAGATGAACACGCCGCGCTTCGACAACATCATGCTCAAGACCAAGACCG
>JBKJOM010000230.1:0-2759 GCA_046595775.1 Ramlibacter sp. | reverse complement strand
CGCCAACTACTTACTGGAGATCACGATGAAGGAATTCACGCGCAAGGGCTTCCTAGCTGCAGCTCCGGTATTCGGGGTCACGATCGCCATCGCAGTCCTTCAGGCCGCCCACGTTCCATTTCCCCCAGCGCTCACCTTCGAAGCATGGCCGCAATGGGCCGTCTTCGCGGCAGTAGTCCACACGTTTACGGCGCTGAGCATATTCATCACGGCGCGCATATTCGGAGAGCCGAAGCCGAGTCCGTTGACTGCTCAGCCAAAGGCCTAACCCTTCGCTCAAGCGGAAGTCAAAAGGGCTGCGCCCTTTTGCCTCCGCTTAGCTCAAACGTTGATATGGCTTCTTTCTGTCAAGAGGCCGCACGAATTCCTCTGCGGCGCAGATGGGTTTAGTAGCCGTTGCCGGACGGGGAACGCGACGGAGTCAATGGTTGCCACCCGTGATGGATGTGCGACGGTTGCTCATGCTGATATTCGAGGGTTGGATACCTCAAGACAAATTTACGTCGCGGGGCTGCCTTCGCTCTAGGGTCTGAGATTGCCGTGCCCTTGACCACGAGGGTCATGCGCACGGTTCACCAATAACGTTGTCGAGGATTCCCCAGTGGCCGCGACTGCGCCGCGTTCCCCCTTCGGCATCTGACTTTGAGTCTGGTTCGGCGCCTCCGTGAGAGTTCGGTCGTTCGATTTCTTTGCTGCCAGGCCGTATTTGGAATTCGGCCCTGAGCCGAGTCAGTCCATCAGGCAGACGCGCTGTTCGACGGGCTCGCTTCGATGCCTTGCCAGCCCGACTGCTGCACCTCGCACCCGATCGCCCACACGAAGCCGGCGAGCTCGCGTGCCACGGCCACCACCGCCTTGTTCTTCAACACGCGGCGCGCCACCAGGCGTTTGAACTTGCCGTGCAGACGCAACTGCGCCGCCCAGGCGATGTCGGTCATCGGCTTGGGAAGGTGGTCCTGGCGCGTTGCGATGATCGGGCTCACGCGCGGGCTGTGCTGGTAGTGCCAGGCGATCTCCACCAACATGCGCCGCGCCGCGCTGTTGCCCGCCTTGGTGATGCTGCCCTGGCGGCGCTTCGGGCCCGAGGAGTGCTCGCCGGGCACGAGCCCGACATACGCCATCAGCTGGCGCGGGCTGTCAAAGCGCATGAAGTCCTGCAGCTCGGCCACCAGCGTCATGGCGGCGATCATCTGCACGCCTCGCAGGGCCTGCAGCGCGTGCACCAGCGGGGCCAGCGTCCACGTCGGCAGGGCCTCGCGCAGAGCCTGCTCCAGGCGCACTATGCGCGCGCCCGATTCGGTGATCGAGTGCAGGTACTCCTGGAAGGCGATCTGCTGCACGGGGTGCTCCATCTTCAGCGTGGCCAGCCAGCGCAGGTGAGCACCAGTCCAAGAGGTCTTGCCGGTATAGGGGATGCCGTTGCGCAGCAGCAGCGCCTTCAGGCGGTGGCGCGCGTTGCGTTGCTCGCGCACGCTGTCTTCGCGGGCTCGCACCAGGTCACGCACGGCTTCGTCGGCCGGACCCGGCACGCGCACGACGGCCAGATCGTTGGAGCGCCCCAGGCGCGCCAGCTTCATCGCGTCGCGCCGGTCGGTCTTGATGCGCTCGCCAGGAGCGCGCGGGATCGAGGACGGGGCGACCACATCGCACTTCCAGCCCTGCGCGGTGAGGTGGCGCTGCAGCACGAAGCCGCAGGGGCCGGCCTCGTAGACGATGTGCAGCGCATGCCCTGCGCTGACGAGTTTGCGCATCGCCTTGGTCACCGCAACGACCCCACCGGGCACCGTGCCCAGGTGTCGTACCTCGGCGTCCCGTGGCGCGTCGGCCACCGCGATGTCGATGCTGTCCTTGTGAACGTCCAAACCGACGTACAGAGTGATAGATTTCTCCATGGTCCGTCTCCTCGCGAATTCGCATTGCACCGGTCGACCATCGACCGGTTGCACTGGTGTAGCTCGGCACGCCCTCGGCGCGCAACCTACGTTGTCGCTTGGGACGGACCGCCCGATATCACGAAGCCATCTTGTCTAGCCATCAAGAATCGTCATGCCAAGTACTCTCTCATTCTTCGGTATCGCCTTGCTTCTCGGTTCGATACCACTCGCCATCAAATCCACTTGGCGTGTTCGGGCCTACCGACAATCGCAAGCGTGGCCAAAGGCTCACGCCACGATCATCAAATCGTTCGTTGCTGAAGGCTCGAGTGGTGATGGCATGTCCAATCTTCCTGAGTTCGCGTTTCGCTACTCGGTCAATGGCGTTGAGTACACATCAAGCCTGCATTCAGAAGGCACTCCGTTTCCAGGCACTGATACCGATGTCCACCAAATGCTGAAGCGCTTTCCCGTCGGAGCGAAGGTGCAGGTCGCAGTCAAACCCACCGATCCCAGCTGCGCGATCCTGGACACAGGATTTCCTAAGGCTTGGCAGGTTCTGGGGCGTGCCAGTGTGATTGCCTTCGTGTTTGGCCTCGCGATCACGATTGCCGACACGGTCCTCGCCAAATGACGACTAACCCTGCGCCTGGCTAATACGCAGGAACTCGCTGCCGCCTATGCGCTTCGAAGGCAAGCTGACGTCATGGAACGAGGCGCGCGGCTTCGGATTCATCTCGCCATCAAAGGGCGGCGAAGACATCTTTGTTCATCTGACATCCATTCCGACAGTGCTCCGTCCCCCCAAGCTTGGCCAGTCACTCACCTTCGAGGTCGAGTTGAATCGAGAAGGCAAGAAGCGCGCCGCTAATTTGGGAGTTGTTC
>JBKJOM010000201.1:0-2983 GCA_046595775.1 Ramlibacter sp. | reverse complement strand
CGAGGATCGAATGCTTCGCGAGCAATCCATAAGTCTCGCCAGTCATGTAAGTGGCGAAGCTTTCGATGCGTCCGCCGCGTACGTCCACCCACTTGCTGTGCGTGCCCGGCAGCACGGCGGCGGCCTCATGCAAACCAAGCAGCGCGAGTGCGCCGAACACTTGCGTCTCTTCGCCCCGCATCACGTCGGGCACTCCACTGCTCTCGCAAGACAGGCCGGGCACGATCGCCACCCGACCGGGCTGCGCCCAGGCCAGCTTGCCGATCACCTCATGGATACCGGCCGGGCAGGCGCAGTAGGGCGCCTCGACCCAGCCTTGCCGGCTGCCCGCCATGCCGCAGACGAGTGCGAGCGCGTCGGGTTCCCGTATCCAGTCGCCACACACTGCTTCGAAGACCGACGGGAATTCTCCCGGAGTGACGGTGAGGATGCCGCGCTCGAAAGATCTTTCCTCGATGGCATGGCCCGCCGCATCCAGCCGTGCCACCCGCAGCGAAGTCGTGCCCCAGTCCAGCACCACCAGCGGCCTCACAGCAGGACCTCCACGTCCCTGCGCCGGGGCAGGGGAGCGACCGCCCCGAACCCCTGCACCGCAAGCGAGGCCGCGGCATTCGCATAGCGCGCCGCTTCAAGGATGGAATCGCCGCGCGCCATGCGGGCGAGCAGGTTGCCCGAGAAGCAATCGCCCGCGCCCGTCGCGTCCACCAGCGGCACGCTGCGCCCCGGGATGCGAGAGCGCAGCTGGCCGTCGCTGGCCAGCGCGCCGATGGCACCGAGCTTGAGCACGACCTGCGCCGCGCCCAGCCGATGCGCCCAATCGACGATGGCGTCGGGTTGCGACAACCCGCTGAGCGCCACCGCATCTTCGAGGCTTGGCAGGAATAGATCCGAAAGGGCAATGGCTTCGGCGAGGGTCGAGCGTGCGTCGTCGATGGACCAGAGCTTGAGCCGCAGGTTGGCGTCGAGCGAAACCCGCGTGCCGACCTGCCTTGCTTGGCGCATCGCATCGAGCACTGTCGCGCGTGCGGAGGCGGAGATTGCCAGAGAGATGCCCGAGACATGCAGGATGCCCGATTGGGCGATCACTTCGCGCGGCAGCCACCCCGGCGTCATGCGGCTGGCCGCAGAGCCCGCTCGCAGGTAGTGAAACTCATGCCCTGCCGGTCCGTGCCGCACGAAGTAGATGCCGGTCGGGGCCTGCGGGTCGCGTTCCACGCCCGAAGTGTCGACGCCTTCGCTGGCCCATAACGCCATCAGTTCGTCGCCGAACATGTCGGCGCCCAATCGCGTGAGGTAGGTAGTGCGGGCGCCGGCGCGAGCGGCCGCGATTGCCGCGTTGCTGGTGTCGCCGCCGAAACCTTGCAGGTAGCGCGGCTCGCCAGGCGTGGTCTGGTTGAATTCCAGCATTGCCTCGCCGAGCGCCGCGACGTCAAAGCGCTTGTCCATGTCGCTACTGTGCAAAGTCCAGCAACACTTTCATGGCCTGCGACCGGTCCGCGGCAAGCGCGAAGGCGCGCCCCGCATCGCGGTAGGGCACCGTTGCGGAGATGAGCGGCTTCACATCGACCAGGCCCTTGTTCAACAGTTCCACCGCGTAGCCAAACTCCTCGTGGAAACGGAAGGTGCCGCGCAGGTCGAATTCCTTGGCGACTATGGCGTTGATGGGGAGCGTCATCTCGCCGCCCAGTCCCACCTGCACGATGATGCCGCGCGGCCGCAGCGCATCGAAGGCGCCGCGCAATGCGCGCTCGTTGCCGCTGCACTCGAAGAGCACATCGAAGCTGCCCTTGTCGACAAAGAACCGTGCCATTGCATCGGGCTGCGTGGCCACATTGATGGTTTCGTCCGCGCCCACCTTCGTGGCGGAGCGCAAGGGAAAGTCGCCGACATCGGTGACGGTGATGTGGGTAGCGCCCGCGCGCCGCGCCGCGATGATCACCAGTGCGCCGATCGGGCCGCAACCGGTGACTAGCACGCGCCGGCCAAGCAGCGGGCCAGCGCGCCGCACCGCGTGCAGGGCGACAGCCAGGGGCTCGACCATCGCGCCTTCGCGGTCGCCCACGCCGTCCGCGAGCTTGAAAGCTTGCGCCGTTTCCACCACAATCTCTCGGCGGAACGCGCCTTGCACGTGGGGCGTGCGCATCGCGCTGCCGTAGTAGCGCATGTCCAGGCAATGGTTCTGCAGGCCTTGCTGGCAGAAGCGACACGCGCCGCAGGGACGGCTGGGACTGATGGCGATGCGGTCGCCAATGACAAAGCCGGTGGCATCAGGTCCCACTTCTTCCACGACACCGGCCACCTCGTGGCCCAGCACCATCGGCTCCTTCACGCGCACGGTGCCAAAGCCGCCGTGCTGGAAGTAATGCAGGTCCGAGCCGCAGATGCCGCCGAAGCGCACCTTGATGCGCAACTGGTCCGGGCCGACAGCAGGCGTGGGTACGTCCTCGACGCGCAGGTCGCCGGCGGAGTGGATGACGAGGGCGTCCATGGTGCGGGCCTCAGAGAGTTGCGGTGACTCCGCCATCGACGTACAGGATGTGGCCGTTGACGAAGCGCGAGGCGTCGCTCGCGAGAAACACGGCGGCGCCAGTGAGGTCTTGCACGTCGCCCCAGCGGCGCGAGGGCGTCCGGTTCAGGAGCCACGAACTGAACTCCGGGTTGTTCACGAGCGCATCGTTCAGTTCGGTCTTGAAATAGCCGGGACCGATGCCGTTGACCTGCAGCCCGTGCGGGCCCCAGTCGATCGCCATGCCCTTGGTGAGCATCTTCACCGCGCCCTTGGTGGCCGCGTAGGGCGCAATCTGCGGGCGGCCCAGTTCGCTTTGCACCGAGCAGATGTTGATGATCTTGCCGCGTCCCCGCGGGATCATGTGCCGCGCGACGGCCTGGCCGACGAGGAAGACGCTGTCGACATTGGTGCGCATCAGCTCCTGCCAGTGCGCGAACTCGTAGTCCTGCAAGGGGCCGCGCCGCTGCATGCCGG
>JBKJOM010000192.1:0-4146 GCA_046595775.1 Ramlibacter sp. | reverse complement strand
CCGTTGCGCTGGTTGGTCGCCGTATCGGGCTTGGCGGCGCCGGCAGGGTAGCCTAGGTGGTGACCCAGCTCCGCGCCCATGGCGCGCTCGATAAGGGCCTTCTTGAAGGCCAGCGAGGCCGCGTTCACCGCCTCCCCGGTCATGGGGCCGGTGACGAACTGGTCCATCAGTTCATTGGGGATCTTCGGCAGCGCCGCACTCCGGGCTGCAATCGCCGCGTTCTTCAACTTCGTTCTGCTTGGCATAAATGATCCTGTGGGTCATGGTTATGCCTCAAACACAGAAATCAGGACAGGCTCGGAAAGACAAAAAATTCTTTTGGTTTTCCTTTTGCGTCCTCTGCGTAATCTTTGCGACCTCTGCGTCCTGCTCCCGATTTCAGCCCACGCCCATTTCTCCTAGAGTCCTCTTCCAGAACCCCACCAGCAAACGCGAAGACTCCTCGCGCCGGTACTGCAAGGCGGTCAGGCTTCCGGCTTCGCGCATGAAACGGTAGTCGGCGCCCTGCCCGATCGACATTTGCACCGCGCGGGCCAGTTGATCCGTGCAGGTCACGACGTCGTCTTCGGGGGCCCACAGGCCATTGGCGGCGGTCGAAGAATCACAACCGCCCGGCACACCGGTGAATCCCGCCACGATGCAGCCGCTTGCCATCGCCTCCAGCGCGGTCATGCCGTGCGCTTCGAGCCGTGCCATCGACAGGAACACAGCCGACTCGCCCATCGCCTGTGCCACCTGCGCTTCCGTCGCCTGTTCGATGAAGACCCATTCCACATGCGACAACTGCGGGTAACAGGACCGGAACAGGTCGTAGACAGTGCCGTATTCGACCATGCGCTTGCGAGGAATGGCGGCGATGCGCAACTGCTTGCGGGGGGCGGGCGTGAATACTTCGTGGTCGACAAAGTAAGGCGTGTAGCCCAGTGCCAGCTCGGGGAAACGCCGCCTGCAGTAGCGCATGACGGTGTAGCTCGGGCAAAGGATGTGGGTTGCGCCGATCTCGGCATAGGAAGCCAGCGGCCCCAGGCCCTGGTAGACGAAGGCCGGGTTCTGGCAGAACACCACCTTCGGGTTCGGCGAGTTGGCTACCGATGTGATGATGCCGTGGAGGTTTTCGGGCAACACCAGCACGTCGTCGGCACGCAAATCACTGTGCGAGATCAGTGGCGCGCGCGTTCCGAACCAATGGGGAGGCTGGGCGTCAGGCGTGGCCACTACCGCGTCGAGCCCGCCGTCCACGAGCATCTCGACGTGCTGGAAGGCCGCCTTGATGCCCCCCGTGATGGGTTCGGCCGATGCGCAGACGTAGGCAATGCGTGGCATCGCGCTCAACCTACCGGTGCCCGGACCAGTTCTGCCAGGGCGCCGCGCCAGAAGTCGACCAACAGGCGCGCTGCTTCTTCCCGCCGGTAGACCCAGGCCGACTTGCGGCCCGCCTCCAGCATGGCGAGGTACGCCGGTCCACCATCGACGGCCAGTTGAACCGCGGCAGCGAGCTGGTCGACGCAGGTGACGATATCGTCCTCTGGCGCCCAGAACCCATTGGCCGCGGTGGACGAATCGCTGCCGCCCACCACGCCGGTAAAGCCCGCGACGATGCAGCCACAAGCCATCGCTTCGAGCTTGGTCATGCCATGCGCCTCGAGCCTTGCGAGCGAGAGGAACACGGCCGATTCGGACAGCACCTGCGCCACCTGAGCTTCCGTCGCGTCTTCCAGATACACCCACTCGATCTGGCCGAAGCGCGGATACACCGCGCGGAACATGTCAAGGATGGCCCCGTACTCCACGAGACGCTTGCGCGGAACGGCTGCGATCCGCAGCTTGCGGGCTGGCGACGGCGCGAAGAGCGACAGATCCAGGTAGAACGGCGCGTAGCCGAGCTTCAGGTCGGGAAAGCGCTGCCGGCCGTACTGCATCACCTGTTGGCTGGGGCACAACAGGTGCGTAACGCCGAATGTCGAGTACGAATTGCCGGGCACGACGCCGCGAAAGATCAGCGAGCAGTTCTGGCAGAACACGATTTTCGGATTGCTGCGTGGCGCCATCGCCTGCAGCATCGCCAGGTGGTTTTCCGGAAACACCAGCACGTCGCCATCGCGGATGTCTTCGAGTGTGAGTACAGGGGCCGTGCTCACGAACCAGCCCGGCGGCTTGCCGTCCGGCGTGGCGACCGCGGCGTCGATGCCGGCTTCCAGCAGCAGCTGGACGTGCTGGAAACTGGCCTTGATGCCCCCGGAAATTTCGTGGGCCGGCCAGCTCAGGTAAACGATACGCATGCGGGGCTAGTCGTCTTCCGCGGCGGCGATGCCGGGAAACAGCACGTCGGTGTAGCCAAACAGCCTGAAGTCGCGCACCCGCATCGGGTAGAGCTTGCCGGCCAGGTGATCACACTCGTGTTGCACCACGCGGGCGTGGAAGCCGTCCACCGTTCGGTCGATGGGGTCGCCATAGGGATCGAAACCGGTATAGCGGATCTTCGACCATCGCGGGACCACACCGCGCAGCCCGGGCACCGACAGGCACCCTTCCCAATCCGAGACCTCTTCCTGGCCGATCGGCGTGATCACGGGGTTGAGCAACACGGTGCGCGGGACCACGGGCGCATCGGGGTAGCGGGGGTTAGGCGCATCGGTGCCGAAGATCACCAGTTGCAGGTCCACGCCAATCTGCGGCGCGGCCAGGCCCGCGCCGTTGGCCGCGCGCATGGTGTCAAACATGTCCGCGACGAGCATGTGGATCTCGTCGCTGTCAAATTGAGTGATGGGTTGCGCCACGCGCAGCAGGCGCGGGTCGCCCATCTTGAGGATTTCGTGAACGGCCATGGAACGGGACGGAGGATGAGTCCGCATCGTACCGAAGAAACGAAGCGTCGCCGGCCGAAGAAGCCTACCCGCCCAGCAGCGCGCGCAGGCCGTCTTCGTCCAGCACCGGCACACCCATCTCCCGCGCCTTGTCGAGTTTGCTGCCAGCCTCGGCGCCGGCCACCACATAGTCGGTTTTTTTGCTCACCGAGCCGGCCACCTTGGCGCCCGCGGCTTCGAGCAGGTCCCTGGCTTCATCGCGCGACAGCGTCGGCAGCGTGCCGGTGAGGACCACGGTCTTGCCCGTCAAGGGCTTGGGTGCACGGGCCGCCGGCTCGCCCTCCTCCCAAGTCACGCCGCACACACGCAACTGTTCCACCACTTCACGGTTGTGCGGCTGCATGAAGAAAGTGTGGATGCTCTCGGCCACCACCGGGCCGACATCGGACACCTCCAGCAACTGCTCCACGCTCGCATCCATGATCGCGTCGAGCTTGCCGAAGTGCCTGGCGAAGTCTTTCGCTGTCGCTTCACCGACGTGGCGGATGCCCAGGCCGTAGAGGAAACGCTGCAAAGTGGTCTGCCTGGATTTGTCCAGCGCCACCAGAACGTTCTGCGCCGACTTCTCACCCATGCGGTCGAGCGCGACGAGCCCAGCCAGCCCGATGCGGTACAGGTCGGGCAAGGTCTTGATGATGCCGGCCTCGACCATCTGGTCCACCAGTTTCTCGCCCAGGCCCTCGATGTCGAGCGCTCGCCGCTGCGCAAAGTGCAGGATCGCCTGCTTGCGCTGCGCGCCGCAGAACAGGCCGCCTGTGCAACGATGATTGGCTTCGCCTTCTTCGCGCACCGCGTCCGAGCCGCAGACGGGGCACTTCGCCGGCATCCGGAATTCGGGTGCGCCGGGGACGCGCTTGTCAGGCAGTACGGCCACTACCTCAGGAATCACGTCGCCCGCGCGCCGCACGATCACCGTGTCACCGATGCGCACGTCCTTGCGATGCACTTCGTCCTCGTTGTGCAGCGTGGCGTTGGTCACCGTCACACCACCCACGAAAACCGGCGCCAGCTTGGCCACCGGCGTGAGCTTGCCGGTGCGGCCCACCTGCACATCGATGTCCTGCACCGTCGTCAGTTGTTCCTGGGCCGGGTACTTGTGCGCGACGGCCCATCGCGGCTCACGGCTCACGAAGCCCATCTGCCTTTGCAGCGCCAGGCTATTGACCTTGTAGACCACGCCATCGATGTCGAACGGCAGGCCATCACGCTCGCGGCCAACGGACTGGTGGTACGCGACAAGCTCTTCGGGGCCAATGGCAAGCTCGGTGCGGCTCGATACCGG
>JBKJOM010000131.1:0-12007 GCA_046595775.1 Ramlibacter sp. | reverse complement strand
TTGCGCCAGGCCCTTCACCATCGCCAGCGCGCCGGTGTCTTGCAGCGCGCGGTCACGCAGGCGGGCGGCGTGGGCCAGGTCGGCATCGCTGAACATCGGGTTCTCCGCCCGCGCCAGGCCCGGGATCAAGGTGATGAAGGGCGCGCCGGCAGCGGCCAGCAGCTGGCGGCGGCGCATGCTGGCCACGGCTGAGGCTTACCTGGCGTTGGGGAAGTTGAACTCCGCGCCCTTGGCAATGCTGTCGGGCCAGCGCTGCATCACGCTTTTTTGCCGGGTGTAGAAGCGCACGCCCTCTTCGCCGTAGGCGTGCATGTCGCCGAACAGGCTCTTCTTCCAGCCGCCGAAGCCGTGCCAGGCCATCGGCACCGGGATCGGCACGTTGATTCCCACCATGCCCACCTGCACCCGGCGCGAGAACTCGCGCGCCACGTTGCCGTCGCGCGTGAAGCAGCAGACACCGTTGCCGTATTCGTGGGAGTTGATCAGGTCGGTCGCTTCCTTCAGGTCTTTCACGCGAACACAACCGAGCACGGGTCCGAAGATCTCTTCCCTGTAGATTTTCATGTCGGGCGTGACGTTGTCAAACAGCGTTCCGCCGATCCAGAAGCCGTTGTCGCAACCGGCACCGGCCTTCGCGGCCTGGAACTTGCGGCCATCGACCAGCAGTTTCGCGCCTTCGGTCTCGCCGTGGCCGATGTAGCCCGTGATGCGCTGGTGTGCTGCGCTGCTGACGATCGGGCCCATCTCCGCCTCGAGCTCGACGCCGTTCATGATCTTGAGCTCCTGCGTGCGCTTCTGCAGCATCGGCATGATCCTGTCGGCCGCCTCGCCCACCAGCACGCCGAGGGAGATCGCCATGCAACGCTCGCCGGCCGAGCCGAACGCCGAGCCGATCAGTGCATCCACAGCCTGGTCCATGTCGGCATCGGGCATGACGACCATGTGGTTCTTCGCACCGCCCAGCGCCTGCACGCGCTTGCCGTGGCGCGCGCCGGTCTCGTAGATCTTCTGCGCGATGGCAGTGGAGCCGACGAAGGACAACGCCTTCACGTCCGGGTGCTCGAGCAGGGCATCGACCGCGTCCTTGTCGCCCTGAACCACGTTGAAGACGCCATCGGGCAGTCCGGCCTCCTTCAACAGCTGCGCCATCAGGATGGAGGGCGTAGGGTCGAGCGGGCTGGGCTTGAGGATGAAACTGTTGCCCGCGGCGATGGCCACCGGGTACATCCACATGGGCACCATCACCGGGAAGTTGAACGGCGTGATGCCGGCGACGACACCGAGCGGCTGGCGCATCGTCCAGTTGTCGATGCCGGTGGATACCTGGTCGGTGTAGTCGCCCTTGAGCAGCTGCGGGATGCCGCAGGCGAACTCGACGATGTCGATGCCGCGAGTGACTTCGCCCACCGCGTCGGTGAAGACCTTGCCGTGTTCGGCGGTGATGGCGCGCGCAAGATCGTCGCGGTGCTTGTTCATCAGCTCGAGGAACCTGAACATCACCCGCGCGCGGCGGATCGGCGGCGTGTCGGCCCAGGCCGGGAAAGCGGCCTGCGCGCTCGCCACGGCGGCGGCGACTTCACCCGCGTTGGCAAGCGCGACGCGCCCGCTGACGGAACCCGTGGCGGGGTTGAACACGTCCGCATTGCGGCCACTTTGTCCTGGGACGATGCGCCCGGAAATCCAGTGCTCGATGGAGGCGATGCCGGCGGTGGGGGAAGACTTCTCGGGGGTGTTCATGGATGGGCTTTCGGTGAGACCAGGCGGCGTCCCAGTCTATGCGCGGCCCCGGGCTTTGAAAATAGCGCAATCCTGATTTAATTGTTCACTTTGCTGAACAATGAGACCATCTGTCCATGAGTGTCCCCAGCGCTCCGGTGTTCTCCGACCTGCACCTGCTCACGGTGCTGGCGCAGACGCGCAGTTACACCCAGGCCGCCCGTCGGCTCGGCATCTCCAAGGCTTCGGTGAGCATGCGCATCGCCGAACTCGAGCGCGCCGCCGGCGTGCCGCTGGTGAGGCGCACCACGCGCTCGGTGGGACTCACGGCAGCGGGCCAGCAGCTGACCGACGAGACGCACGACGCCTTCACCCGCATCGAGCACAGCTTTCGCTCGGTGAAGGACCTGGCCGGCACGCCGCGCGGCCTGGTCCGCGTCACTGCCCCGGTTGCACTGGGCCGCCAGCACATCGCGGCCACCTTGCCGGTGTTCCTGCGCCAGTACCCGGACATCCGACTGGAGCTAGATCTCACGGACCGTTTCGTGAACCTCGCGCAGGAAGGCTTCGACCTCGCGATACGCCACACGCAGGCGCCGCCGGACACGTATGTGGCCTGGGTGCTGTGCCCGAGCCGCTCGGTGCTTGTGGCCAGCAGCGATTACCTGCGCTGCAACGGACGTCCTTCCCATCCGTCCGAGCTCGCGTCGCACCAGTGCCTGACCTACTTGCGCGATGCGGCAGGCCAGAACTGGACGTTCGACAAGGAACGATCGCGCAAGGCCGAGCGTGCCGTCGTCGCCGTGAGCGGCCCCTTGCGGGCGAACAACAGCGAGGTGTTGCGCGAGGCGGTGCTTGGCGGCGCGGGGATCGGCCTCCTGCCCGACTTCAGCGCCGCCGGTCACATGGGTGCGCGCCAACTGGTTCGCGTGCTGCCGCAGTGGCAGCCGCGCGGCTTCTTCGGTGAGCGGCTCTACGCGATCCGGCCCTGGTCACCGCAAGTGCCGCGCGCGGTGCAGTGCTTCGTCGATCACATGAAGCGCTCGCTTGCGACGGGGTTTGCGCTCTAATCTCAGGGAGTCCTTCTGCGTCTTCTGCGAAACCTTTGCGACTTCTGCGTACGGAAGTCCGTCTTCAGAGAGCGCCTAGATCGACCAATCCGCCGGCACATGCACCGGCATCGTCAACAGGATTTGGGCCATGCCCTTGCCCAGCGGGTCGTTGCGCAAGGACGCCATGCCGCCGCCGTCCAGGGCCTGCGTGCACAGGAAGTTCATGGCGTGGATGCCGGGCAGGTCGAAGCGCGTTACGCTCCCCTTGACCAGATGCGCCAACCATTGCGCGACACGTTCTGGCGTCAGTTGATCGCGCAAGAGTGGCAGCCACTGTGGCTCGCGCGCGATCACGCCGATGTTGCTGCTGTCGCCCTTGTCGCCGCTGCGCGCCCAGGCCAGGCAGAGCAGCGGAACGATTTTCATGTCCGTTGGTGCGCCAGCGATCGACTGCTCACTGGCAGGTGAAACATCATCGGGCCATGGCACATCCGACTGGCCATGGGGAACCGCGACTGCGACGCGTTCGCCCGCGATCACCACTTCCGGGTGCAGCAACTTCTTGTCGAGCAGGAACGCAAACTGCTTGATCGCCGGCGAGGGTTTGGGCCGCCCGTCGGCACCGGTCGTACCCGGCGACCACGAGGTGCCCGCAGGTGCGATCTCGCGCGCGAAGATTTCCAGCGCCGCCTTCTGCGGATGCATCACGGCGACGCGCAATACCGCCTCTCGCGTTGCGGCGTGTTGCGCATGGGGACCGAAGTTGCCTTGCTCGGAGCCCAGCACTTCAACCAGCGTGCGACTGAAATCGGCCAGCCCCATCGTTGCGAAGATTTCGCGCGTTCGCTCCAGGATCGCTTGGCCGGTCCGCTTCGCCTTGCGAACAGCGTCGATGCCAACGATGGTCAATTGCGCCGTGCAGCGGAAGCCGTCGACGTAGGTGGAGCTGACCTTGTACGACGGTGGGGGCGGCAACCCGCGCGCGCCACGCACCTGGACCCGGTTGCTCCCAGATTGCGCCACCGTCACCTGGCTGAAATCGCAGGTGACGTCGGGCAACAGGTAGCGGCGTGGATCGCCGATCTCATAAAGCATCTGTTCGCAGATGACCGCGGTGTTCACCAGGCCGCCGGTGCCCTCGGGCTTGGTCACGACGAAACTGCCGTCGGCCGAGCACTCGATCACCGGATAACCGATGTGCGGCCAGTCGGGGACATCTTCCCAGTCGGTGTGCAGGCCACCCGTCGCCTGGCAGCCGCACTCGATGATGTGGCCGGCAAGACTGCCGTGCGCAAGGGGGTTCCAGTCGTCGGCCGCCCAGCCGAACTCGTGCATCAGCGCACCCAGCGTCACGGCGCTGTCGACGCAGCGGCCCGTGATCACTACTTGCGCGCCGGCATCGAGCGCCTGTTTGATCGGCAATGCGCCCAGGTAGGCATTCGCGGTCAGCAGCTTCGCGGGCAGCGGCGTGCCTGCTTGCAGCTCGCGCACGCCGTCCGCGCGAAGTTGCGGCAGCAGTGGCATCACGTCATCGCCCTGCACGATGGCGATTTTCAGCGCGACGCCCTGTTCGGCGGCGAGCGCGGCGAGCGCATCCGCACATGCCTGCGGATTGACGCCGCCTGCGTTGCTGATCACGCGGATGCCTTGCACGACGATGTCCTTCAGGACGGACTTCATCGCCACCGACACGAAGTCGGTGGCGTAGCCGAGTTGCGGGTCCTTCGCGCGTGCGGCCGCCAGGATCGACATCGTGAGCTCGGCGAGGTAATCGAAGACCAGGTAGTCCACCTGGCCGTGGTGCACCAGTTGCGGCGCGGCCACGCTGCTGTCGCCCCAGAAGCCCGAGGCGCCACCGATGCGGACAGTCTTGCTCATTGGCCCTTCCACTGCGGCGTGCGCTTCTGCTGGAAGGCGGCCTGTCCCTCCTTGGCGTCTTCGGTCAGGGTGAACAGGGCGATCTGGCTTTCAGTGAAGGACATGGCTTCCTCGAAAGGCATCGCCTCGATCTTCTTCAAGGTGTACAGGCCGCGGCGGATGGCCGCTGGTGACTTGTCCAGGATTCGAGCCAGCAGCCAGTCGAGCCGCGTGTCGACATCGTCGTCGACATAGTTGACCAGGCCCCAATCAAGCGCCTGCGCGGAAGTGATGGGTTCACCCGTGATGCACAACTCGGCGAGCTTGCGGCGCGGCACCTGGTGCTGAAGCACCGCCAGCACCTGGGCCGGGAACACGCCCACCTTCACTTCCGGGAGCCCGAACACCGCGTGCCTCGCGGCCACTGCCAGGTCGCACATCGCCAGCAGGCCCATGCCGCCTGCCATGCATGCGCCGTTGACGCGGGCGATCAGCGGGACGTTGCTCGCCTTCGCGCGCCGCAACAGTTGCGCCAGGTGTCCGTGGGGTTCGGAATAGTCCAGCGTAAAGGCCTTGGCCGATTGCAGGTCGGCACCAGCGCAAAACGCCTTGGTGCCGGCACCCGTGACCACGATGGCGCGCAGCGAGCGATCGGACTGGGCCTCTTCGATGGCGCCGGCCATGCGAGTCAGCACCGCATGGCTCAAGGCGTTGCGGCGCTCCTCGCGCTGGATCGTGAGCCACAGCACGGGGCCGCGGGCCTCGATGCCCAGCTCGGGGATGGTTTCGCTCACGGCGCCTCCTCCAGGTAGCAGATGCAAGCTGCTTTATACCGCCGCCGCAGGCGCATCCAGTCGCGGGCTCGCCAGACAGCGGAGCCAACAGGTAGGATGCGGGCTTCCCAAGCCGCCACCCAGCCATGCCCGAGCCCCTACCCCGGATCGAGCCGCAGACCGCGGCGGATGGAGACTGGATGCGCGTGCTCGGTCCGTGGACCGCCCGCCAACTGGCCGAACCCCTGTTGCTCCCGCGCCTGCGTGCCGAGCTGGCTTCCGTCAAGGCCACCGGCTGGGACCTCACGCAGGCCGAGCATCTCGACCACCTGGGTGCGCAACTGCTCTGGAACCAATGGGGCAGGAAGTGGCCGGAACGCCTGCAGGCCACGCCCGCCCAACGTGCCGTGCTCAAGCGCGTGGCGCAGTTCACCGTCCCGCCACCAGTGCGTCCGCGGCGGGGCCTGCTGTCCTATTACCTGGGTTTCGGCGAGCTGGTGCTGCAGGTGGGTGATCACCTCAAGGCATTTGTCCGCCTCGTCGGCCAGCTGGCACTCAACATCGGCCGTCTCGTGAGGGCGCCGCACGAAGGGCCTTGGCGCGATTTCTCCGGCCACGTCTACCGGATCGGCGCGACATCACTGCCGATCACGGCGCTGGTCGGGTTCCTGATCGGCGTGGTGCTGGCCTACCTGACCTCGCAGCAGCTGCGTCAGTTCGGCGCCGACGCCTATATCGTCAACATCCTGGGCGTCGCCCTCATCCGCGAACTCGGACCGATGCTCGCCGCGATCCTGATCGCCGGCCGGTCGGGCTCATCGATCACGGCCCAGATCGGCGTGATGCGCGTGAACGAGGAGCTCGATGCCATGCGGGTGATGGGCATCTCCCACAGCTTTCGCCTGGTGATGCCACGCGCGCTGGCACTGGCGCTGGCCATGCCGCTCATCAGCGTCTGGACCACGCTGGCCGCGCTGGCCGGGGGCATGTTGGCGGCCGATGTATCGCTGGGGATCACGCCGCGCTTCTTCCTTGACGCGCTGCCACAGGCGGTGCAGATCGGCAACCTGGGCCTGGCCTGCGGCAAGTCGGTGGTCTTTGGCTTGCTGATCGCGCTGGTCGGCTGCCACTTCGGGCTGCGGGTCGAACCCAACACGCAGAGCCTGGGTGAAGGCACGACGGCTTCGGTGGTGACATCGATCACCATCGTCATCCTCGTCGATGCGCTGTTCGCGGTGCTGTTCAAGGACGTCGGCATATGAACTCGCCCGCAGACATTACGGCGCCGCTGCCGCAGGGTGACCAGCCGATGGTGGAAATCCGCAAGCTCTGGAGCCAGTTCGACACACCGGAGCGCACCTACGTCATCCACCAGAACCTGGACCTCACGGTGCAGCGCGGCGAGGTGCTGTCCATCGTCGGCGGTTCGGGCACGGGCAAGACCGTGCTGCTGCGCCAGATCCTGGGCCTGGAGACGCCGGCGCGTGGCGAGATCCGCGTGCTGGGCCGGCCGGTGGAGCAAGTCGGCCGCAAGGGCGCGGCCAGCCGCATCGGCATGTTGTTCCAGCATGGCGCGCTCTTCTCGGCCTTCAGCCTGCTGGAGAACATCGCCTTCCCGCTGCGCGAATTCAAGGACCTGCCGCAGGAGTTGGTCCGTGAGGCCGCGATGGTCAAGCTGCAGATGGTGGGCCTCAAGCCCGAAGATGCCGACAAGATGCCGTCGGACCTGTCGGGCGGCATGATCAAGCGCGCGGCGCTGGCCAGGGCGCTGATCATGGACCCGCCGCTGCTGCTGCTGGATGAGCCCACCGCCGGGCTGGACCCGGACAGCTCCGATGGCTTCGTCACGCTGCTGCGCTCCCTGCATCGGGACATGGAGCTGACCGTGATCATGGTCACGCACGACCTCGACACGCTGTTCGAGCTGTCCACCCGCATTGCGGTGCTGGCCGACAAGAAGGTGATCATCGCCGCCGCACCGAAGGACGTGATCGCCTTCCAGCACCCCTTCATCCACGATTTCTTCCTGGGCGAACGGGGCCAGCGCGCAATGGAGCTGTTGCGCGAATATCCCTTCGCAGTGTAGAAAGGGCTCACTCTATGGAAAACAAAGCTCACGCCCTGGCCGCCGGCATCTTCGTGCTGGTGGTGACGGCCCTGTTGCTGGTCCTGGCCGGCTGGCTCACGCGCGACACTGGCCAGCGCGACGCGTATGAGATTTCGACGCGCACGACGGTCACCGGCCTGCAGTCGCAGGCAGCGGTGCGCTATCGCGGCGTGGACGTCGGCAAGGTGGCGGATATCGGCTTCGACCCGAAGGTCCCGGGCAACGTGTTGATCCGCCTCGAGGTGGACCACGAAGCGCCGGTGACCGGCGACACCTTTGCCACGCTGGGCTTCCAGGGTGTGACCGGTCTGGCGTTCGTGCAACTCGACGACACCGGCAAGCCCGCGTCGCCGCTGGTGGCCCAGGATGGCCATCCACCGCGCATTCCCCTCAAGCCGGGGCTGCTGCAAAAGCTCGCCGACAAGGGCGAAGTGATTCTGGACAAGGCCGAGCAGATCACCATCAAGCTTGACCAGTGGCTCGGCGACGCGAACCAGCGGCGCTTCGCCACCACGATGGAAAATCTAGGGCAGGCGGCCGCTGACGCGAGCCAGCTGGCCCAGCGCATGAACAGCACCGTGGAAAAGCGGGTCGATCCCGCGCTGGCCGAGGCGGCGCAGACCTTGCGCTCGGTGCGCGGCACTTCGGACGACTTCGGACGCACCGCCCGCCGGCTCAACGACAAGGACGGTCCGCTTGACCGGCTGGCCGAGGGCACGCAATCGCTTTCGCACGCCGCCGATTCCTTCAACGCTGCCACGTTGCCGCGCATCAACCGTGTGACCGAGGACGCCTCACGTGCCGCGCGGCAGCTCGGGCGCACCGCGAACAACATCGGCGACAACCCCCAATCGCTGATCTACGGCAACGGGACGGTCGCGCCCGGCCCGGGCGAGTCGGGCTTCGCACCTCTGGGAGCAGGCAAATGATGCGCATCACCCTTCGCCTTGGCGCATCGATCGCCCTTCTTGCCCTCGCCGGTTGCGCCGCCGTGCCGGACAAACCGGTGCGTTCCACGTTGTATGACCTCGGGCCCGGGCCGCTGGTTTCCTCCACTGCCGGTGCCACGCTGCCGCCGATCGTGCTCGCCGACATCGAAGCCTCCGGGTCGCTGGAAAATTCGGCGCTGCTGTACCGGTTGAACTATGCCGACGAGCACCAGTTGCGGCCGTATTCGCAATCGCGCTGGGTGGCGCCGCCGCCGCAGCTCATTCGCCAGCGCCTGCGCGAGCAGATCGGCCGTGATCGCCCGGTGCTGGACCTGAGCGAAAGCGCCGCGTTGGCGCGCACCGGTGGCGTGATGCCCCGCGTGTTGCGCATCGACCTGGAGGAGTTCTCGCATCACTTCGAGTCGCCGGTGCAAAGCACGGGCGTGCTGCGCCTGCGCGCCACGCTGCTGGAAAACACACCGGCGGGCGAGCGCCTGATCGCGCAGCGCAGCATCGTGGCCCGAAAGGCGGCGCCCACCGCGGATGCACCGGGGGGCGTGCGGAGCCTCGCGGCCGCGGCCGATGCGGCCGCCGAGGAAATCCGCCAATGGCTGGCGCAGCAGCGCTGACGCGATGCCGAACCACGCCGCTGCCAGCAACGTCGCCCTCGAGGAGCACCTGAAGTCGCGTGGACTCGAAGTGCTGGGCCCGTGCGAAGGCCTGTCGAACATGCCGGAGCTGTTGCTGCTGTCGCCGCTGCTGCGCGACTTCACGCCCCCCGAAGCCGACTTGCTGGGTGTGAGCATGGTCAAGATCCGCGCGCAACCGGGCCAGCTGCTGATCACCGAGGGCGAGGCGAACGACTGGATGATGATGTTGCTCTCCGGCACGGTGGACGTGGGCAAGCGCAAGATCGGTGCCGACAGCGACTCGCTGGAGGCCAGCCCGATCACGCGACTGGCAGTGATCAAGGAGGGCGCCGTGATCGGTGAGATGTCGATGCTGGACGGCGAGCCCCGCTATGCCAGTTGCTGGGCGCTGAGTGTGGTCGAGGCTGCGGTACTGAGCCGCGCGTCAGTCAGCAGCCTGATCGCCCATCACCCCGGCGTGGGCGCGAAACTGCTGGTCAAGCTCACGCAATTGCTGGCCCAGCGCCTTCGCAACACCAGCAGCCAGCTGGTGAAGGCCCTGCAGAAAAAGCCGATGACGCCCATCAGTGAGCCAGGCCCGGGAACAGCTTGACCAGGCCGACAGCCATCACTTCGACGGCCAGCGCCGCCAGGATCAGGCCCATCAAGCGGGTCATCACATTGATCCCGGTCTTGCCCAGCACCCGTGCGATCGGGTCGGCCAGGGCGAAACTCACGGCCGTTGCCAGGCCGATCACCACGCCGTAGCCGACCAGCGCCGACATCTGCAACCAGGTCTGCGCCCGCTCCGCGTAGATCACCACCGTGGACATCGTGGCGGGCCCGGTCAGCAGCGGGATCGTGAGCGGCACCACCGCGATGCTCGCGCCCATGGCGGCCTTCTGCGCGCCTTCTTCCAGCTCATTGGTTTGCGGCTTGGCCTCGGCCGGTTGCGCGTTCAACATGTTCATCGAGCTGATCAGCAGCAACATGCCGCCGCCGACCTGGAAGCTCGCCAGCGAGATGCCGAAGAACTCCAGGATCTGCAGGCCCAGCAACGCGCTGGTCGCGATCACGAGGAAGGCGGTGAACGAAGCCGTCACGATCGTTCGGTGCCGCTGGGCGCGCGAGAAGCCCTGCGTGTAGTGGATGAAGAAAGGCACGATGGCCAATGGGTTGACCACCGCCAACAGCGTGACCAGGGGCTTGATGAAGTCCATTGTGCCGCTATCGCAACACTATTCGCGCGTGGCTTCGAGCTGCGCGATCTCCTCGGCCGTGGCCGGGTGGCGGCGGCGGAACATGCCGTAGCCCTCCATCTCCATCACCTTCTCGCCGTTCTGGTTGCACATCTCCCACTTGGAGCGGACCAGGCCGGCGTTGGTTCGCTTTCGCAGCGGGCGCGACTCGGTGATGGTGTACGTGAGGCTCAGTGTGTCGTCGGGATACACGGGCTTCAACCAACGCAGGCTTTCCAGTCCCGGCGAACCCATGCTGGAGCTCTCGCGCAGGAAGTTGTCCACGGTCAGCCGCATGGCCATCGCGCAGGTGTGCCAGCCGCTCGCACAGAGATTGCCAAAGATCGAGCGCCGCCCGGCGAGTTCGTCCACATGGAAAGGTTGCGGATCGAACTGCTCGGCAAACTCCTTGATCTCCAGTGCCGTCACGGTCACCTTGCCCAGGTCGCGCACGGTGCCGGGCAGAAGGTCTTCCCAGTAGTAGGTGATGTTGCTCATCAGCGGCCTCCGGAGACTTCAACGAGGGACATGGTGGTGTAGCTTGCCTCGGGCGAGAGCAGCCAGACGATCGCCTGGGCGACTTCCTCGGCGCTGCCGCCGCGCTGCATGGGCACCTGGTGCTGCAGTTGCTTCACCCGATCCGGGATGCCGCCGGAAGCGTGGATGTCTGTTTCGATGAGGCCCGGCCGTACAGCGTTGACGCGGATTCCTTCGGCGGCAACCTCCTTGGCCAGCCCGATGGTGAATGAATCAATCGCGCCCTTGGCTGCTGCGTAGTCGACGTATTGGCCGGGCGCGCCCAGCCGCGACGCCGCGCTCGAGACATTGACGATGGCGCCGCCACTGCCGCCATGCCGCGTGCTCATGCGCTTGATCGCTTCCCGGGCGCAGACGATGGAGCCGAGCACGTTGATGTCGAACATGCGCTTCAGGCGCTGCACGCTCATCCCATCGACCCGGGAGGGAACGTCGACCACGCCGGCGTTGTTGACCAGGGCCGTGAGGCGTCCCAGTTCCTGGTCGACCCGCTGGAACATCGCCAGCACCTGGTCCTCGTGCGCGACGTCGGCCTGGACCGCCAACGCACGACCCCCCTGGGCATGGATCGCCGCGACCACCTCATCGGCCGCCTCGCGGTGTGCCGTGTAGTTCACCGCGACCGCGTAGCCGCGTTTCGCGGCCAGCAATGCGGTGGCCGCGCCGATGCCCCGGCTGCCGCCCGTCACGAGCAGGACTTCATCCAAGGTCTTCTCCTTCGTCGTTGTGCCCTCATTACAGCAAAAACGGGCGCCGGCTTGACGGGGCGGCCCGCGGTGGGCGAAGCTACGCCCCCGGCACGGCTTCGCCGCGCGCATCACACAAGGAGAATCGCATGGGCCAATTCATCGACCTGCATTCCGCCGACGGCCAGCGCATTCCGGCTTACGTCGCACAACCAGCGGGCAAGCCGAAGGGCGGCGTGGTGGTCATTCCAGAGATCTTCGGCGTGAACTCGCACATCCGCTCGGTTGCCGACGGCTACGCCGCGCAGGGTTACCTGGCGGTCTCGCCTTCCACCTTTCATCGTGTCAAGCCCGATGTCGAACTGGGCTACACCACCGAAGACATGAACGCGGGTTTCGCGCTCAAGACAGCGGTCGACGCACTTCCTGCGCCCGGCGTGTTGCAGGACATCCAGGCCGCGATCACCCACGCCGCGCAGGCGG
>JBKJOM010000088.1:0-3809 GCA_046595775.1 Ramlibacter sp. | reverse complement strand
AGCCGTGGGATGAGCAGGAATCCCCAGCAAATCAAAACGTTAACGTCCGAGAGGAAAACAGCCGCTGAACCCATGTCCTTGGCGCGGCCGGCGAGCTCGTTGTGTTCAGGCCCCCATCGGTCAACCACCGCTTCCAGCGCGGAGTTCAGCACTTCCACCACCAGCACCAGCACCATCGAACCGATCAGGATGGCGCGCTCGACGCCGGACTCGCCCAGCCATGCGGCCAGTGGCGCCAGCAAGACGAATAAATAGACTTCCAGGCGGAATGAGGATTCGACCGCCCAGGTCGCACGCAGGCCCTTCATGGACCACAGGAATGCCTGCCAGGCCCGGAACGGGCTGCGCGGTGCGTGGCTACCTGAGCTGTCGGCCATCAGATGTGCGACGGCTCGCCAACGGTCAAGTCCTCGGGAGCGGACTCATGCGGGTGCGGCGTGGGAATGTAGGACAGGTCGAGGTCCTTGGCGGCCTTGACGTCATCCAGGCGGCGCACGGGCGTGGTGTAGGGCGCCGACTTCATCCACGCTGGATCGTTGCGCGACTTCTCGAGCAGCTCGCCCATGACCTCGACAAACCGGTCCAGCACGTCCTTGCTTTCAGTCTCGGTCGGCTCGATCAACAGGCATTCGGGCACCAGCAGCGGAAAATAATTGGTTGGCGCATGGATGCCGTAATCGAGCAGCGACTTGGAGAAGTCCAGCGCGGTAATGCCGTTGTCCTTCTTCTGGCGCTGCACGGTGACGATGAATTCGTGCGAGGCGCGGCGCTTCGGATAGGCCAGGTCGAAACCCTTGTTGCGCAGGCGCGCGGCCAGGTAGTTGGCATTCAAGGTGGCGTATTCGCCAACACGACGCATACCCTGGCGGCCGAGCAGGCGCGCGTAGACATAGGCGCGGATCAGCACGCCTGCGTTGCCGCCGAACGCCGACAGTTGGCCGATCGTCTGCGGACATTCCGCGTAGCTGGCCTGCCTGAAGGTCTCGCCGTCCTTGACCACCAGCGGCACCGGCAGGAACGGCTTCAGGCGCTCGCTGACGCCGACCGCGCCCGCGCCCGGGCCTCCGCCGCCATGCGGCGTGGAGAAGGTCTTGTGCAGGTTCATGTGGATGGCATCGAAGCCCATGTCGCCGGGCCGCACCTTGCCAAGAATCGCGTTGAGGTTGGCGCCGTCGTAGTAGAGCAAGCCGCCCGCTTCGTGGACCAGTTTCGATATCTCGACGATCCGACGCTCGAACACGCCAATGGTGCTGGGGTTGGTGAGCATGATGCCGGCAGTTTTCGGACCAAGTACGGCCTTCAACGCTTCGACGTCGATGTCGCCTTCGCCATTGGTGGGAATTTCGCGAACGGTGCAACCGCACATCACCGCGGTGGCGGGATTGGTGCCGTGCGCCGCATCGGGCACGATGATTTCGGTGCGGGCCAGGTCACCGCGCGACTTGTGGTACGCCATGATCATCGCCACGCCGGCGAACTCGCCCTGCGCACCGGCCATCGGCGCCAGCGACACGCCGCCCTTCATGCCGGTCACGTCGGCAAGGATTTCCTGCAAGTCGTGCATGCAGGCCAGGAAACCCTGGCTGAGCGATTCCGGCGCGTAGGGATGGCGGCCGGCGAAACCGTCCATCAAGGCGATGGAATGGCAGGCGCGGGGGTTGTATTTCATCGTGCACGAACCCAGTGGATAGAAGTTCGTGTCGATGGAGAAATTCTTGCGGCTCAGTTGGGTGTAGTGACGCACCGCCTGCAATTCGGAGACTTCAGGCAGGCCCACAGGCGTGTCCCTGAGGAATCGTTCCGGCAGTGCCGGCGCAGCCACGGCGGCGGCGAGCTGGGCGGAGGCCTTACGGCCGGGCTGGGACTGCTCGAAAATCAGCATGGATTGCACTCTGGCGCCGGAAGGGACTTCGCTATTTTGACACAGCCCCGGGTCACGGCGGGGTGACCTTAAGCACAGGGGCAAACGCGCCACTTGGCTGATGATGGAAGCGTTATCAGGAGATTGAAGATGTTTGATGCACAAAAGTTGTTGGGGCAGGTATTGCGTGAGGCCGCCGGTGGCGGGCTGGGCGGAAGCCGCCGACAAAAGCGCCGCTCGGGCTCGCTGACGGGCTTGCCTGGCGGCTTGGAGGCCAAGGTAGGCATGGGACTGCTGGGCTTGGCGATCGCCGCGTACGAGCATTTCCGGCAGCCCGCGGCGGCATCGGGCCAGACCCCTGCGAATGTTTCGCCCCTCGCCGCGCCCCTTGCCGCGCCGGCCATGCCGCCGCCGCCACCCGGTTGACCGGCATCGGCTTTGCCCGACAACCAGGGCGATCGTGACCAGTTGCGTTCACTGCACCTGTTGCGCGCCATGATTGCGGCCGCGCATGCCGACGGCCGGGTCGACGACGGCGAGCGAGCGCAACTGATGGACCACGCCCGCGAGGCCGGCGTGGCCGGCGAGGACCTGGACGCGCTTGATCGGGAAATCCGCAATCCACTGAGCCTGGAACAACTGGTACTACAGACGCCGGCCGGATTGAACGAAGAAGTCTATGTCGCGGCCTTGATCGCGATCGATATCGACGACGCCCGCGAACACCAGTTCATGGAAACGCTTGCCGCCGGCCTGAACCTGGATGCGCCCACGCGGGCGCGCATCGGCGCGCAGCTCGGCATCCATTCCGCTACGACCTGACACGGAGACAGTCATGCACCAGTGGTACCTGAGCTACAACGGAAAACAAGTCGGTCCCCTGGACCAGGCAGCCGCCTTGGCACAGGCCGCGCGCGACCCCAACGGCTTCTGCTGGCGGCAGGGCTTCGCCGAATGGATCCCGATGGCGAGTTGCGCGGAGCTGCGTGCGGAATCGGCGGCAGGCAACATGCCGGTACCCATGCCCGCGCCGCCAAACGCCAGCGCCCAGCGCGCCGACCAGATCGACTACCGCATCTATGGCGAAGACATGCAGTTCGTGGAAATTGAACTCGATCCGGGCGAGAGCGCGGTCGCCGAAGCCGGCACGCTGATGTACAAGGACGCGACCGTCAGCATGGAAACGGTATTCGGCGACGGCAGCGCTTCGTCCGGTACTGGCGGATTCATGGACAAGCTGGTCGGCGCGGGTAAGCGCCTGATCACCGGCGAGAGCCTGTTCACCACCGTGTTCTCGCACGGCGGTGCAAGCGGTAAGGCGCGCGTCGCCTTCGCCGCACCCTACCCCGGCACGATCGTCCCGATGACGCTGGGCAACTACGGCGGAAAGATCATCTGCCAGAAAGACAGTTTCCTGTGCGCCGCGCGTGGCGTGAGCATCGGCCTGTTTTTCCAGAAGAAAGTGATGACCGCGCTGTTCGGTGGCGAAGGATTCATCATGCAGAAGCTCGAGGGCGACGGACTGGTGTTCATCCATGCGGGCGGAGCCATCGTGGAGCGCGACCTCGCCGCCGGCGAACGCATCGACGTCGACACTGGCTGCGTGGTGGCGATGACCTCGGGCGTGAACTTCGACCTGCAGAGCGTGGGCAGCGTGAAATCGGCATTGTTCGGCGGCGAAGGCGTATTCCTGGCGACGCTGACCGGGCCGGGCAAGGTGTGGATCCAGTCCCTGCCGTTCTCGCGACTGGCCGGGCGCATGCTCAGCGCGGCGTCCCAGCGCGGCGGCAAGCGCGACGAAGGGTCGGTGCTGGGCGGCCTTGGTGGATTGATTTCCGGGGGTCGCGGGTTCTGAGTAGCCCCGGTTTCGGATAGGCCGCGAGTACACGCCAGGTGCGGGATCGCGGCCGAAGCCGCTCCTACTTGAAGATCGCGGTGCCGCGGCTGC
>JBKJOM010000015.1:0-17685 GCA_046595775.1 Ramlibacter sp. | reverse complement strand
GGCACTCACGTCGCCCATCGACTGGTGGCGATACAGGGTGCCGACCGATGCGCGGTTGTCGTGGCTGTCGCCGATGCCTGACACGTCGAAGCGCAACACCCGGTAGCCAGCGTTCGCGAGCTCGCGCGCGGCCTTCACATAGATGCGGTTGCAGCCGACGTGGTAATTGCCGCCGACATTGAGCATCAGCACCGCGGTTTCGTCATGGCGACTGGGCGCGGCAGGCTCCGAGACGACGCCGAAGAGGGGCGTGTGCGAGCGAATGCCCACCGGACACTCATGCACGCTGCCGGCGGTGAAGCCTTGCGGCCACGGCCTCTGCGCCTCGGCCGCACGCGCGGTCAATTCTTTTTCGGGGTGGGTCGCCTGCAGCCACTCGATCAATTCGCCCAGCGCGGCCGGTGCGATGCGGGCCTCATGCGGTTCGGACATCATGTCCGCATAACCTGCCCATCGTGTGCAGGTCACGGCAGCGCCCAGCCCGCGGTACTTCGCAGGCAGGGGTCCGTCGGCAGGAAGGTCGTCGCGGCCGATGACCAGTACACGGGGCGCGGGTGCGGCGCCGGAACCCGAAGCGTCGAGCTGGGAGATCGACTCCAGCGTCTGGGCCGTGAACAAGCTGCCCAAGGCTTCCAGGCCGCCTTCGCCCGCATGATCCGCAGCGCGCCCGGCATTGGCTGCCCGCATCTCGCGCACGAATGAGCGCCCGGTGGCGCAGGGCGCCCATAGCACCAGACTGTCGACACCGCCGCGGCGCACGGCAGCTTCAACCGCCAGAGTCGCGCCCAGCCGCATCCCAAGGAAGGCGAGCTGCCGCGCACCGGAGAGTTGTTGCAGATGTTCGGCGGCCCCATCGATGCTCTGCAGCCAGGCCTGTACGCGATTTGGATCGGCATCACCCCCCGCCGAGTCGCCCATGCCGTGATAGTGGAACCGCAGCACATCGAAGCCCGCACTGGCGAGTGACATTGCGATTTGCGCGTAGGCGGCGTGGGCACAAAGTTCTTCGTAGCCCAGTGGCGGACACAGCAGCACACTCGCCGAGCGGCTGAAGCCGGCAGCAGGGTGAAACCAGCCCGTGCACGCACCGGCGTGCGTGTCGATGATGACCGGCTGCGCGTTCACGCCGCCGCTGCGGTCAGCTGGGTGAGCGCCTGCCGGATGGAAGCCACGCTCGCGAACACGCTGCGCTTGAGCATGTGGTCTGGAAACTCCACGTCAAAGGTGCCTTCCAGCGCCAGCATCACGTTGACGCTCGCGTGCGAAGTCATGCCCGATTGGTAGAGGTCGGTGTTCTCATCCATGCGTTCCGCGTCGTCGTTGAGGCGACCGTGTTCGCGCAGGATCCCGCGAATGCGCGAGTCGAGGGGGTTCCCGCTGTTCATGACGGCGTCCGAAGCACCACCTGCACAACCGCGCCGGCGTAGTCGCCGTCATGGCTGAGGCTGAGCACCAGTTGTTGGACGCCCATGTCTTCGGCGGCTCGCGCTGCGCGGCCGTGCAACTGCACGCGGCAGGAGCCGTCGCCCGTGCGCACGACTTCGATGTCGCGCCAGTCGATGCCGGTTTCCGGCAGGTTCAGGGCCTTGATCGTGGCTTCTTTCGCGGCAAAGCGCGCGGCCAGCCGCTCGGCGCAAAGACCGCGGCTCGACACGGCGTAGTCAAGCTCATCGGCGGTGAAGAGGCGGTCGGTGAAGCGTCGGCCAAAGCGGCGCATCGACTCGGTGATCGCACTGACCCGGGCAAGGTCGAAACCCAGCCGCATGCCCTGGGGGGCGAGCGCAGGGGGCTGCAGTTCGGGCATGGCGAGCATGGGGATGACTTCGTCGGAGGTGTGACGGGACAGTTGTACTGAAAATCGGCCGCGCGTGGGAGCGTTCGTGCTGGTACCGGCGCTCGCTCGCGGCGTTGTCTTACACACCCCGTGCACATCGTTCGCCGCGAAGCGGCAACAATTCGTCGCATGGATACAGTTGTGCTTCGCTCGGACCAGAACTTCGCCTCATTGCTGGCTTCGGTCAAGCGGATCGCCGGCGAAATCGCTGCACCGAATGCGGGCCTGGTGGATAAGGAAGCGCGCTTTCCGATCGAGACAGTGGACGCGTTGCGGGGGGCCGGGGTGCTCTCCGCCGCCGTGCCGCGCGAACTCGGCGGTGCCGGGTGCACCATGACGGAACTGGCGCAGTTGTGTTCCACGCTGGCACAGGCCTGCGGCTCCAGCGCGATGGTGTTGGCGATGCACTACAGCCAGCTCGCGTGCATCGCAAGGCATGGTCTGGAAAGCGAGTTCTTTCGTTCGTGGTTGCGCGACACCGTGCGCAACCAGTACCTCCTTGCCTCGATGACTTCGGAGGTCGGCACCTTCGGCGATACGCGTTCGAGCATCTGCGCCGTGGAGCGAACCGGCGACTGCTTCGTGCTTAACAAGGACGCGACCACTGGCTCTTACTGCGAGCATGCCGACGCCATCCTCATCACCTGCCGCAGGGACGCCTCTGCTGCTGCGAGCGACCAGGTGCTGGTGATGGTCAGGCGTGAAGACTGCAGGTTGGAGCAGACCACGAGCTGGGACACTCTGGGCATGCGCGGCACCTGCAGCCCAGGGTTCAGGATCGAATCGGCCGGCGATGCGCAACAGGTCGTCCCCGATGACTTCGCCGACAGCTCGGCTCGCACCATGGTGCCGTATTCGCACATCCTGTGGGCTTCGCTGTGGTGGGGCATCGCGGCCGACGCAGTGGCGCGCGCCGCCAACTTCGTGCGCGGCCAGGCCCGCCAGAAGCCGGGAACCACGCCGCCCACCGCGCCGCGACTGGCCGAGGCCTGGCAGGAACTGCAAACCATGAAGCAGGCGTGGGTCGCGGCAGCGCAGGCCTTCGATGCCATCACGCCGGACCGCGAAGAAGAGCTGATGGGCATCGGCTGGGCGCTGCGGCTGAACAACCTGAAGGTCGCGTGTTCCGAAGCCGCACCGGCCATCGTGCATCGCGCGCTGCAGATCGTGGGCATCCTTGGCTACAAGAACGACAGCCCGTTCACGCTCGGTCGCCACTACCGCGACGTGCTCTCCGCGTCGCTCATGATCTCCAACGACCGCATCAACGCCAAGAGCGCGGCCATGTTGCTGGTGTACAAGGACGCGCCCTGACCGTGACGTATGACATCGATGAATTCTGGCGCGCGCTCGTCGAGCATGAACTGGTCCTGCCCTCGGGCGTGAAGGGCGTGTACGGGCGCGGCACGGCGCTCGAGGACATCATCCAGCGCTTCAACGACCTCGTGTCGCGCGAGACGGCGGGCGACGGCGCGCAGGCGCTGATGTTTCCGCCGGTGTTGCCGCGCGCACTGATCGAGAAGCTCGGTTACCTCGACAGCTTTCCGCATCTGGCCGGCTCGGTCCACAGTTTCCAGGGCGACGAAACGCAGGCCCGCGAGCTTTCGCGGCGGGTGCAGGCGGGCGAGCGTTGGGACGACTTGCTCGAGCCCACACAGGACATGCTCGCGCCGGCAGCCTGCTACCCGGTCTACCCGAATTTCAGCGGCTTGTTGCCCGACGGCGGCCGACTCATCACCGTGACCGGCTGGGTGTTCCGGCACGAGCCCTCGGACGAGCCCACGCGGCTACAGTCTTTTCGCATGCGCGAATTCATCCGCATGGGGCGAGCCGATGACGTGGTCGCGTGGCGTGATGCCTGGCTGGAGCGCGGCCTGGAGCTGCTACGGCGGCTGGGCCTGCCCGCCGCGAGCGACGTTGCGGCCGATCCGTTCTTCGGGCGCTCCGGCAGGATGATGGCGGTGCAGCAGGTGGACCAGCGGCTGAAGTTCGAGATCCTCGTGCCTGTAATCTCGCAGGAGCAACCCACGGCCGTGTGCTCGTTCAACTGGCACCAGGAGTATTTCAGCGGAAAGTTTGGAATCCGCAACCAGGACGAAACCACTGCACACACGGCGTGCCTGGGCTTCGGCCTTGAGCGCGTCGCGCTGGCCCTGGTCAGGGCGCATGGCTTCGAGCCCGGGCAGTGGCCCGCCGAAGTGCGAGCACTACTGTGGCCTTGAAGTCATGATTCACGCATGACACTGACCGACAACACCCGGCAACATCGCCATGAGCTCGCGGAGGATGGCAAGGTCGCGGCGCACGTTGCCGACCGGCTTCACGGCGAAACTATCGAGCTCGTTCACACCGAAGTGGAACCCGAGTACCAGGTGGCGGGGCGATAAGATCGTCGCTCACCGCGACTGCATTGCATGCCCTTCATCGTTTTCGTCCGACGAACGCCCAGCCATGTCCGATTCGACGTGGCGGGTCCGCCGTCCCTCAAGAATTATTTCGACCTGATCGAGCAGGCGGCCAAGGAGACGCTGGACAAGGGCGATCGCAACGCGATGGTCGACCTGCGCGGCGTGACCGCGCGTCTGTCCTTCACCGACCAGTTCTTCATTGGTGACGTGGTAGGCCAGAAGCTGCCGCATCTCGAAAAGCTCGCGTCGCTGGTGCCGGACGACCCCGACAGCTACAACAGCCCCAAGGTGGCGGTTCGCAAGGGCCTGAACATCCGAAGCTTCCGCGACGAGGGCGAGGCATTGGCCTGGCTCGCCGAAGTGCCCCTTGCGCCTATCGGTCGATGAGGTAGCGAGTCACTACCGGGGGCGCCTCGCCGGTGTGGAATGCGAGCTTGCGGTCGCGCAGCTGGATGTCGGCCGCCGTCACGCGGTCGAAGCGGCGCAGGTGCTCGGTCCAGGATTCGTCGATCACCTGTTCCACGAAACGGCCGGGCTCGTACAGGTCGTGCAAGACGTGCCAGTCGAGCGCGCCCTGGCGCATGCGGCTGCGCCGGCTCTCGGACATCAGTTGCATGAATTCGTCGCTGCGCGCGGGATCGATCAGGTATTCGATGTGGACCTGGATGCGGCCCTCACGTGGCGGCGCTTCCGAATGCGGCACCTTCAGCACGCCGTGCGAAGGCGTCAGGTCTTCCTCGATGCCGCGGTCCACATAGAGCCACACCGTCAAGGACATCAGGATCACGCTGGAGACCGACGCGATCGCGATCGCGTCATGGATGTTGGTGAGCGTTGCCACCTGGCCCCACAATGCGGCGCCTGCCGCGGTCGAGCCCATCAGCGCCATCTGGTAGATCGACATGCCGCGTGCGCGCACCCAGTCGGGCAGCCCCATTTGTGCCGCCACGGTGAGTGAGTTGGCCACCGCGATCCAGGCAGCGCCCGCGAGCATCATGGCCGGTACCGCAAAAAAGATGCTCGGCGCAAAGGCCACGACCAGCGCCGCGGTGGCCTGCACGGCCGTGCCCACCATCACCATGGTCTGCAAGGGCATCACCCGGCGCAGCCGCTGCATGTTCAGCGCCGAGACGATGGCGCCCGCGCCCATTGACGCCAGCAGCACGGTGAATGTGCCCGCAGCGCCGCCGGGCATGCTGCGCGCCACCAGCGGCAACAGCGCCATGAGTGCGCTCGAGTGCAGGAAGAACAGTGAGACACGCAGGAGAATGCCGCGGATCCGGGAAGACTGCCACACGAACTGCACGCCAACGCGGATCGCGCTGGACAGGCGCTCGCGGCCCAGCGGGCTCTCCTTGTGCACGCGGCGCCAACGCATGATGGTGAATCCTGCAGTGAGCGAGAGCGCAGCGTTGAGCACGAAGACCCAGGCGCTACCGGCACTTGCAATCACCGCACCGGCAACCAGCGGCCCGATGATGCGCGAGGTGTTCATGGCCACGCCGTTGAGCGCCAGTGCCGCCGGCAGTTGCGAGCGTGGCACCAGCTCGGGCACGATGGCCGCGAACACCGGCCAGCGCATCGCCAGACCCACGCCGTTGGCAAATGTCAGCAGCAACAGGAGCGGAGCGTTCATGCCGCCCAGCATCACGGTGACGCACAGCACCGTAGCGATCGCCGCCACCCAGAACTGCGTCATCATGAGAAAGCGCTTGCGGTCCAGGATGTCGGCCAGCGCCCCGCTGGGCAGGCCGAGCAAGAACACCGGCAAGGTGGAGGCCGATTGCACCAGCGCCACCCACAGCGGCGACGGCGCCAGCGACGTCATCAGCCACGCGGCGGCCACGTCGTTCATCCACATCGTGGTGTTGGCGGCCAGCCAGGTGAACCACAACATGCGAAACACCGGCTCGCGCAATGGCGCCAGGGCCGAGTGTTCGTCGGCAGGGCGGGCGGAGTTTGGGGGTGGTTGCTCGGGCATCCCGGTCAGTACCGGCGCTCAAGCACCATCAGGTCGTTCTCGCGCTTCATCTGGAAGCGGCCGAGAAAGCTGTTGCCCAGCAGGATGTACGGCATGTTCATCGGCACCACTGCGGCTTCGACGTCGTAGATCTCTACGTCGCCCACGCGAACCGAATTCAGCCTGACGCGCCACAGTGGGACGACGCCGTTGGCCGTGGTGGCAGACGACTGTGTGCCGGCCTTGTAGTCCAGGCCAATGCGTTCGGCTTCGGCCGCGCCCATGGACACGGCGGTTGCGCCGGTATCCACCATGAAGCGCACGGACTTCCCGTTGATGGCGCCGTCACTCATGAAGTGCCCGCCGCTACCCGCCGACATGACGATGCGCGAACTGCGGCCTGGCGCCGTGGTCACCGCGCCGACGCTCGCTGGTGCGTCGCCGACGCGAAGGGTCTGGCGCTGGCCCTTGACTTCCACCACCGCCTGGTCGCCCGCGATGGAGACCACTTTCACGTCCTGCCATGTGTCCCCGGGGCCCAGCATCTTTGGCGCTGAGCCGTTGACGATGACCAGTGCCTTGTTGCCCATCAGGCCCTGCAGGGCGACCGACTGGGCGATTGCGCCCGTAGTCGCGAAGAGCGCCAACGCCGCGGCAATCTTCAGCATTTTTTAGTCGCGGAAATTGTTGAAGGAGATGGGAACGTCCGCGATCTCCGTGCGGATGAGGGCCATGGCCGCCTGCAGGTCGTCGCGCTTGGCGCCGGTGATGCGCACCGCGTCGCCCTGGATCGCAGCTTGCACCTTCATCTTGCTGTCCTTGACCAGGCGCGTGATTTTCTTGGCCTGCTCGGTCTCGATGCCGCTGCGCACCTTGATCACCTGCTTGACCCGGTCGCCACCCATCTTCTGTACATCGCCCTTGTCCAGGAAGCGCACATCGACGTTTCGCTTGGTCAGCTTGCCGGTGAGGATGTCCATCACCTGGTTGAGCTGGAAGTCGGCATCGCCGAACAAGGTGATTTCCTTGTCCTTCAGCTCGATGCCAGCCGAAGTGCCCTTGAAGTCGAAACGCGTGCCGATCTCTTTCGCGCAGTTGTCCACGGCGTTGCGCACCTCCACCATGTTCGGTTCGCAGACTGTGTCGAATGACGGCATGGGCGGTCCCTGGGCTCCTGTTCGTAAGCGACAATTCTCCCATGATCGTGGAACAAAACGTACCCCTGCAGGCGTACAACAGCTTTGGCATCGTGGCCAAGGCTCGCGCGCTGGTGCGGGTGCGTTCCGAGGCCGATGTCCAGCAGCTGCTGCGCGACCCGCGCCACGCAGACGAACCGAAGTTCGTTTTGGGCGGCGGCAGCAACATCATCCTTACAGGCGACGTGAAGCCGCTGGTGCTCAAAGTCGAGGTCATGGGCCGGCGCATCGCCGAAGATGGCCCCAAGGCCACCGTCATCGAGGCCGGCGCGGGCGAGAACTGGCACGACTTCGTCACCTGGACGCTGGACCAGGGTTTCGGCGGCCTGGAGAATCTGGCGCTGATCCCCGGTACGGTGGGCGCCTCCCCGGTGCAGAACGTGGGCGCCTACGGTGTCGAGCTGCAGGACCGCTTCGAGTCGCTGGACGCGGTCGACATGGTCACCGGCAAGCTGTTCACGCTCGATGCAGGCCGATGCGCCTTCCGCTACCGCGATTCGGTCTTCAAGCATGGCGCGGCGCAGGAAGGCGATTTCGGCCTGGCGGGCCGGGCGCTGATTTTGCGGGTGCGCTTTCGCCTGCCCAAGCCCTGGAAGCCGGTGCTGGGCTACATGGACCTGGCGCGCAAGGTGCACGAAACCGGCATCACGCAGCCCTCGGCGCGCCAGGTCTACGACTGGGTTTGCGCGATCCGGAGCAACAAATTGCCCGACCCGCGCGTCATCGGCAACGCCGGCAGCTTCTTCAAGAACCCCAACGTCACCCCCGAGCAGTGCCAGGACATCATCGCCAGGGAGCCGAACATCGTTCATTACCCCATGCCCGATGGTTCGGTCAAGCTGGCTGCGGGCTGGCTGATCGACGCGTGCGGCTGGAAAGGAAAGTTTGTCGGCGCTGCTGGCGTGTACGAGAAGCAGGCGCTGGTGCTGGTGAACCGCGGTGGTGCCACCGGCGGCGAGGTTGTGACGCTGGCGAAAGCGATACAGACCAGTGTGTATGAGAGGTTTGGGATTCGCCTGGAGCCCGAGCCCGTTGTGGTTTGAGTGTTGGGGCGCGCTGCAGGCGGTGTTCCGCAGCGGCTGGTGCGCAACGGTTTTGGGGTCCCGAACCTCCCCGAGCGCAGCGATGGGTGGATGTCCGGCGCGGGCCTTCTGCGACGCGAGGGCCAGCGGACTAGTTTCTGCGCCGAAGCCGAAGCAGAACGCTGTAGCACGAGGGCCCTGACGCGATAGGCGTCAGGCGGCGCAGTAGGCCCGTGCCGGGCATCCACCCATCGCGGAAAACAGAACCCGGAAAACAAAGGCAGAGCACTCTGTCGGCAAAGGCCTACGTAAACTCCTTCGCTGAACGGCGATAGTTCAAGCTGAACAACAACCAAGCTCTTCCTTTTCGTTTGCCCATGGGTTTTATTGTCAGAGTGCTACTGGCCGCCGTCGCGGCGTTCGCTGCGGTTGCATCGGCCCAGGAAGCGCCCACCGGCCCCTCGTTCGAACTCGACATCCGCGCGCCGTCCACGGTGAAGCCGCTCCTTGAGCGGCATCTCGAGCTGCGCCGTTACCGCGAAGTGGCGGACCTCGATGACGCGGAAGTCGCACGCCTGGTCACGATGGCGGAGCGCAACGTGCGCGAGCTGGTGGGAACGCTGGGCTACTTTGACCCGAAGATCGAGATCCGACGCGAAGCGCCAGCCGGTGCCAAGCCGCGCATCGTGGTCGAAGTGGAGCCGGGACGCCTGACCACCGTCACTGAGTTCAAGATCGACTTTGAAGGCGACATCGCGCAGAGCACGGAGCCCGGTGCGATGGCGCAGCGAGAGGAAATTCGCAATGGCTGGCGGCTGCCGCGCGGCCACCGCTTCACGCAAGACGCCTGGGACGATGCCAAGACCCATGCGACGCGGCAACTGGTCCAGCGCCGCTACCCCGCGGGCCGTGTGACCTACAGTCTTGCCGACGTGGACGCGCCGGGAGCGCGCGCGCAGCTGGGCTTGAAGCTCGACTCGGGGCCGCTGTTTCGTCTCGGCCCGATGCAGGTCACCGGTATCGAGCGCTACGACCCGGTGCTGGTGCCCCGCATCGCGCGTCTGGCGCCGGGGACGGTGTATGACCAGGACGCGATCGTGCAGGCGCAACTGCGGCTCGCCGGCAGCGGTTATTTCGACTCGGCTTTCATCCTGGTCGATCCGGACAGCGACCCCAAGGCGGCGCCGGTTCAAGTGACCCTGCGCGAGGCGCCCTTGCATCGCGTGGTGTTGGGCGTCGGGCTGTCCACCGACAGCGGACCGCGCGCCTCAGTCGAATACCGCAACAACCGCGTGCCTGGGATCGGCTGGCGTGCGGTCACCAAGATGCAGCTGGAGCGCAAGTCGCCCTTCGTCGAGACGGAGTGGACCGCAATCCCCGCAGAAGATGGCTGGCGCTGGGGTGTGCTCGCGCGCGCCGAGCGCGTCGACGACGGCACCCTGCTCACGCATGCGCAGCGCCTTCGCGTCGGCCAGACCTGGGTGGGTGACCACATCGAGCGCAATATCTACGCGCAATACGACCGGGCGAACGTGCAGTCGTCCGCGGGTGCGGCGTCGACGGTCCCCGACAACGGCGACGGCGCATCGATCAGTGCCAATTACGTCTGGACCGGGCGCTACTTCGATCGCACGCCCTATCCATCACGCGGCAATGGCTACGGGCTTGAGCTGGGCGGCGGCTACACACTGACCGGCAGCCGCAAGCCCTTCCAGCGTAGCGTCGTGCGCTGGCTGGGCATTCGCCCCCTCGAACAAGGCCGCATCCAGATGCGCGCCGAAGGTGGCGCCGTCTTTGCGAGCGCGGCCGCGCGTGTGCCGTCCACGCAGATGTTTCGCACGGGTGGCGACACGACGGTGCGGGGCTACGGCTATCGCGAGATCGGCGTGGACCGCAACGGCGTGATCGCACCGGGCCGCTACATGGCTTCGGGCAGCGTCGAATGGCAGCGCCCGATCCAGCGTGCGGGCGTGGACACCAATTTCGAAAGCGCTGTGTTCATCGACGGCGGTGCGGTCGCAGACCGTGTCGCGCATCTGCGGCCGGTGTTCGGCGCCGGTGTCGGTGTGCGCTACAAAAGTCCGCTGGGGCCGTTGCAAGCCGACATCGCCTACGGCTTCAAGCCGAAGAAGCTGCGCCTGCACTTCAGCATCGGCATGTCGTTCTGACAATGCAAGCCCACCTTGTTCGCGTGTTGAAAGGGCTCGTCATCGCGCTGGCCGCGATCGCCCTGCTGGTTCTGGTGCTGGCTGCGGGGCTGTGGTGGTGGGCCGGAACGCCCGCCTCAATGGAGTGGGCGATGCGGCAGGTCGCGAAGTGGCAGGCGGTCACCGGCGAAGGCATTCGCGGGTCGCTGCGGGATGGCCTGACGGCCACGCGCATCGAATGGCAACAGGAGGGATTGAAGATTGAGGCTTTCGACGCCGAGCTGGCGTGGCAACCGCTGGCCCTTGCACGGTCGACGCTGCGCCTGGATCACCTGCGCGCTTCGCGCCTGCGCATCGAGGACAAGCGGCCACCGAAGCCCAGTGTGATCCCGGTATCGCTCGGGTTGCCGCTGCGGGTGGAGATTGGCGAAGTGCGATTGGGCAGGATCGAGTGGGTGGCGGCAGCCAACAGCTTCGAGGCCACGGACATTGCGGCCCGCTACGACTTCAACCTGATTCGGCATGAGGTGCACCTTGCGAACATGGGCTGGGCCGGTGGCACCTACTCGGGCGAAGCGACGCTCGGCGCGCACGGCGAGATGCCCGTCACCGCCAAGTTGCAAGGCCGGTTTGAAACAACGGTGCCCGGCAGCACATCGAAGCTGCCGCTCACCTTCGATGCCAACCTGCAAGGGCCGATTACGGCCTTCGAAGCCAGCGCGCGCCTTCAGGGCGCGGCGGGAACGCCGACCGCACCGGCTCGCGCAACGGCGACCGCACGCATCACCCCGTGGGAGCCGCAGCCGGTGCCGCAGGCGCAGGCGAGTTTCGAATCGATCGACCTTGCGCTGTTGTGGCCGCAGGCGCCCCACACGATGTTGAGCGGGAAGGGCGCAGTGAAGCCCGCCGGCACCGGCACCTGGGTGATCGAGGCGCAAGCGGGCAACAGCCAGCCCGGGCCCTGGGACCAGCACAAGTTGCCGGTGCAGGACCTCAAGGCGAAAGGCGAATGGCGTGGCGGGCAGGCGATCGTGCGCGAGTTCGTCGCGCGTGTCGGCGGCGGCGAAGTGCGTGGCAGTGGCGATTGGGAAGGCAAGGACGGCTGGACGCTGGCGGCGCAGCTGGATCACGTCAATACCGCCGCCTTGCACGGTGCAATGGCCGCCTTGCCGGTCGGCGGCAAGGCGCGCGTCGAAGGCCGGGGCGACAGGATTGGCTTCGATGTCGCCCTGCAGGCACAAGGCACAACAGTGAAGACAGCGCGCGGCGCCACCGAAGCAATGCTAGGAGCACTGGAACTGAAGTCGGCCACCGCCAAAGGCAGTTGGCAAGCGGGCCTGCTCAGCCTGCCTTCGCTGGACGTGGAAATGACCGACGCGGCATTGCGCGGATCGTTCGAGGTGCGGCCCGCCACCTGGTCGGGTTCGGGCCGCGCGACACTCGCCGCGCCCGGCCTGCTAGCGCGCGTCGAAGGCGACCTTGCCCAAGACAAGGGCGCGGGCACCTTGCGCCTGGCCAGCAGCAACCTGGCGCAGGCGCTGCAGTGGGTCGGCAAGTGGCCGGGCGTTCCATCGCAGGTGTTCACGCCGGTCGCACGCGGCCGCGGAGAGGTCCAACTGCAGTGGCAAGGCGGTTGGCGCGACCCGTCGGTTGATGGAACGGCCTCGGTGGCATCGCTCGAGATATCGAAGACGACACCCACGTGGTTCGTGCGCGAAGGCACGCTCAGCGTGAAGGGGCGCCTGGCCGACGCGCAGGTGCAAGCGCACGCGCGCGCCGAGCAAGGCCAGCGCCGTGTGAATGTCGACGTGGCCGGGCGGCTGGGCCATCGCGCCGTGCCGCGGGCATCCGGCTGGCAAGGCCAGATCGCGACTCTGAATGTTTCTGCCGTGGACCCGATGCTCGGCACGGGCACATGGACGCTCGCGTTGCAGCGGCCCGTCGATTGGCGCTATGCGAATGACGCGGCGGAAGTCGCGGCCGGCGAAGCGCACCTGAAGTCGCCGCGCGATGCGGATGCGCCGGCCGTCGTGGCATGGGACCCGGTGCGCTGGCGCGGCGGACAGTTATCGACGGCGGGTCGCATCACCGGGCTGCCGCTCGCATGGATCGACATCGTCGGCGGCCCGCAGCTCGCGGGCTCGGCCCTGTCCGGCGACATGGTGTTTGATGGGCAATGGGACGCGCAACTCGGCGCCACCCCGCGCATTCGCGCCTCGCTCGCTCGCAGCCGCGGCGATCTCACCGTGCTGGCCGAGACCGCCCAGGGCCAGGCCGCGCGTGTGCGCGCAGGCGTGCGCGAGGCGCGCATCACGATCACCGGCGATGGCGAAGCCGTGTCGGCGACCCTGCGCTGGGACAGCGAGCGCGGCGGCACCGCCGACGGCCAGTTGTCCACCCGCCTGGCGCAAGGCGGCGCGACCGGCTGGCATTGGCCGGAGAACGCGCCGCTGTCCGGCTCGCTGCGCGCGCAACTGCCGCGCATCGGCGTGTGGTCGGTGCTGGCGCCGCCAGGCTGGCGCTTGCGCGGCTCGCTGCAGGCCGACATCAAGATCGCGGGGACGCGGGCCGAACCGCAACTGGCAGGCACGATTGCCGCAGACGATCTTGCCTTGCGCTCTGTCGTCGATGGGATCGAGTTGCAGAACGGCAAATTGCGCGCGCACTTCGACGGACGGCGCGCGATCATCGACGAGTTCGTCCTGCATGGTCCCGGGACCAACGGCGGCACGGTGACCGCCACCGGTGAAGGCAGTCTGACGGCGCAGGGTCCGCAGGCGCGCATGACCGCGAAGGTGGACCGCCTGCGCGCGAGCATCCGCTCGGACCGGCAGATCACGGTGTCCGGTGAGCTCGAGGCCCGGCGCGATGCCGCTGCCACGGTGGTCAACGGCAAACTCAAGGTGGATCAGGCGCTGATCGTGCTGCCCGAAGAGGGTACGCCCAAGCTCGGGGACGACGTCGTGGTACGTGGCGCGGCGGGTCCGCTGACCAAGGCCGAAGGCCGCGCGCAGGATCGAGCGAAGCAACCCGCCAATGCGACCCTGCAACTGGCCGTCGATGTCGATCTGGGCAATGATTTGCGGGTTCGCGGCCTGGGCATCGACACGCACTTGCGCGGCACATTGGCGATCACCGGCACCTCGGTGACTTCGCCGCGCATCGTCGGAACCATTCGCGCCGAAGGCGGCGAGTACACCGCGTATGGGCAGCGCCTGGACATCGAACGCGGCGTCATCCGCTTCACTGGCGCCGCTGACAACCCGTCGCTGGACATCCTCGCGATCCGTCCGCGCCTCGTGCAACGGGTCGGCGTGCTGGTGACCGGCAACGCCCTCGCGCCTTACGTCCGGCTCTACGCGGAGCCGGACCTGCCCGACGCGGAAAAGCTCGCGTGGCTCGTGACCGGACGCGCCGCACCGGCCACCGGCGCCGAATCTGCGTTGGTGCAGCAGGCAGCGCTCGCCTTGCTGGCCAGCCGGTCCGGCGGAAACCGCCGCGGTATCGCCGCGTCGCTGGGCCTGGACGAACTCTCGTTCCGCCGCGAAGGTACGGGCGGGCCCTCGGTCACGCTGGGCAAGCGCTTCGGCCAGAACTTCTACGCGGCCTACGAGCGCAGCCTGGCCGGCGCGCTGGGCACGCTCTTCATCTTCTACGACATCACCACCAAGGTCACGTTGCGCGCGCAGACGGGCGAGCGAACGGCCGTTGACCTGATCTACACGTTCCAGTTCGACTGACGTCGGCGCCGAGATTTTTTTGGCGACAATCGGGGGATGACGGAATCTTCTGCCGACCGGCCCGCACTGCCCGACCACCTGTCCATCGATCCCCGCAGCCCGCACCATGTGGCCAGCGTGTTCGAGCACGACATTGGCATCCGTTTCAACGGCAAGGAACGCTTCGACGTCGAGGAGTATTGCGTCAGCGAAGGCTGGATCCGCGTGCCCGCCGGAAAGACGGTGGACCGCAAGGGCCAGCCCCTGTTGATAAAGCTCAAAGGCATTGTCGAGGCGTTTTACAAATAGAACGCTGGAAGCGCGGTTGTTCACCGCCGCTTTTCCTCCGCTCGCCGGTGCCCGGCCTTGCCCAATGCCTTCCACTTCTGCCTTTGTGCGGTTCGCTGCAGCGGCGTCTGCTCACCGCGCTGCGCATCGCGCATCAGCTTCTGATAGTTGAGCAGCCGGTCTTCCTGGACGTTGGCACGCACCGCGCAGCCGGGCTCGCCCCGGTGATGGCAATCGCGGAACCGGCATTGCAGCGCAAGGCTTTGCACATCCTCGAAGGTCGCGGCCAGTGTTTGCGCATCGGCGTCGGGCCGCCAGGTGCGCAGGCCTGGCGTGTCGATGATGCAGGCGCCCTCGGTGCACCGGTGCATCGAGCGGGCCGTCGTGGTGTGGCGGCCGCGTCCGTCGCCGCTACGCACCGCACCGGTGTCCTGCCCCGCATCGCCGGTGAGCGTGTTGGTCAGCGTCGACTTGCCGGCGCCCGAAGAACCAAGCAACACCAGCGTGTGGCCCGGATGCAGCCATGCAGCGATCTCGCTGCGCGCCTGCCCGCTCAGCGCGTTGATGCAGAGCACCGGCACTGTCGCGGGCAGGCGCTTGCACACATCGGCGTAGCGCTGCCGCGCATCGGGCGAGATGTCGGCCTTGGTGAGGACCACCACCGGCGCGACATCGCAGGCGCGCACCATGGCGATATATCGCTCCATGCGCCGCGGGTTGAAGTCGGCGTCCAGGCCCATCACCAGCAATGCCGTGTCGACATTGCTGGCCAACGGCTGGCGCCGGCCGTCGTTGGCGCGCCGCGCAATCTGCGTGACGGGCGCCAGGCGCGCGCCCATCCACAGGTCGCCGTGCGCGTCGCGCGTGGCCACCACCCAGTCGCCGACCGACAGGGCCGACTCCACGGCCTGCAATGCCTGCACCAGGCGGGGCAAGGCGCGCGCGGCGTGTTCGCGCTCGCCGTCATGCAGCGTGAACCAGTCGCGCTGCGTTTCCACCACCCGCATTAGGCTCGAGCCTTGCGCGGGCGGGTCCATCGCGGCGAGCTGGTTCCCCATATAAGGGGTGAGCCCGATCGCGCGCAGTTTCTCGAAATCGAAATCGATCATGTTTGTGGATTCGTGAATCAAAAAGGGACTTCGTCCGCGCAAAGGCGAACCGGCCGCGCGTGCGCAAAAGCACGCGTGGAGCGAAAGGCAAACGGAAGTCGGCCGCGAAGCGGCGGTTCAACGAACCCGGCGGGAAACGCGCGAGACCCTGACCCTTGAGGTCAAGTGTGAAAGGAAGAGGCGTGGCGCGCGGGGCGCGCCGGTAGTTCAGCGAGTCGCGATCAGGCAGCCGACAGGGGATGGGCAAGGTCAAAATTTTCCATGTCTCTCTCCTGTGGTGGGTTGGGAAGGACGCGAGTGTGGCAGCGGCGATGCCGTTGGTCAAGCGCTGCGCCAGATGACGCAGCCGCAGGCGGCAGCCTGGCTGGCGCTGTCGGTGCGGCAGGTCAAGCGGCTGTGCAAGGCGGTTCGCGAGCTTGACTGCGTCGGGGTGAGTTCGCGTAAGCGGGGTGTGCCCAGCAATCGGCGCATCGCCGATTGCGAACGCGAGCACTTCGTGGCGCTTATGGCTTCACCTATAGCACTGAGACGCTGCGAGGCTGGATGGCCAGCCAGCGCCGGGCTGTGGAAGCCGCGGCGCGCCAAGCCACAGCGCATTCACAGCCCCAGGCTGCGTCGGGCTCATGCGGGCGAGCTGGTACAAGTGGACGGCAGCCTTCACCCCTGGTTCGAGCAACGCGCTCCCAAGTGCTGCCTGATCGCCTTCATCGACGATGCCACCGGTGTGGTGTTGGCGGCCGGCTTCTTCGCGGTGGAGTCCACCCGCGCCTACTAGCATCGAGGCTGCCAACGCTTGGCTGCCGGGGCTAGCTGCAGGAGCACAGCGCGCGCTTTGCAGTTGCCCCACGCGAGCCGCAGGACGCCCACCGCCCGCTGCAGCTGCAAAGAGTCTGCGTGGTACATCACCAGCGCCGCCTTAGCCGTGCGCTGACATGCAAGTTGCTGATCTTCCAGCTTTTCGCTGATCACACGCTGGTGGGGCATGCGTGCGGGCTGGACGTTGAAGATGAAGACGCTGGCCGACCTACGTTACGAAGTCTTTTCGGCCGGCAGGCGGATCGGCGCATCTTGGGCAAGGGTCATGACCAGCTGACTGTTCGCGTTGTTCGTGCCCAAGGGGTCTGCCCGTTGGGGCTGCTACGCAGTGGCTGTGACCCTCCTGTCGAGTTCACCTTGTTGGCAGAGATTTCTTTTCGCAGCGCCGCGTCCTACGGCATCGACCGACGGTGCCGGACATGATTCGTTACTGCACGCAATTGAATCGAGGCGAAAGATGGCTCAAACTGACAAAAAAAAGAACCCCAAGGCTGGACTGCAAAAGTGCCTGACGGGCATCAAGGGGTTTGACGAAATCACGGAAGGCGGGCTTCCGCGAAACCGAATCACCTTGTTGTGCGGGAGCACCGGCACCGGCAAGACGCTGCTTGGCATTGACTATTTGATCAACGGCGTTACCAGCTACAACGAACCCGGCGTCTTCATGTCATTTGAAGAGAATGAAGATGAATTGTACAAAGACGTGGCTTCTCTGAATTTTGACTTGCAGGCGCTTGTCGCTGAGAAGAAGATCGTTATCGACCATGTTGTGCTCGAACGAAAAGATGTTCAGGAAGCAGGAGAGTTCAACCTCGAAGGAATCTTTGTTCGACTTGAACTTGCCATCGATTCCATCAAGGCGAAGCGCGTCGTGCTGGACTCCATCGAATCATTGTTCGCCGGTGTCACGGATGCAGGCATCCTGCGCCTCGAAATCAAGAGGCTCTTTCGATGGCTCAAGGACAGACAAGTCACGGCGCTGATCACCGGTGAACTGCAACAAGGCGCGCTCACTCGCCATGGCCTGGAGGAATACATTTCCGACTGCATCATCCTTGTGGACAATCGCGTGCGGGAACAGATTGCAACACGGCGAATGCGTGTCATCAAATATCGCGGATCCAACCACGGAGCCAACGAGTATCCGTTCGTCATCGACAAAGATGGGCTTTCAGTCATTCCCATC
>JBKJOM010000346.1:0-24837 GCA_046595775.1 Ramlibacter sp. | reverse complement strand
CAGGGTTTTCGCTGTACGGCTTCCGGCTCTGGCGAAACTACTCGGACGCACTGGCGCGCAGGACTTTTCGTTTTTCACTCATCCACCTGTCGCTGCTGTTCGCCGCCCTATTGATGGATCACTACATCTACTGACATGAAGCGCCGCCTCGTCCTCGCCAGCATCTCCGCAGCCGCCCTCGCGGCATGCACCGAATCCAGGCCGCAGTTCTCAGCCATCGACCTGACGGGCGCTGACTACGCGAAGGACTTCTCGCTGCCCGACCAGGACGGCAAGCAGCGCAGCCTGAAAGACTTCCAGGGCAAGCTGGTGGTGCTGTTCTTCGGCTACACCCAGTGCCCCGACGTGTGCCCCACGACCATGGCCGAACTGGCACAGGCGAAGAAACTGCTGGGCGCAGATGGCGACAAGTTGCAGGCCATCTTCATCACGGTCGATCCCGAGCGCGACACACCGCAGGTCCTCAAGGGCTACATGGCCAACTTTGATCCGACCTTCATTGCGTTGCGTGGCACGGCGGCGCAACTGGCTGATCTGGCGAAAGACTTCAAGGTCTACTACAAGAAGGTGGACGGCAAGACGCCTACCAGCTACACCATGGACCACGCCGCCGCGAGCTACATCTACGATACGAAGGGGCAGTTGCGCCTGTATTCGCGCTACGGCAGCGGACCGCAGGCGCTGGCGTCGGACCTCAAGCTCCTGTTGCGGCAGGCGTGACGCAGCACCTGCTCGGTCGCAAGGGAGCGGCGCGCATCGCGCTGATCCCGGCTGAGGTGCTGGATGCGCTGAACGATGGGCTGATTCCCACGGCGAACCTCAACGAGTTCCTTGCGCTCGATCTTGCCCGGCTTTCGCGCAACGTTGCTTCGCAAGTCGGCTTGCCCGCCGGCACCGAGCGGCTCGAGGATGCGCTCGCGATGCTGTCGGCCTTCAAGCCGGTCAAGCGCCATGAACATGTTTCGCGCGCGCTCTACGACCTGTGCGAGCCACGCGATGACCGCGACGCTATCGCGCACGCATTGGCCACCCATTGCAGTGACATCGCGCGATGCTGGGCGACGCAGTGGGTCATGTTCTCCGCCATGCCGTTCGCTCAGAAGCTGCGCGCTACCCGCCGCTTCGCTGCCGATCCGCACTTTGGCGTGCGCGAAATGGCATGGATGGCGGTGCGCGACGAGATCGCAGGCGCGGTGGAAGAGGCCGTCCGCCTTTTGCGTCCGTGGGCGCTGGACGCGGACCCGAACATTCGCCGCTTCGCCAGTGAAGCAACGCGCCCGCGCGGCGTGTGGTGTGCACAGGTCGAGCCGCTCAAGCGCGAACCCTGGCGGGCTTTGCCGCTGATCGAGCCCTTGCGCGCCGACCCGAGCCGCTACGTGCAGAACTCGGTTGCCAACTGGCTCAACGACGCCAGCAAGACGCAGCCGCAGTGGGTGAACGAAATCTGCGACAGATGGCGGCGCGATTCGCGCTCGCCGCATACCACTTACATCGTCAAGCGAGCCTCACGCTACCTTGACCTGCGCTAGAGGTCACTCGACCTTGATATTGCGCAACTTGATGACCCCGCCCAGCAGCGCGGTGTCGGCCTTGATTCGAAGGGCCAGTCCCTCGGCCGATGTGCCCGCGACCTGCCAGCCCTGCTGGAACAGTTTCTGCCGCACTTCCGGCGAGCGCGCGATCTCGCTGACGAGCGACGACAGCCTGGCGACGATGGGCTTGGGCATGGACTGCGGCGCCGCGGCTGCGGTCCAGATCTCGAGCTGGAAACCGCGCGTCACGCCGCCTTCATCCAGACTCGGAAACTCGGGCACCAGTGAACTGCGCCCGCTGGAGGTGACGCCGATAGCCTTCAGCTTGCCCGCGCGGATCTGCGCGGCGGCCAGGCCCGGCGGCAGCAGAGCCAGCTGGAGCTGCCCGCCGATCATGGCGGTGATCACCTGCGGGTTGCCGGGGTAGGGCACGTGCACCGGGTCGATATTGGTCTTGGACTTGAGCAACTCCATGCCGATGTGGCCCACGGTGCCGACGCCCGGCGTGCCATAGCTCCACTTGTTGCCGGCATTGCGGGCTGCGACGAAGAACTCCTGGGCGTTGTTGCCGGGAGCGTTCATGGGCGCGGTGAGCAACAAGGGCGCGGTGCCGATCAGGCTGATCGGCGCCAGGTCCTTCAGCGGATCGAAGGGCGTGGCAGGGTTGAGCATCTTGGCGATCGTCATGTTGCCGTTGATCAGCACGCCGAACGTGTGGTCGTCGGTGGCCTTGGCGATCATGTCGGCCGCGATGTTGCCGCCAGCGCCCGGCTTGTTGTCGACGATCACTGGCTGGCCCAGTGCCCTGGACAGCGGCTCGGCGATGGTTCGCGCCACCAGGTCGGGCGTAGAGCCGCCCGGAAAGCCCACCAGGATCCGGATCGGCTTGGTGGGCCAGGCAGGCGCGGGCTTGGCGGACTTCTGGGCCCACCCCGTGGTGGCAAGCGCATTCATGGCCAAGGCAAGGGCGGTGCGCCGGGTCAGCTTCGAAGACATAGCCATTACTTTCCTGGGATGCGGCCGCATTTGGCCAGTGCCCCAATGCTAGCGCGTGCGGCGCGCGGCGATTCGCGCCACATCTCGGTGCATAAAAAAGGCCCGGGGGTTGCCGGGCCTGTCTGAATCCAAAAGATCGCTCGCATCAAGCGTAGTCGGCGAGCGCCTTTCGCATCTTCTTCATCGCGGCAGACTCGATCTGCCGGATGCGCTCGGCGCTCACACCATATTCGGCGGCCAGCTCATGCAGCGTCATGCCGCCGGAGCTGTCGTCATTGACCTTCAGCCAGCGCTCCTCGACGATCCGGCGGCTGCGCGCATCCAGGGTTGCGAGCGCGGCGGCAATGCCGTCGGTGGCCAACACGTCGCGTTGACGCGACTCGATCATCTGTGTGGGCTCATGGCCTGCGTCCGCGAGATAGGCGATCGGGCCGTAGGCTTCCTCGCCGTCGTCGCTGGGCGAGGGGTCGAGCATCACGTCGCCACCCGCCATGCGGGCTTCCATCTCGATCACCTCTTCGCGCTTGACGTTCAGCTGGCGCGCCATCACGTCGATCTGCGCTTCGGTCAGGCTGTCGCGGTGGGTCTGCGTGTCGGCGTCGTCCTTGAAGCCCTGCTTCATCGAACGCAGGTTGAAGAACAGCTTGCGCTGCGCCTTGGTGGTGGCGACCTTGACCATCCGCCAGTTCTTCAGGATGTACTCGTGGATCTCGGCCTTGATCCAGTGCAGCGCATAGCTCACCAGGCGAACGCCCTGCTCCGGGTCGAAGCGCTTCACCGCCTTCATCAAGCCGATGTTGCCTTCCTGGATCAGATCGCCGTGGGGCAGGCCGTAGCCCAGGTATTTGCGAGACACCGAGACCACCAGCCTCAGGTGCGACAGCACCAGCTTCCCGGCCGCTTCGAGGTCGTTGTCACTCTTCAACTTGCGTGCGAACTCCTGCTCCTCCTGCAAGGTGAGCATCGGGAGCCGGTTCACTGCCGAGATGTACGCATCCAGGTTGCCCAGCGAAGGGACCACCGCCCAGGGATTGGCAACAGCCAAAGCCGTATTGGTGGGGGCTGCCAGAGTAGTGGACATGCCAGAAATTCCTTTCATATATGGAGCAATATTAGCACTCTCTTCGAGAGAGTGCTAAACGTGAAAGTTCCGCCCTCAGCATACACAAGTCCGGGTTTTCCCGGGTCCGGATGCGCAGCCCTACAACATGGGCTTTTCGGAACAGTTCAGCTAGGATGGCGAAAACAGGCGCTAACAAGTGCGGCGCAAGCCAGCACGCCGGGGGCAGGAGGCACCATGAAGACGATCATCAGCCGGGTTTTCTCCAAGAAGGACGATTTCCAGGGCATCTCACCGCCGCCGTCGGCGCTCTCCTCGGAGCTGACCCACAGCGACATCGAGAACTACTACCTGCGGATCATTGTGGACTGCCTGCGGCGTATGTTGGTTCCCCCTGAGACCATCGAGGTCGGGGTCAAGCGGGCGGGCGTCGGGCCCAGCGGCCTGACGGCCTTTGCCGGCTATGTGCGAATCACAAAGTGGGACCCGGTGCTCACCCCGGTGCTGCTGCAGAACATGACGGTGATCGACGCGCGCATCCGCAGGGTGGTGCAGGCCTCGGTGATCCTTGAGCAGACCCACTTCGCAGGCCTGTGGTTCCAGGCGGTCGCCGGCACCGAAGGCTCTCCCAAGGCCTTGACGGGCCTGCCTGCCGAACTGGTGCACTCGCCCGGCGGCACCTGAAGCGCCAGTCCGCGCTTACCAGCGGATACCGAGCTTGTTAAAGAGCTTGGACAGCACGAACAGCGGGCCGACCCACAGATACTGAAGGTCCTCGAAGAACGACGGCTTCTTGCCTTCGATCTTGTGGCCCACGAACTGCGCGATCCAGGCCGCCACAAAGATCGCGATTGACGCGGGCAACACATAGCTGCCCAGCGCTTGTGCGATAAGCAGCGCTGCTGCCGACACCAGCGCCATGGTCAACAGGAAGACGAGTGACAGCCGAGCGTAATAGACCATGCTCGCGCCGACGAATGCATAGGCCACCCACGGATGCGCGGCGTACAGCAATCCAACCAGGCTCAGCAAAATCAGCGGGATCGCAACGCAATGGATCGCGCCGTTGCGCGGGTTCTGGTGGCTCTCGCCGTAGTGGGCCAGCAACTGGTCGACGCGCCGGGTCGCCGCGGGTGCGCCTGTGTCTTCGGTGATGGTGCTCACGCTGGTCTCCTCAAATTCGGGCCCATGTCACGGATTGTGGAAGGTGCGCCGTGCGCAAGACTGTAAAGAAAGCGACATTTGCGGGCTGAAGGTGCGCCGAAGACGCCGCGCACGCCCGATCAGCGCGCAGCGTCGATGAATCTCAAGCGACGACCAGGCTCGCGACATCCGCTGCGACGCAGCCACCGACGACTGCCGCATGCGCGAACCCGTGCCGCCCAAAAATGGCGAGCACTTCGTCGAGGGCAGAAGGTTCGCACGAAACAAGCAACCCGCCACTGGTCTGTGGGTCCGAGAGCAGTGCCTTGTCCACATCGGAGAAACCATCAGGCAACCGTATCGAAGCGCCGTAACCAGCCCAGTTGCGCGCGGACGCGCCTGTGATGTGCCCTGCAGCCGCGAGTTCGCGCACACCGACCAACAGCGGGACCTGCCTCCAGTCGAGGCGCACTTGCAGCCCTGCGCCTTTCGCCAGTTCGAGGGCGTGGCCCGCGAGGCCGAAGCCCGTCACGTCGGTCAGTGCGTGGACGCCCTCCAGCGCCGCGAGCTCGGGGCCGGGCGTGTTGAGTTTCGTCGTGGTCTCGATCATCTGGCGATAGCCATCGGCATCGAGCATCTCTTTCTTGAGTGCGGCCGAGAGCACGCCCACGCCCAGCGGCTTGCCGAGCACCAGCACGTCGCCGGCTTTCGCATCGGCATTGCGCTTGACCTTCTTCGGATGGACAAGCCCCAGGGCGACCAGTCCATAGATCGGCTCGACCGAATCGATGGTGTGGCCGCCGGCGATCGGGATACCGGCTTCGCGGCATACCGACTCACCGCCTTCTAGGATCCGGCCGATCGTGGCGGTGGAAAGCACGTTGATCGGCATGCCCACCAGCGCGAGCGCCAGGATCGGCCGCCCGCCCATGGCGTACACGTCCGAGATCGCATTCGTCGCCGCGATGCGGCCGAACTCGAACGGATCGTCGACGATCGGCATGAAGAAATCGGTGGTGGCGATCAGCGCCTGCTCGTCGTTGAGTTGGTAGACCGCCGCGTCGTCGGCGGTCTCGATGCCCACCAGAAGCTCCGGCGGCAGCGGCATGCGCGCGGTGCCCTTGAGGATTTCGGATAGCACACCGGGCGCGATCTTGCATCCACAGCCGCCGCCATGCGACAGCGAAGTCAGCCGTGGCTCGGCCGCGGCGATGTTAAGGGGAGCGTTCATGACTGAAGTTCCTGGACAAGTTGAAGCAGGGCGCGCTGCTCGGCCAGGGGCTCGAACAGTGGCGCGCGGAGCGAACATTGTGCGCGCAGGCGGTGCAGCAATTCATGCGCGGGGTCATTGGCCTGCAACAGCAATGAGGCAAGTGCCGGCGCGTCGCCGTGCTCGAAGTACCCTGCGTAGTCCTCGCCCAACATGCCAACGTTGCCGGGAATGCGCGAGGCCAGCACCGGTGTGCCGCTGCGCACGGCTTCCATGATGACGTGGGCGCCACCTTCAGCAGCGCTGGTGTGGACCAGGACATGCGCGCGCTGGATTGCCGTGCGCGTCCGGCCATGGGGCAGGGCGCCGAGCCACCGATACGAGGGGCACGTGGCCTCGACCTCGCGCGCGAGTTGGGCCCACTGCGGCTCCTGCGCGTCGCCGATGTGGCGGATGCGAACCTGCGGATGGGCACGCAGCAGCCGCGCGGCTTCGAACAAGGTCTGCGGGCTCTTGACTTCCCGCAGGTGGCCGACCATCACAGCAGTCAATGAACTGGTGGATTTTGGCAATTCGCGCCGCGCGCTGACGGATTGAAAAATTACACGCGCCTTGCCGCGCTGCTCTTGCGGCAGGGCATGGATGCCAAGTTCCTGCAGCACCACGAGCCGCTGCGCGATTGCCAGCGAAATACGCGCAGGGCCGTCCACGGCGATGTCGACGTACAGGTCGGTTCCGGTCAGAACGACGGCCAGCCCGTGCCCTGGGTGGCGAGATGCCCACGCCTGGACAGCAGGTGCCGAGCGCCGCGCGTGCAACGCGAGCATCACTGCATCGGCACTCGACTGCTCATCGGGCCACTGCTGGACAATGCGCACCGGATGAGCAGCGCGCAGCATCCGCGCCCAGCGGCTTGCGGTCTGCCAGTTGCCGTTGTTCGCCTCAGCCAGCGCCGGGCTTACGATAATCACTGATGAACGAGCCATCCACAGGTTATAGCGCGGCGCAGGAACTGCGCACCGGCGGCAGCGCAGTGATCCGCAAGGCGTTGCTGGATCTGCGCAAGCGCACGCTGGGCGGCGCCGATGCGTATGCAAGCGCGTTGGGCCCTGGGCTGCGCGTGCCTGCCAGGGCCGGACTGAACCTGCCGCTTTGGGAACTGGGTCACATTGCCTGGTTCCAGGAGTGGTGGATCGCGCGCAATCGCGAGCGCGCAAGGGGCATCGCATGCGACCCGGACCACGTGCGCGCCACTTCGCTGTTGCCGGGCGCCGACGGACTCTACGACTCGTCGCGCATCGCTCACGGCACGCGCTGGACCCTGAACTTACCCGACGAAATCGCCACGCGCAGGTATCTCGACGCGAGCTTGCAACAAACGCTGGATGCACTCGATGCGGTGGGCGAATCGCCGGGCGACGGTGAGCTGTATTTCTTCAGGCTGGTCGCGCTGCACGAGGCAATGCACGCCGAGGCAGCCGCGTACATGGCGCGCGAGTTGGGCGTTTCCCTGCCTCATGAAGCCGCAGACTTGCCCATCACCGCTACGGACACGATCAAGGTGCCGGCACAGACTTTTCGCATGGGCTGGACGGGCGCGGGCTTTGCCTTCGACAACGAATGCGCGCCCCACGGCGTGGCGCTTTCTGCCTTCGAGATCGACGCCGCGCCCGTCACCTGGGCGCGCTTCCTCGAATTCGCGCAGGCTGGCGGCTATGAACAACCCCAGTGGTGGGACGAGGCCGGTTTGGCCTGGTTGCGGAACTCGGGCCCGCGCGACATCCGATCGCTGGCCGTTTCAACCAACACCACGGCCACTCACCTCAGCGCGCACGAAGCAGCCGCGTGGTGCCGATGGTCGGGTCGCCGGTTGCCGACAGAGCAGGAGTGGGAATGCGCGGCCATGACGCAGCCGCGGTTCTCCTGGGGGCAGGCATGGGAATGGACTGCCTCAACCTTCCTGCCTTATGCGGGTTTCAAAGCCCATCCTTACCGTGACTACTCGGTGCCTTGGTTCGAGTCGCGCCACGTCCTGCGCGGCGCCTGTCCGGCCACGTCGCCGTGGCTGGCTCATCCCCGTTACCGCAACTTCTTCGAACCGGACCGCAGCGACATCTTTTCAGGGTTTCGCAGCTGCGCCTGAAGCCGCGGGCGGCTTTCGGGTGTAATTGCAGGTGGCCTTTCTCGAGAGACTCCCCATGCAAAAAATATCCTTCCTGTCTTCGTCCGCACGCCGCTGGCTGCTGGGCGTCGCCATCCTGGCCTGTGGCCTGGGCGCGCAGGCGCAACAGGTGTTGCGTGTCACTGCGATCCCGGATGAGTCGCCCACCGAACTTGCGCGCAAGGCCGCGCCGCTGATGAAATACCTCGAACAGCGCCTGGGCATGAAGGTGGAATTCACGCCGGTGACCGACTACGCGGCCTCTGTGGAAGCGCTGGCCAACAAGCAGATTGACCTGGCCTGGTTTGGCGGCTTCACGTTCGTTCAGGCGCAGCAACGCTCGGGCGGCAAGATGACGCCGCTGGTGCAGCGCGAAGAGGACACCAGGTTCCGCTCCGTCTTCATCACCACCGAAGACAGCATCAAGACGCTGGCCGACCTGAAGGGCAAAAACGTCAGCTTCGGCTCGCAGTCGAGCACCTCGGGCCACCTGATGCCGCGCAGCTTCCTGCTCGCAGCGGGGCTGGACCCCGATCGTGACTTCAAGCGAGTGGCGTATTCGGGCGCGCATGACGCCACTGTCGCCGCAGTGGCCTCGGGCAAGGTCGATGCGGGGGCGCTCAATATCTCGGTGTGGGAGAAGCTCGTGGCCGACAAGAAGGTCGACCCCGCGAAAGTGCGAGTGTTCTACACGACGCCGACCTACTTCGACTACAACTGGACGGTGCATTCCGACATGCCGGCAGCGCAGAAGGAAAGGCTCGCGAAGGCCTTCCTCGACCTGAACCCGGCGACCGCTGAAGGCAAGGAAATTCTCGACCTGCAGCGCGCCGCGAAGTTCGTCCCCACCACGGTGGAGAACTACAAGGGCATCGAAGCAGCCGCGCGCAGCGCGGGCCTGCTGAAGTGACCGACCGCGCCAGGCGCCGCGCATGAGGCTTCGGCTCGACAACGTCGCGGCGCGCCATCCCGCAGCGGCCAGTGCAGCGGCGCCTGCATTGCAGTCGCTCACGCTCGATGTCGCGGGCGGCGAGCAACTCGCGGTGATCGGGCCTTCGGGTGCGGGCAAGACAACCTTGCTGCATGTCCTCGCCTGCGCGCTGCGCCCGGCGGCTGGGCGGGTGCTGCTCGATGATCGCGATCCCTGGCAATTGAACACCAGCGCGTTGCAGCGGCTGCGCGGCGAAGTCTTCCTTGCCCCTCAGGTTCCGCCGCTGCCGCCACGCCAGCGCGTGGTGACGGCCGTGCTCGCCGGGCGCCTCCCGAACATCAGCTTCTGGCACAGCGTGCGCAGCTTGTTCTATCCGACCGCGATCGCGCAGGCCGACGCCGCGCTGGCACGCTTTGACATGAGCGAAAAGCTCTTCGCGCGCGTTGACCGGCTCTCGGGCGGCGAGCGCCAGCGTGTAGGGCTCGCGCGCGCGCTGCTCGCGCAGGCGCGCCTGTTGCTGGTCGATGAGCCGCTCTCCGCGCTCGACCCTTCGCGCGCCGAGCAGGCGGTCGCGACGCTCATCGCCGCAGCCCGCGAATCCGGCGCGACGCTCGTGACGACCTTGCACGACGTGCCGATGGCATTGCGCAATTTCCCCCGCATCGTCGGGATGCGCGATGGGCGTGTGCTCTTCGACCTCCCGGCCGACCAGGTGAGCGCAGAGCAGTTGCGCACCCTGTACGAACAGAAGCTCGACGAGCTGGAGGGCCGGGCACCGCCATTGGAGCTTGGCGAGCGAGTCCCCGCGCGTCCCGCAATGCACTGCCGTTGACATGAGCGTCGCCAGCGCCAGCCTGCCTGTGATGCGCGACCCCGCGTGGCGCGGCCGCGTGTCCTGGGGGCTCGTTGCCTGCGTGGTGTTGTGGCCACTGTTCATACTGGCGGAATTCAAGCCCTGGGTGATTCTTGCGCCCGAGAGCCTGAAGCCCACCTTGCGTTTCGTGGCGGGCTTCTTCCCGCCGCGCATGGACCTCGAATTCCTGGCCCTGGTGGCGCGCGAAACCTGGCGCACGGTGGCGATTGCCACGGCCGGCCTCACGCTTGCGCTGGTCATTGCACTGCCGCTCACGCTGGCCTCGGTACGCGTGTTGTCCATCTCGGGCCTGGCCGGACGCATGAACGCCCTGCCGGCAGCCGTCCGCATTGCAGTGCGTGCGTTGCTCGTCGTCCTGCGTAGCGTGCCGGAACTGATCTGGGCACTTGTGTTTGTTCGCGTTGTGGGCTTGGGCGCGACGGCCGGCGTACTGGCCATCGCGCTCACCTATGGCGGCATGCTCGGCAAGGTTTACGCCGAAATCCTCGAAAGCGGTGATGCGCACGCCACCGTTTCGCTCCTGCGCAATGGCTCGGGCCGCTTGCAGGCGTTTTTCTATGGCTTGCTGCCTCAGAACGCAGCGGAGCTCACGAGCTACACCGTTTATCGCTGGGAGTGTGCGATCCGCTCTTCGGCCGTGCTCGGCTTCGTCGGCGCCGGGGGCCTGGGCCAGCAGATGGACAGCTCGATGAAGATGTTCAACGGCGCCGAGGTCAGCACCATGTTGCTGGTATTCATTGCATTGGTCGCAGCGACTGACCGCCTGAGCGCATGGCTGCGAAAGGCCCTCGGGTGAATCCGCAAAGCGATCGCGCCGCCAACGAGGTGTACCGGCTGCCGCCGCCGCTTTTCGATGCGCGCTGCAGGGCGTGCTGGTTCGTGGTGGCGCTGATCGTGCTGGTGGTGCTGAGCTTCGTGTCGCTGGACCTGCAGTGGGCGCGCTTCTTTTCAGGCGACGCTGTGCGGCGCATGGGCCGTTTCCTCGCCGAGATGATGTCGCCCGCTACCGAGGCGAGGTTTCTCGCAAAGCTGCTCCCGGCCACGCTCGAAACGCTGGCGATGTCGGTGATCGGCACCTTGCTTGCGGCAGTGTTTGGCCTGTTGCTCGCGTTGCCGGCCAGCAAGGCCTGGTCCGGCGACCCCGCGCGTTGGCGTATGCCCGCCCGCTTGTTGCTCAATGCGTTGCGCAGCGTGCCTGAACTGATGTGGGCGGTGCTGCTGCTGATCGCCGCGGGCCTCGGTCCCTTCGCGGGAACGCTGGCGTTGGCCATCCACACCACAGGGGTGCTGGGCCGCCTCTTCGCTGAAGCGATCGAAAACGCGCCTGAAGGTCCTGGCTTTGCGCTTCGGGTGCGCGGCGTGGGCGAAGGCCGTGTCTTTCTCTATGCGGGCTTGCCGCAAATCCTGCCGCAGCTCGTGAGCTACACGCTCTACCGCTGGGAAAACAACATCCGCGCCGCCGCGATCCTGGGCGTGGTGGGCGCGGGCGGGCTCGGCCAGATGCTCGCCTTCCACCTGGGCCTGTTCCAGATGTCCGAGACCGGCTCGGTGCTCGCGGCAATGATGGCTCTGGTGCTGATCGTGGACGGCGCGAGCTATGCGGCGCGCCGCATCATGGGCCGTTGAGGCTCAGGCCAGCAGCGCCAACGCGAATTCGCGCGCGTTGAAAGTCTCAAGGTCTTCCAGTTGCTCGCCGACGCCGATGAAGTAGACCGGTATCGGATTTTCCTGCGCGATTGCAGCCAGCACGCCGCCCTTCGCCGTGCCGTCGAGTTTTGTAATGACCAGTCCCGTGAGTTGCAGCGCATCGTCGAACGCGCGCACCTGGGCCAACGCGTTCTGCCCGGTGTTGCCATCGATCACCAGCAGCACTTCATGCGGTGCGCCGGGCTCGGCCTTCTGCACCACGCGCTTGATCTTGCGCAGTTCTTCCATCAGGTGCAGCTGCGTCGGCAGGCGGCCGGCCGTATCGACGATCACAACGTCCCGGCCGCGCGCACGCCCTGCAGTCACCGCATCGAAAGAAACCGCAGCCGGATCGCCGCCTTCCTGGCTCACGATCTCCACCGTGTTGCGGTCGGCCCAGACGGCGAGCTGTTCGCGCGCCGCGGCGCGAAATGTGTCGGCGGCTGCGAGCAGCACCGATGCGCCTTCGGTGGCCAAGTGCTTGGTGAGTTTGCCGATCGATGTCGTCTTGCCCGCGCCGTTCACGCCTGCGACCATGATCACCGTCGGCTTGTGTTCGCCGATGACCAGTGCCTTTTCCAGCGGCTTGAGCAATTGCGTCAGCGAGTCGATGAGGATGTTGCGGGCCTGCACGGGCCGCGAAGCGCCGCTCGCCTGTACGCGGCGTTTCACTTCGGCCAGCAGGTGCTCGGTCGCCTTCACGCCGGTGTCGGCCATCAGCAGCGCGGACTCCAGTTCCTCGTAGAACGCATCGTCGATCAGCGCACCGCTGAAGACCTGCGAGATGCCCGAGCCAGTCTTGCGCAAGCCGAGTGTGAGCTTCTCCAGCCATGACTGGCGCTCGGGCGCGACTGCAGGCGCAACGGGAATCTCGATCGCCTGGACGATCGCCGTGCCAATCAGGCTGCCGCCCTGCACAGGAGCGGGCGCCGCCAGGGGGGAAAGTGCCGGGGAGGGTGCCGCCGAGGGCGCCGGCGTGGCGGCGGGCTTTTTGCGGAAGAAACTGAACATTGAAGGGCTTCTTAGAATCGGAGCATTCTATGAAACACATCTTCCACCGGCTGGCCGCCTGGTTCGCCCTCTTCCTGCCCTTGTGCTTTGCGCCACCGGCCTGGTCGCAGGCCGCGCCGAAGACCGAGGAGTTCAAGCTCAACAATGGTTTCACGGTCATCGTCAAACCCGACCATCGCGCACCGACAGCGGTGCAAATGGTGTGGGTGCGGGTGGGCTCCATGGATGAGGTGGACGGTTCCACCGGCCTCGCGCATATGCTGGAGCACATGTTGTTCAAGGGCACCAAGCTGCTCAAGCCCAACGAGTTCTCCCAGCGGGTGGCTGCACTGGGCGGGCGCGAGAACGCTTTCACCATGCGCGACGCCACCGGCTACTACCAGGAGATCCCGGCGGGCACGCTGGAAGCAGTGATGAAGCTCGAAGCCGACCGGTTCGAGCACATGCAGTGGCCCGAGGTCGAGTTCAAGCGCGAACTCGAGGTGGTGAAGGAGGAGCGGCGCTGGCGCACCGAAGACCAGCCGCGCTCGCTGATGTGGGAAGCGCTGAACGCCACGATCTACCAGTCATCGCCTTATCGGCGTCCTGTTGTCGGGTGGATGAGCGACCTGGAGTCGATGACGCCGAAAGATGCGCGCGACTTCTATCGCCAGTGGTATGTGCCGGCCAACGCGGTGCTCGTGGTCGCCGGTGACGTCGATGTGGCGCAAGTCAAACGCCTTGCACAGAAATACTACGGCACGATCCCCGCGCGTGCCGCGCCCACGCGCAAGCCGCGCACCGAGCCGCAACAGGTCGGTTTGCGCCGTCTGGACTTCAAGGCCCAGGCCGACCAGGCCTACGTTGCGCTTGCCTTCAAGGTGCCGCAGCTCACGTCCTTCGAGTCGAACCCCGACAACAACGATGCACTCGCCCTCACGGTCCTGGCCGCAGTGCTTGATGGCTACAGCGGCGCGAGGCTGGAGCGCGCGTTGACCCAAGGGCCCGACCGTGTGGCCGACAGCGTCGGTGCGAACAACGGCCTGTGGGGACGCGGACCGCAGCTGTTCACACTCGATGGCGTGCCGGCGCAAGGCAAGACGGCCGAACAGGTTGAAGCGGCGCTGCGCGAGCAAGTCGCAAAGATCGCCCGCGAGGGTGTGACCGAAGCCGAGCTCAATCGCGTAAAGACGCAGTGGGTGGCGGGGCAGGTCTACAAGCGCGACTCGGTGATGAGCCAGGCCGAGCAATTGGGCAGCCAGTGGGTGACCGGGCTGCCGCTCGATGCAGACGACCGCCTGATCGAGCGCCTGCGCGGCGTCACCGCAGAGCAGGTCAAGTCCGTGGCTGCCCGCTACTTCGGCGACGACCAGCTCACCGTGGGCACCTTGCGCCCGCAGCCCCTGGACCCTAACCGCAAGCCGCGCGCCCGTCCGGCGGGCGTGCGCGACTGAAAGCCGGCCATGCAAGAATCATCGAACTTCCTCCGTGCCGTTCTCGCCAGCGCGGTCCTGGCCGTCGCCAGCCTGTCGGCGCAAGCCGGTATCCCGATCCAGCAATGGGCGCAGCCTTCCGGCGCGAAGGTGTACCTGGTCGAGAGCCCGTCGATCCCGATGGTGGACATCAAGGTCGACTTCGACGCCGGCGGCCGTCGCGATCCGGCCGACAAGGCGGGCCTCGCGAACGTCACCGTGGGTATGACGACGAAAGGCATTGCCGCGCGCGGCAGTGAAGCTGCACTCGACGAAAACCAGTTGGGCGAGGCGTGGGCCGATCTCGGTGCGAGCCTGGACGAGGGCGCGAGCGCCGATCGGATGAGCTTCACGCTGCGATCGCTCTCGTATCCCGACATCCTCCCCAAGGCTGTGGCGCTTGCGGCGCGGCAGATCGGCGAGCCGTCGTTCCCTGAGGACGTGTGGCAGCGCGAGCGCCAACGGATCTCGGCCGCGATCCGTGAAGCGAACACCAAGCCCGGCACGGCCGCCGGCAAGGCGTTCGCGCAAGCGGTGTATGGCAATCACCCCTACGGATACCAGATGACCGAGGAGTCGCTGGCCCGCATCACCTTGGCCGACATGCGCCGCCACTATGCAATGCTGGAGCCCTGCCGTGCGAAGGTCAGTATCGTCGGCGCCGTCACGCGCGCGCAAGCCGACGCCATCGTGACCAGCTTGCTCTCGCGGCTGCCGGCCGCAGTGGCGGGACGCTGCGATACATTGCCCGCCGTGCCCGAAGTCGCGACACTCGCAGCCCCAGTGGTCAAGGAGATCCCGTTCGCGTCCGCACAGGCCCACGTGTTGATGGGGCAGCCGGGGTACAAGCGCAGCGACCCGGATCACTTTGCGCTGATGGTGGGCAACTACATCCTGGGCGGCGGCGGGCTCGTCGCGCGCCTGCCGGTCGAAGTGCGCGAGAAGCGCGGCCTTTCGTACAGCGCGGGCAGCGGTTTCTCGCCCGGCCTGCATGCGGGCGCTTTCACCATCAGCATGCAGACCCGCCCTGACCAGACGCAGCAAGCGCTGAAGGTCGCGCGCGACGTGCTCGCAGGATTCGTCGCCGACGGCCCCACACCGGCGGAAATTGCCTCGGCCAAGGGCTTCCTCGCCGGCGGATTCGCGCTCCTGATCGACAGCAACCGGAAGCTGCTGGAGAACGTGGCCAACATCGCCTGGAATAACCTGCCGCTGGATTACCTCGATACCTGGACCGCCCGGGTGAACCAGATCCATGTCGCTGATGTGAGGGCTGCCTTCGCCCGTAAGCTGCAGCCGGAGCGGATGGTGACCGTGATCGTGGGCGGCGAGCCTGCCAAGTGACCGAGGTCCGTTCGGACTACCCCTGCCAAATTTGACAGGGGTCGGCAACACGGCCTCGGATTTTTTTCCCAGAATGCGTTTATCGCTGTCACACGATCCGTGTCCTTCGGAACGCCGGGAGCTACGGGAGAAGACGGGGCACCCCCATAGGGTGCCCCGGTTTTCATTTGGGTAAGCTCACGCGCATGAAGGCTCCTCCTCCGCGCGAAGTGCGCATCATCGGCGGCCTGTGGAAACGGACCCGGCTGGCTGTGGCCGACAAGCCGGGCCTGCGCCCCACCCCCGACCGTGTCCGCGAAACCCTCTTCAACTGGCTGGGGCAGGATCTTGCGGGCTGGCGCTGCCTCGACGCGTTTGCCGGCACCGGCGCACTGGGCCTGGAAGCCGCATCGCGCGGCGCCGCCGAGGTGACGCTGGTCGAGCAGGACGCGCAGCTTGTGACGCAGATGCGTGCCATCCAGGCCAAGCTGGACGCGCGGCAAGTGATCGTCAAGCGAGGAAACGGGCTCTCGGCCTTGTCGATCGCTGCACCAGGCTCACTGGATCTCGTCTTCCTCGATCCGCCCTTCGACGCCGAACTCTGGCAAAAGGCGCTGGCCGCGGCGGTGCCAGCGCTCGCGCCCGGCGGGTTCATTTACCTGGAGGCCAACACCGAGTGGAAGGACGCGCAACTCGAGCCGCTGGGGCTGGCCCTCGTGCGCCACATGAAGGCCGGCGCGGTGCACGCGCACTTGTTGAGCCGGGCTGCATAATGCATCGCAGCCAGTGAGCCGTACGGCCACGGGCCACCGTTGAGGAGAGCTGCATGGCGCATAACGTGATTGCCGTCTACCCCGGCACGTTCGACCCGATGACCCTGGGCCACGAGGATGTCGTGCGCCGGGCCACCCAGTTGTTCGACCGCGTCATCGTCGCCGTGGCGGCGGGGCACCACAAGAAGGCCATGTTCACGCTGGCCGAGCGCATCGACATGGCGCGCGAGTCGACCAAGGGCTTCCCGCAGGTCGAGGTGGAAAGTTTCTCCGGCCTGCTGCGCGACTTTGTCGTGGCGCGCGGCGGCAAGGCCATGGTGCGTGGCCTGCGCGCCGTCACCGACTTTGACTACGAGTTTCAGCTGGCCGGCATGAACCGAAGCCTGATGCCCGATGTGGAAACCGTCTTCCTCACGCCCAGCGACAAGTACCAGTTCATCAGCAGCACCTTCGTTCGCGAGATCGCCGTGCTCGGCGGCGAGATCGACAAATTCGTTTCGCCGCTCGTGCAGCAGCGGCTGATGGAAAAGGTGCGCAGCCTCGGCAAGGACTAGGATTTCGCGCCTGCACTGCGTTTCACCGCATCGCGATGGACCTGCGTGAAGAGGTCGCGTTGCGCGTGGCTGCCGCCGATCTCGCCCATGCAGGGCAAAGCTTTCCCGAGTTCCAGCGCGGCGCGCGCGTAATCGCCACGTGCGTGGGCCAGCAAACCACGGCTGGCCGGCAGCGCCACCTGTTGCCATGCATGGCGTTCATGGTCTGCTGCCACCCCGGCGCGGATTTCGATGTTGCGCATCAGCGAGTCGGCTTCGGCGCGGCCAGCTCGTGCCAGGCCATAGAGGTATTGCATGTCGAGAAACGGCAGCACCTGGTCGTCGATGCGGCAGGCGACGTAGCCGGCCACGTCGGCCCAGCGCTCGCCCACGTCCACGCCCGCAAGTTCCAGCCGCGCCAGCAGCGATACTGCGTTGACCTGGTCCTGGCTGTACTCCCGGGCAACGCCCCACACCCGCGTGTCGTAGAGGCGCAGCACTTCGTCGTGGCGGCCCAACGCGATACCGAAGAGCGCCTGGTGCCACCAGTTGTGCGTGAGCATGAATGAGTTCAACCCCGTCCAGGTCTCGCTCATGCCGGCGAGAAACGCGTGGCCCTCCTCGATGCGTCCCTGCGTGAGCATCACATGTGCGAGCGCGTGATGGGCCCAGGGTTCCTTGCGGCACATCGCGATCGCCTTGCGGGCAGCTTCTTCCGCCTTGTGCAGCTCGTGGCATTGCTCCCAGCCGAAAGCCGCCATGCCGTGCAGATAAGGCACGTCGCCCGCGGCGGGCAGCGCGTCCATCGCGATACGCAACATCCCATGCGAGTCGCCGATGTTGAACAGGTGGTACTGGCCCATCTTCAGCGAAGCAAGGTCGCGCGGGCACTCGCGCGCCTGCTCGTCGTGCAGCTTGATCGCGCGAGGAATGTCGCCGTCGACCCAGGCGGCGACTGCCGCAATGAAGCGCTGTTCGCGCGGCGTTGCGTGTTGCGCTCGTGCTCGCGCGCGTTCGAGGAATGGTCGCGCATTGGCCGCCGCGTCGCGCGACTCGGCAAACATGTGCACCGCGGCGGCGCAAGCCAGGATGATCGGGCTTGAATCGGCCCGCGCGGCAGCCAGCACATTGACTGCACGCGCTTCGCTCGATATGAAGCCCTCGACGAAGTCGTTCAGCGGCGCGAGGCTGGCTTCGCTGTCGAGAGTGACTGCGTTGCCGAGGCTGTCAGTCCACATGGTGGACGGCTTCGGACGGCGGCTGTGGCCACGCCCGCTGGTCGCCCCGCATCAGCTCGAAAGCGCGCGAGAGCTGCAGCACGCCGAGGTCATCGAAACGGCGCCCCGCAATCTGCAGGCCGATCGGCAGGCCGGCGCTGGTGTAGCCACAGTTGATCGACGCGGCGGGTTGCTCGGACATGTTGTACGGCACAGTGAAGCCGATGTGCTCCAGCGGCCGCAACGGGTCATTGGTGGGTGAAGCCAGTTGCGCGGCGAATGCCGATACCGGCGAAGAGGGCGACAGCACGTAATCGAAGGCGTTGGAGGCCTTCACCGATGCAACGCGCGTGAGTTGGAACTGGCTGAAAGCCTTGAACACTTCAGGCCCGCTCATGCTCGCTGCGCTTTGCGCCCATTCCTGGATGTACGGCAGGATGAGTGCCTTGCGTTGCGGTGACAGCGCCTGGAAGTCGACATGCGACCGCATGCGAAAGAAGTGATCCATGCCATCGAGCATGGCCTGCGTCATGAAGGGCTTCATCAGCGTGACTTGCGCCCCGGCCTGTTCGAAGAGGCGCGCCGCGGCTGCCACCGCCGCTTGCACCTCAGGCTCGACCGCCAGACCGCAACCCGCTTCCAGCAACAAGCCGATGCGCAGGCCCCGCACAACGTCCAGGCCCCGGTCGAAGTCAGCCCATGCAATGTCCTGCGCGGGAAGGCTCATGCTGTCGCGCGCATCGGGGCGGGCCAGCACCTGCATGAACCAGGCAGCGTCCACCACGTTGCGCGTCATCGGGCCTGCCGCGCGGCCCATGTAGGGCGGATCGATCGGGATGCGGCCCAGGCTGGGCTTGAGCGTGAAGACGCCGCACCAGCCCGCAGGCAGGCGCAGCGACCCGCCGATATCGGTCCCGATGTGCAAGGGCCCGTAGCCTGCCGCGGCTGCTGCCGCGGCCCCGGCACTCGAGCCTCCCGGCGTGAGTTTCAGGTTCCAGGGGTTGCGCGATAGCGGATGGAAGCTCGAGAGGCTGGACGACAACATCCCGTAGTCAGGCATGGTCGTCTTGGCGATGATGACGCCGCCGGCTTCCTTCACCCGGGCAGCGGGAGGCGCGTCCTGGGCAGCGGGAACCAGCTCCGTGGCCGCGCTGCCAATTGGCATGGGATCGCCGCGCGTGGCGATGTTTTCCTTGATCGTGAGCGGGACGCCATCCAGCGGGCCGAGTGCCTGCCCTTTCAGCCAGCGCGCCTCGCTGGCTCGAGCCTGGTCCAGCGCCAGCTCGGGGCGGAAAAGGTACAAGGCGCGCAGGTGGTGTTCCCAGCGCTCGATGTGGCCGAGCACCGATTGCGTGACTTCCACCGGCGACAGCTCACGCCGGCGATAGGCATCGATGAGCGCCGGTGCGCTCATCTCGTGCAGCGCACGCGGCATCATGGCCCCCACGCTCCACCACTCCGTGGGGGTCGCTGCCCCCCGAGGGGGCCCTCGCGCCTTGGGGCGGCCCGGCAGCGCTCAAGCTTGGTCATGCGTCGGCTGCGATCAGCCCAAGGCCATCGTTGCCAGGTCGTTCACGTAGATCGGCATGTCTTTCCACAGCCCCTTCACATTCTTGTTCGCGATCGTGACGAGTTGCGGCTGGTACAGGTAGCCGAGAACCGATTCCTCGGCCAACATGCGCTGCAGGTCGCCCATCAGCTTGGCGCGGTCCTGCGTGCGCGGCGTGTTCTTGTACTTGGTGTACAGCTCGTCGAACTTCGCCGAGTGGTAACCCCAGTAGTAATCGGGTTTGGAGAAGTTGCCCATGTCGAAGGGCTCGACGTGGTTGATGATCGTCAGGTCGTAGTTGTGCGCGCCACCGTAGGTGTTGCCCAACCACTGAGCCCACTCCACGTTCTGCAGCTTCGCGGTGATGCCCACCTTGGCCAGCATCGCTGCGATGATCTCGCCGCCCTGACGCGCATACGGTGTAGGCGGCAGCGTCATCACCAGTTCAAGCGGGCCGTTGATGCCTGCCTCCTTCAGCAGCGCCTTCGCCTTCTCCGGGTTGTAGGGGTTCACGCTGGTGGTGTCGACATAGCCGAAGGCGCCCGGCACGTAGTAGCTGCCGATCGGCGCGCCGTAGCCTTCGCCTGCGCCCTGGATCACTGCCTTGCGGTCCACTGCCGCGGCGATGGCGCGGCGCACGCGCACGTCGTCCAGCGGCTTCTTCTTGTTGTTCATCGCGAGGATGACTTTCGAGCGCGAACCCGACACCAGCAGGTTGAACTTCGGGTTGCCCTGGAACTGCGCTGCGCCACGCGGGGCGACGCGGGGGAAGGCGTCGATGTCGCCAGCCAGCAATGCCGCCACTTGCGCGGCGGGGTCGGAGATGAAGCGGAAGGTCGCCTTCTTGATCTTGATTGACGACGCGCTGCGGTAACCGGTCCAGGCCACCAGCGTGGCGGAGGAACCCTTGGCCCAGTTCTCTAGCTTGTAGGGGCCGGTGCCGATGGGCTTGGTGGTATTGGTGTCTGCGCTCTTGGGCTCCACGATGATGGCCGTGGCCTGGCCCATGAGGAACAGGAAGTCCGGGTCCAGCTCCTTGTTCACGATCACCAGCGTGTAGTCGTCGATGGCGGTCACGCTGTCCATCGTGGCGAAGGTGCGCTTGTCCTTGTTGGTGCTCTTCTCGGCGCCCGCGCGCTGGAACGAGAACTTCACCGCCTGCGCGTTGAAAGGCTCGCCGTTCTGGAACTTCACGCCCTTGCGCAACCGGAAGGTGTAGGTGCGCAGGTCGGGCGAGATTTCCCAGTGTTCAGCCAGCAGCGGGCCGACGCTGCCGTCCGGATTGATCTTGGTCAGCGTCTCGTAGATGTTGTAGAGCGTGACTTCCGCGATCGAAGACGCAGCGGCCGCCGTCGGGTCGAGCCCGACCGGCTCCAGCTACATGCCGATCACGATCGCGTCCTTGCGGCCCTGGGCGAAGGCCTGCGGCAGCGCGAAGGGAACGCTCGCCAGGGCGGCGGTGGTCAGCACGGTACGGCGTTTCAACATGGTCTGCTCTCCAGTCAGGGTAAGGGCGCGTTTTCGATGATGGGCCCCATTGTGGCGTGAAGCCAAGAGGGTTGTTCAGGCGGTGGGCGGCTCCGCCTGCGGCACCGCGTCCAGCAAGGCCCGTGTGTAGGGATGTTCGGCCGCGCTGAACAGGCGCTCGGGTGGACCCTGTTCCACGATGCGGCCTTGCCAGAGCACGGCGACGTCGTCGCACAGGTGCTGCACCACGGCCAAATCGTGGCTGATCAACATGTAGGTGATGCCAAACTGCGCCTGCAGGTCCTGCATCAGGTTCAGCACCTGCGCCTGCACTGAAACATCGAGCGCGCTGACCGGCTCGTCCGCCACGATGAGGCGCGGCCGGGTGATCAGCGCGCGCGCGATGGCGATGCGCTGGCGCTGACCACCGGAGAACTCGTGCGGGTATTTTCGCAAGTCGTTGGCGCGCAGGCCCACCGAGGCCATGGCGTCGGTGGCGCGGTCCCGCTGTTCGGCGCGCGTCGCACCTTGCGCCGCGAGGGGCTCGGCCACGATGCGTTCGATGGTCTGGCGCGGATCGAGCGAGCCGTACGGGTCCTGGAAGACCATCTGGATGTCGCGCCGCGCCTGCCGCAGTTCCTCGCGCGGCAAGTCGTGCAGGTCGCGGCCCAGCAGTTTGACGCTACCGGTGGTTGGCGTATCGAGCGCCATCACCAGGCGCGCCAGCGTCGACTTGCCCGAACCCGATTCGCCGACGATCCCCAGGCTGCGGCCGGCCTCGATGGTGAAGCTCACGCCGTTGAGCGCCTTGACTTGCGGCGGCGCCTCGGCGAACTTCTCGCGCGGCATCGTGTAGGTGCGCGCAAGGTTCTCGACCTGGAGCAACGGCGTCGTCATGGGAGTTCCTCCCTCCCCCTTCGGGGGAGGGCTGGGGTGGGGGCATTGCCACTCGCCTTCGTCACTTCATCGAGGCGAATGCACCTCGCGTGATGCCCCGTCTCCACCTCGATCGGCGGCGGAATGGTCACATGGCAATCGGGAATGGTGAAGGCGCAGCGCCCGGCAAACCGGCAACCGGCGGGCAGGTCCACCAGGTCCGGCACGGTGCCTGCAATGGTCGCGAGTTTCGCGCCTTTGGGCGTGCGCAATCCCGGGCGCGCGGCAAAGAGGCCCAGCGTGTACGGGTGCCGGCGATGGGCGAAGACCGATGCTGTCGTGCCGTCCTCGACCACGCTGCCGCCATACATCACCAACATGCGACGCACGTTCTGCGCGATCACGCCCAGGTCGTGCGAGATCAACATCAGCGCCATGCCTCGCTCCGCGACCAGGCCGGCGATCAGTTCGAGGATCTGTTTCTGGATGGTGACGTCCAGTGCCGTGGTCGGTTCATCCGCAATCAGCAACTGCGGCCCGCAGGCCAGCGCCATTGCGATGGTAATGCGCTGCCGCTGCCCGCCGGAGAACTGGTGCGGGTACGAATCAAGCCGGCGTGCGGCGTCAGGAATGCCGACACGGTCGAGCAGGACGATGGCTTCGCGTCGCGCGTCGCCTGCGTTCAAGTCACGGTGCAGCCGCAGCGGCTCCGCGACCTGGTGGCCCACGGTATGCACCGGGTTCAGCGCGCTCATCGGCTCCTGGAAGATCATGCCGATGCGGTCACCGCGGATGTGCTCCATCGCGGCGTCGCTCTTGGCCGTAAGCTCCTCTCCGTTGAAGCGGATGCTGCCGGTGACCTCTGCGTTCTCCGGCAGCAGGCCCATCAGCGCCATCACCGTGATCGACTTGCCGCACCCTGACTCGCCGACCACGCCCAGCGTGTCGCCGCTGTCCAGCGAGAAGCTCACGTCACGCACCGCGAAGGCGGGGCCGCGCTGTGTCTGCAGCTGAACCGAGAGGTGGTCGACTTCGAGCAGGCCCACGGTCAGCGCTTCCTCGCCAGGCGTGGATCGAAGATGTCGCGCAGACCGTCGCCGAGCAGGTTCAGTCCCAGCACAGCGAAGGCGATGGCGATGCCGGGATAGACCGCGAGCATCGGCGCCTGGAACAGCAGCGTCTGCGCTTCACTGAGCATCCGGCCCCAGGAAGGCTGCGGCGGTTGCGTGCCCAAACCAAGGTACGACAACGCCGCCTCCGCGAGGATTGCCGTTGCGAACCGGATGGTGGCCTGCACGATCAGCACCGACGCGATGTTGGGCAGCACATGTTCGATCGTGATACTGAACGCGCCTTTGCCACAGGCGCGCGCGGCCATCACGAACTCGCGCGACCATATTGTGTTCGCCGATGCCCGCGTGATGCGCGCGAAGAGGGGGATGTTGTAGATGCCGATCGCGATGATCGCGTTGACCATGCCCGGGCCGAACACGGCAGTGAGCATGATCGCAGACAGGATCGCGGGAAAGGCGAAGCCGAAGTCCGCGAGCCGCATGATCAGCTCTTCCCACCAGCCGCGTCGGGCCGAGGCGAGCAGGCCCAGCGCCGTGCCGATCACGAGGCCCATGCCAACGGCGATCACGCCGACTGCGATAGATGCGCGCGCGCCCACCAGCAGCAGCGAAACGATATCGCGACCATAGGGGTCGGTGCCTAGCCAGTGCGATCCGCTGGGGGGCTGGAGCTTTGCGGCGATGTCGATTTCGTAGGGGCTGTGCGGCGTCCACACGAATGACAAGGCTGCCGCGATCACCAGCAGCGTGCTCAGCACCGCGCCGATGGCGAAGCTGCGATGTGCGAATGCCCCCTTCATATGTCGGACGCTTTCACACGCGGGTCGATCGCCGCGTACAGCAGATCGACGATGAAGTTGACGATCACCACCATCGCTGCGAGCAGCATCACACAGTTGCGAACCACGATCAGGTCGCGGTTGGAGATCGACTGGAAGATCAGGCGGCCCAGACCCGGCAGGTAGAAAACGCTTTCCACGACGATCGTGCCCGCGAGCAATTCTGCGAATTGCAGGCCCATCACCGTGGTCACGGGGATCATCGCATTGCGCAACACGTGGCCCCACAAGGTGCGGCGGCGCGACGCGCCCTTGGCCCGCGCTGTGCGCACGAAGTCCTCGCGCAACACGTCGAGCACCGCCGAGCGGGTAATGCGCGCGAGAATTGCCGACTGGACCACGGCCAGCGAAATTGCTGGAAGCAGCAAAGCCTTGAAGCCTTCGAGGATTCCTTCGCTCCAGCCGGAGAATCCGCCGGCGGAGAACCACTTCAGGTGCACCGAGAACAGCAGGATCAACAGGATCGCAAACCAGAAATTGGGGATGGCAATGCCCACTTGCGACAGCCCCATCACCCCTACGTCGCCCAGCTTGTTGTGGCGCGAGGCCGCATAAATGCCGGCGCTGACGGCGATGAGGGCGGTGAGTGTCATCGCCATCAGCGCCAGAGGCACCGTGAGGGCCAGGCGCTCGAGCACCAGTTCGGACACGGGGCTGGTGTAGGCATAGCTCAGCCCCAGGTCGCCCACCAACATGCCGCCGATCCAGGACCAGTAGCGCTCCCATGCGGGGTGGTCGATGCCGAGCTTCGCGGCCAGCGCCTGCACTGCTTCGGGCGAGGCGTCGGGTCCCATGAGGATTTGGGCGGCGTTGCCGGGCAGGATTTCCAGCACCAGGAACACCACGACCGAGGCGCCAACCAGCGTCGCAATCAGGGTGATGAGCCGCTTGACAAGGAAGACACTCATGAACGCGCCGATAATGCCAGAACCATGGCGCTGATGATTACCGACGAGTGCATCAACTGCGACGTTTGCGAGCCCGAGTGCCCGAACCAAGCCATCTTCCTCGGGCCGGAAATCTACCAGATCGATCCGGGCAAGTGCACTGAATGCGTGGGCCACTTCGATGAGCCCCAGTGCGTGCAGGTGTGTCCCGTGGCCTGCATTCCGGTGGATCCGGAGAACATCGA
>JBKJOM010000310.1:0-18490 GCA_046595775.1 Ramlibacter sp. | reverse complement strand
CATCAAGCCTGCCAACCTGCTCATCGAGCCCGGCGGCCGCGTCAAGCTCACGGATTTCGGTGTGGCACGCATCCAGGATTCCGGCGAGGCCACACGCACCCAGGGCAGCATGGTGGGCACGCTCAAGTACATGTCGCTCGAACAGTGCCTGAAGATGATCCGCGACCTGCTCTCTGCGCTGGACTACGCGCACAAGCAGGGCATCGTTCACCGCGACATCAAGCCGGCCAACCTGCTTATAGAGCCGGGCGGGCGCGTGAAGCTGACCGATTTCGGCGTGGCGCGCATCCAGGATTCCGGCGAGGCCACGCGTACGCAAGGCAGCATGGTCGGCACGCTGAAGTACATGGCGCCCGAGCAGGTGCAGGGCCAGAAGATCGACTACCGCGCCGACCTGTTCTCCGTTGGCGTGGTGCTGTACCAGTTGCTCACCGACAAGCGGCCCTTCGACGGCGACAACGATTTCTCCATCATCCACCAGATCATCGGCCACAACCCGCCGGCGCCCAGCACTTTCAACGCCCGCTTGCCCGCCGCGATCGACGCCGTTGTGGCCCGCGCGCTTGCCAAGGACCGGGACCAGCGCTTTAGCACCGCGCGTGATTTCGCCTCCGCGCTGCAATCCGCGATTCGCCGGGCGGAAGACCAGACCGTTGTGCCCCCGGCCGATCCCTTCAAGAAGTCCGACCTGGCAGGCACCACTTCGCGGGAGGGCCAGTCGAACGTCGGTGCGCTGACCAGCCCGTCCACCGTCACGCAGGAAGTGGAACTGGTCTACTGGAAAGACATCAAGGACTCCACAGATCCCGAGGAGTTCGAATCCTTCCTGGGCAAATTCCCCGCGGGTATCTATGCGGACCTGGCGCGAAGGCGCCTGCGCAAGCTGGTGGGCGGCAACTCGTCGGGCGACCAGACGGTGTTGACAGGCGTCGGCACGATGCGCGCGGTCGATGACGATTCCGATCAGGACAAGACGCGACTGCGGACAGGCACGACACCATTGATGGTGACGCAGGTCACGGCAGTTCAGTCGTCCGCACCAGCCGTCACGCCTGCCCCGATCCAGCCAACCACGGCGACCGGCACGGATTTCACCCGCACGGTGGTGGAACAGCGCGAGCCCACGCAGGTGCCCGCCAGCGCCCCGATGACCGATGCCGCACCGGCACCAGTTGTGGCGGCCCCTGTGCCGGCAGAGCCGGTTGCCACGCCCCCTATTTCGAGTGCACCCCCAAAGGAGCCAGCGAAGGTATCGCCTGCGGTGACGGACGCCACCGAACCTGCGTCGGCGCCCAATGCCAGGAAGCCACCCGTTGCGATGATTGCGGGTATCGGCGCGCTGGCCATCGCGGCAATCGCCGCTTTCATGATGATGGGCAAGGGCACGCCGCCGGCACCTGCGGCGGGCGCGGCCATGATTGCCGCATCCGCTGCTGCGGACGCATCAGCGTCTGCAGCTTCGCGGGCGGCGCTGGCTGCAAGCATTCCGGCCAGTGCAGCTGCTCCGAACGCGAACGCGACCGCGAGCGCGGCTGTTGCCGCTTCCGCCACTTACGCGGCTGCCAGCGCGGCATCCAAGGCCAGCGCGCCCCGGCGGCCCGCCAGTGCAAGGAAGGTGGCCTCCGCGCCTGTGCCGGAACCTACGAGGCCTGTCTTCACGCCCGCGCAAGCTCCGCAACGGGAGGAGCCGCGCCCCGCTTCTACGCCTGTGCAACCCAACGCCTCGATTGCGGTCGAAGCCTGCAAGGAAAAGAGTTTCCTGTCCCGCGAGTTCTGCCTGGCTGAGGCTTGCGAGAAGCCCGGGGCGCGCAGCCATCCGCTCTGTGTGAGGTGGCGCGAAGACAAGCGCCTGCGTGAGAAAAACTAGGCGATATCGATCGTGTGCACGTCGAACTCGCCCTTGCGGCGGTCGGCGAAGTAGCAAAGCAGCGTCTCCTTCACCGTTTTGAAGGCGATCTCGTCCCACGGGATTTCGTCTTCGGTGAAGAGGCGCGCCTCGATCGTCTCGTGGCCCGGGTCGAACTGGTCCGAGAGCAGTTTCGCCAGGTAGTACATGTGCACCTGCCCGACTTGCGGCACGCTGAGCAAGGTGATGAGGGAGCCCATTTCGAACTTCGCGCCGGCCTCTTCGTCGGTTTCGCGCGCCGCGCCTTGCGCCGTGGTCTCGTTCAATTCCATGAAGCCCGCCGGCAATGTCCACTTGCCCCAGCGCGGTTCGATGTTGCGCTTGCACAGCAGCACCTGGTCGCCCCAGTACGGCACCGTGCCCACGACGTTCAGTGGATTCTCGTAGTGGATGGTGTCGCAGGCCGGGCAAACCGCGCGCTGGCGCGTGTCGCCGTCATCGGGGACGCGATAGACCACCGCGGTCCCGCAGTTGCGGCAATGCTTGATGGGCGTTCGGAAGGGCAAGGTTCGAGGAAGGGCTCAAGGAAAGGGGCTCGCCAGGAGCCCCTTGATCGCGAGTCGAATGCCTAGTTTACGACTTCGTGGTCTTCGTGTGCTTTTCGATCAGGTCTCGCGCCGTCTGCAGCAGCTTCTTGCCTTCGAAGCCGCGCTTATCCATGTCGGCCACCCACTCGACTTCCACCAAGCGCGCCTTGCGCTTGAACTCCTGCGCGTCCGCGGCAGGGATGGTGTAGATGGTGTTCTTGCGGTCCTCAGCTGCCTTGCGGCCGATCGGGTCGTTCCCTTGCTGGGTCTTGCCGAGCCAGCCCGACGTCGCCAGGCCCGAGTTGGCGTCGATGACCTTCTTCAGGTCGGGCGCCAGCGATGCGTACTTCGCCTTGTTCATCGCCATGACGAAGGTCGTGGTGTACAAGGCGCCGCCAGCCGGTTCGAACTCGCTGTGGAACTTCGTGAGTTCATGCACCTTGACCGAGGGCACCACTTCCCACGGAATGACGCACCCGTCGATCGTGCCCTTGGAGAGAGCGTCGGGAATCTGCGGCAGGGGCATGCCCACCGGTGTGGCGCCCAGGTTGCCGAGCATCTTGGTGATCTGCCGGGTCGGCCCGCGCAGCTTCATGCCCCGTAGGTCGTCCGGGTGCTTGATCAGCCTGTCCTTGGTGTGGAACATGCCAGGGCCGTGCACGTGCAACGCGATGACCTGGGTGTCGCTGAATTCCTCCCTGGCCATCGACTGGTGGTACTCCCAGTAGGCCTTCGACGTTGCTTCAGCATTCGTCATGAAGAACGGCAGCTCGAACACTTCGATGCGGGGAAATCGGCCGGCAGTGTTGGCTGGCAGCGTCCACACGATGTCGACCACGCCGTCCTTGGCCTGGTCGTAGAGCTGCACCGGCGTGCCGCCCAGCTGCATGGCGGGGTAGGCCTCGAACTTGATGCGGCCGCCCGAATCCTTCTCGACCTTGTCCATCCAGGGCTTGTGCATGGTCAGCCACACGTTGGATTGCGGCGCCATGAAGGTATGGAACTTGAGCGTGACCGCCTGCTGGGCCAGCCCGGACAGCGCAGGCGCGCCCAGAGCGACGGCTGCGGTTGATTTCAGGAGGGTGCGGCGTTGGATCATGGAATCTCCTAGGGATGTGCGAACTTAACGCGTGGCGCACCGTGCGGACTTCGGGGCTTACCCGGAATCGGCGCTAACTCACGTACTTCACGAGCCACAGCGAGATGCCCGGGAAGAACAGCAGCAGCAAGGTGCGCAGCGTATCGCTGACGAGGAAGGGCATGACGCCGCGGTAGCTCTCGGCAATCGGCACGTCCTTGGCCATCCCGTTCACCACGTACACGTTAAGGCCTACAGGCGGCGCCAGGAGGCCGAACTCCACCACCATCAGCACCATGATGCCGAACCAGATCGCCACCGACTCCTTGGGCATGCCGAAATCCAGCGCCATTACCATCGGAAAGAAGATCGGGATGGTGAGCAGGATCATGCTCAGTTCGTCCATGACCGCGCCCAGCACCACGTAGAACAGCAGGATTGCGGCGACCACCATCAGCGGTGACAGGCCCCAGCCGCCGACCACCGCCGCGAGCTGGTTGGGCACCTGTGTCAGCGCCAGGGCCGAGTTCATCAGGTCGGCGCCAATGAAGATCAGGAAGATCATCGCGGAGCTTTCGGCCGTTGAATAGAAGGCCTGCCTGAATTTTCCCCAGGTGATCTCGCGCTTGATGAGCGCGGCCACGAAGGTCGACGCCGCGCCGACGCCAGCGCCTTCGGTCGGCGTGAAGAAGCCGCCGTAGATGCCGCCAAACACGACCAGGAAGATGACCGCGATAGGCACTATGCCGGCGAAAGCTTCCAGCGTCAGCTTCGAGGTGTCTGTGTCGACTTCGGGCGCGTGGCCGGGTACCGCGCGTACATAGATCGCGATGGCCGCCATGTAGCCCAGCATCGCGATGATGCCAGGGATCATCGCGGCGGCAAAGAGCTTGGCGATGTTCTGCTCGGTGAGGATCGCGTAGATCACCAGCGGCACGGAAGGCGGGATCAGGATGCCGAGCGTGCCTGCTGCAGCGAGCGTGCCGGTGGCCAGCCGGCCCGAATACCCATGGCGCTTCATTTCAGGCAGCGCCACGGAAGTAATCGTCGCGGCCGTGGCGACCGACGAGCCGCAGATCGCGCCGAAGGCCGCGCAGGCGAGCACTGCCGCCATGGCCAGGCCGCCCTTGAACCGGCCCATCACCGCCGCGGCGAACTTGAAGAGTGCCTTGCTGATGCCGCCCTGCGTTGCGAAGTGCCCCATCAGGATGAACAGCGGAATCACGGAGAGGTCGTAGCTGGCGAATCGCGCGAATGCCTGGTTGTTCAGGAAGTTGGCGAAGGGCAACCAGCCGGTCTGCATCACGTAGCCGGTCGCACCGGCTACGAACATCGCCACCGAAATCGGCGTGCGGATGGCCATCAGCACCAGCATGATGCCGAAGATGATCAGGGTCAGGGTCAAGGCATTCATGCGTGCGCTTCCGGTGCGTCGGCGAAACCGAACGCGGTTTGCCATAGCGCGATCACGCAGGTGAGGGCGAACGGCGGCACCATGGCCGCGTAGACCGTCCACTCCGGGAATCCCATGATCTGCGTCTCGGAGTGGGTGTTGAAGGAGTTCAGGCCGCCGAGCGTCGTGCGCCAGGCCAGTAGCGCGAAGCAAGCCGCCAGCAACATCGCGCCGAAGCGGTCGAGCAGGTCATTGGTGCGCTCACTGGCCTTGGCGGTGAAGAAGTCCACGATGATGTTGCCGCGACGGACCTGGCACCACGGCATGAACAGGGCGATGGCCGCGCCGGTCGCGACACCGGTCAGCTCGAAGTCGCCGACCAGCGTGGTGCCGATGGTGTTGCGGCCGATGAGGCTGACGCACGTCATCAGGGTGATGATGGTCAGCAGCACGCCGGCAAGGACGGCGCACAGCCTCGCCAGGGATTCCAGGACGCGCAAGGGCTTCTCCTCTTTTTGTTGCGCGCCTTTCGAACCGGAAGGTCAGCGCGCCGGGGCGATTTTGACCGATATCGTGCCGACGCCCGCAACGCCGCCTTCGAGTGTGTCGCCCGCGACCACTGCAGCCACGCCTTCAGGTGTGCCGGTGAAGATCAGGTCGCCGGGCGCGAGCTCCCACGCCGCCGAGACGTGTTCGATGATCTCGCCGATGTTCCAGATCAACTTGGAGATGCTGCTGCGCTGGCGGTCCTGGCCATTGACCTTGACCCAGATGTCTGCATTCGAGAGGTCACCGGCCTGCGCCGCAGGGACGATCGGCCCGATGGGTGCCGATTGGTCGAAGCCCTTGCCGATGCACCAGGGGCGGCCCTGCTTCTTCATCTCGCCCTGCAGGTCGCGCCGTGTCATGTCCAGGCCCACGGCGTAACCGTAAATGTGCTTCTGCGCGTCGGCTGCCTTGATGTTGCGTCCGCCGGTGCCGATGGCCACCACCAGCTCGATCTCGTGGTGCAGATCCTTTGTGAGGCTGGGGTACTCCATGGAGCCGGTCTCGCCCTGGGCCACCGGAACGATGGCATCCGCGGGCTTCAGGAAGAAGAAGGGCGCTTCACGGCCGGTGAAACCCATTTCCTTGGCGTGCTCGACGTAGTTGCGTCCGACGCAATAGATGCGGCGCACCGGGAAGCGTTCGGCGCTGCCTTGGACCGGGACCGACGCTGCGGGTGCGGGAGTGAAGACGAAACTCATGACAACCTTTCTTCGAGGTGGATGCCCAGCGCCTCGTGCACCGGGCGGTCCGAATAACTGAACAGCACGCAGCCGCCTCCCGACGAGAAGCGGGCAGTGTGCCATGACGGAATCACGAAATGATCGCGTGGGGCGAACGCGAAGCAGTGCGTAGTTCCACTCATTTCGACGGTCACTTCACCTTCGCCTTCGACCACGCTATACACCGCGCCGTCGGTCTGGCGCCAACCCTTGCCCTTGAAGCCTGCGGGCAGTTTTTGCATGAAGGGCTGCATCGTCGGCATCGGCGAGCCACCCGTCAGTGGGTTGATGTAGCGCAGCTTGACGCCGTCCCACTCATCGATGGGCTCGTCGCGTTCCAGGCGCGTCAGGGCTTCGAGGCTGCGCTCGCAGGGGTAGCAGAAAATCGGCGAAGTCTTGCCGAACGGCGACGTGTGCCGCACCGGCGCCATGTTGTGGCCGTACCGCGCGAAGCTCGAGCCTTCGCTGCGAGTCACCCGTTGCGACGCCGTGCTGCCGCTGTCTGCGAAGCCCGCATCGAAGAAGCGAATGATCGGAATGTCCAGGCCGTCGAGCCACACGACCGGCACGCTGGCATCGTTGCCATGGTCGTGCCAGGTCCAGCTCGGCGTGATGATGAAGTCGCCGGGTCGCATGGTGGTGCGTTCGCCGTCCACCGCAGTGAAGGCGCCTGAACCTTCCACGATGAAGCGCAGAGCGCTTTGGGTGTGCCGGTGGCTGGGCGCGACTTCGCCGGGCAGGATCAATTGCAGGCCGGCGTAGAGCGACTGCGTGACGGCTGACTGCCCGCGCAGCGCCGGGTTCTCCATGATCAGCACGCGCCGCACCGCTTCCTCGGCGGTGATCGCCTCGCCCGCGCGCATGAGGAAGGGACGTACCTCGTCGTATTTCCAGAGCGCGGGAATGCAAGGGGTCTTGGGATGCGGCGGCACGAGACCATGCAGGACCTCCCACAACGGCGTGAGGTAGAGGGGCTCCATGTCGCGATACAGCTGTTGCCGCAACAATTGGGTGGGGTGGGGTGCGTTCATGCAAGGCTCCTGCCGAGGTACGCGCCAGCGGCCTCGAGTTGATTCTGCAGCCGGGCGACGTCGATGTGTTGCGCGCTGGTGCCGTCCTGCAGCGCCATGTGCGCGGCCGTGCCCGCGGCTTGACCCATGACGAAGCAGGCGCCCGTGACGCGCGCGGCCGATTGCGCCTCATGCGTCATCGATGCGCAACGGCCCGCCATCCAGAGATTGTCGAACCCCGGCGGGACGATCATTCGATAGGGCAACTGGTTGAAGCCGCGGCTTTCCGGGATCTGCGGCCAGCGAAATTCCACATCGCCTTTCACGTGGAGTTCGAGCGGCCAGCCGTTGACGCCGATCGTGTCGTCGAAGCTCGCGCAATCGAGCACGTCCGACTCGGTCAACATGTAGTGGCCATGCACCCGCCGGGTTTCGCGGATGCCCACCTGCGGCGCGATGTCGACGATGTAGCAGTTCTCGAAACCGGGCACTTCCTTCAGGAAGCGCGCGACTTCGGCGATCTGGCGGCGGCCTAGTGACTCGGCTTGGCTCAACTCGCGCGCGTCGGTGCCGTCCATGGCCTGGCCGTCTGCGTTGGCCAGTTGTGTGACGTTCACGCGCCACTCGATGCCGCTCTTCTGTGGCCGGACGATCGCACCTTTGCGCGGGAATTGGTAGCGCCCGGCAGCCTCGGCCTCCTGCATCAACGGGGGAATCGTTTTCCACGCTTCGCCAGCGCGCCCGGCGTCCACACCGTTGACCCGGAACATGGTTGAGGGATAGAGCATGTTGCCCGCACCATCGCCCTTGTCGAAAGCTGCGCCGGCCCAGGCCGCGAGGTCGCCGTCGCCGGAGCAGTCGACGAAGGCGCGGGCCCTGATCGCGACACGGCCCGACTTGGTTTCGACCAGCAGAGCCTGCACGTGATCGGGCGAATGCATGACGACGCCCGCCGCGAGCGCGTGGAACAGCACTTCCACGCCAGCAGCGGCCATCAGGTCATCGGCAGCGATCTTGTACGCGGCCGTGTCGTAAGCCTGCGCGGCGATCTTGCCGAAGATCAGGTGCGGATCGTTCAGGCCGCCGAGCGCCGCGATGCGAGCGAGCAGATCGTCGGCCACGCCGTGCACCACCTTTTGGATCTTGCCGTGCACATTGGCGTGCAGGCCGCAGAAATTGGTGACGCCTGCGGCCGTACCCATTCCGCCGAGAAAACCGTAGCGCTCGATGAGCAAGGTGGAACTGCCGGCGCGGGCGGCGGAGACTGCGGCCGCGATGCCCGCCGGTCCGCCGCCAAGCACCACCACATCGTAGGTGCCGAACACCGGGGTCTGGCGGCTGGGTTCGGTGATGGTGGTCATGCGAGCGGGCGTCGGGGCGTGAATTACTAAGCATACGTACTAAATGGGCGTGCTGCAAGCGTGAGGTGCTGGCTACACTGCGCCATGCGCAAGAGCTATGACTTCCAGCACGCCCCCGGCCACCTGATCCGTCGCGCCCACCAGTTGGCTGTGGCGGCTTTCATGGAAGAAACCGCGCAGTTCGATGTGACGCCGGTGCAATTTGCCATCCTCAACACCTTGATGGACGACCCCGGCGAGGACCAGGTAACGCTGGCCGCCCAGGTGGCTTTCGACGCGGCCACATTCGGCTCGGTGATCGGGCGGCTCGAAGCCAAGGGCTGGGTGCGGCGTGAGCCTGACAGCCAGGACCGCCGCCGGAAGCTCTTGTGGGTCACGAGCGAAGGCGAGGAGGCTGTATTGGCGATGAAACGATCGGTGGCGCGCGCGCAGGGTCGGATCATGGGACCGCTCGACGCGAAGGAGCGTGCGGTGCTGCTAGCCCTGTTGGGCAAGCTGGTGGCTGGAGGCCGCGAGGGTTAGTCGCTTTTCGTGAGCAGCGTGAAGTGTTCCACCAACGGCGGGCCCGCGAAGAACGGACCGACGATGGCACGCCACTGCGCGAACAGCGGACCCTGGCGGAACCCCACCGTGTGGTCCTCCAGCGTGTCCCAGAAAATCTGCAGGATGTAGCGCTCGGGTGACTCGACGCACTTGTTGACCTTGAACCCTTGCATGCCCTTGGCTTGCGAGAGCACCGTCGCAAGCCCGCGCTGGATGGCCTCGTCGAAGGCGGCCTGCTGGCCGGGGGCGACGCGGATATCGGCGATCTCGAGAATCATGTTGGCTTTCCTGGGGGAGTAGTCAGATGCGGCTGAAATATTCGCGCCGCTGGAAATCGTCCTTGTCCTCGGCAGCGTCGAAGCGTTGCGCCTCGGACCGCTTGATGCGGGTGAAGTAGCGAACGAACCCTTCGCCAAATGCGGCCGTCAACACCTTGTCGTCCTGTAGCGCGTCCAGCGCTTCGCCGAGCGATGTCGGCAGGAGTGTTCCCTCGCCCGAGTAAGGCGCATCTGTGGCGGGCGGCGCCTTGAGCTGCTCCTCGATACCGCCCAGGCCGGCGTGAATCTGCGAGGCAAAGTAGAGGTAGGGATTGGCCGCGGGCTCGCCGATGCGGTTCTCGATCCGCGTACCGGCTTCGCCACACTGGCCGATCACCCTCAACATCGCGCCACGGTTGTCGCGGCCCCATAGCACGGATTGCGGTGCCAGCGCGTTCGGCCGGAAGCGGCCAAAGCCGTTGGCCGTCGGCGTGCAGAAGACGGCCATGCCGCGCGCGTGCTCGAGGAGGCCCGCAAGATACTGTTCGCCGATTGGCGAGAGTGTCGATTGCGCGTCACCTTCACTTGCACCGGTTGCGCGGGCGTCGCGCCGGAACGCGTTGCTGCCGTCACCCGCATTGAGCAGGCATTGGTGCAGGTGCCAGCCGCTGGACATGATGTTCGGAAAGGGCGGGCGGCACATGAAGGTCGCGTGGTAGCCGGCGCGCCGCAGTGCCTGCTTCACGCCATTGCGAAACAGCACCATGTTGTCGGCGGCGGCCAGTGCATCGGTGGGTTCGAACACGGCTTCGACCTGGCTCGGCCCGAGCTCGATCTCCAGGGACGACAGCGGCAGTCCCAGCGCCTGCGCGGTTCGTTGCACGATTCGCAATGGCTCATCGCTCATGTCGCCCCAGGCCTCGCCGAGCAAGTTGTAGCCGGGATGGATCATGCTCACTGCCGGCGGCAGACCGGGCCACGCCGATTGAGCCGGATCGAGTTGCGCCAGCGTGTCTTCGATGCGATAGATGTGGAACTCGATCTCCAGGCCGCAGCGCATCGTCATGCCAGCTCGCCCAAGTCTGGCGATGGCGTCCTGCAGCACGCGGCGCGTGTCGAGCGCGACCGGCTGTCCATTCTGGAACCACGGCTGGCCCTGCATCCACCCGGTGGCATCGGCCCAGGGCAGTTGCCGGAAGCTCGACGGATCGGGCAGCAGCACGACGTTGCCGGCGCACTCGAAACCCGGCAGGTCGCTCACGCCGCCCGGTTCAAACACCTTGAAGGCCGTGCGGTCGGACGTGTCCTTGAGCATCAGCGTGCTGACCATGCCGATGCCCTCGTGCAGCGCGCGGATCGCGGCGCCTGCGGTCAGGGTCTTGCCGCGCGTGACGCCGTGAAGATCGCACCAGACGATGCGGACCAGTTCGATGCCTGAAGCTTCGATGAGGTCCGCGGTTCGGCGTGCAGCTTCCATTCGCCGGTCCGACTGCGCGCCGCAACGCTGGGCGAAACTGGTCATGCGCCCACGAGCGATTCGGGCTTCGCCAGCCAGGGCGCGCCTTCCCTCTTGGCCCGCACGCGCTCGCGCCACCACTGCGCCCATTGCCCCGAAGGCGCGATGCCATCGACGGTGTCGGGTCCGGTCATCGCTGCTGCCTGGCTTGCGTCGGCGACGTAAGGCGCTGCTCCGCCCGCCTGCACGCTCTCGATCGCCTTCACCAGGTTGCGCCGGTTGACGATGATCACCTTGTCGCTCGTGCCCAGGTGTTCGCGAGTGCGGTCCTGGATCGCGCCCATGCTCTCCACAGCCCACTGGTCGTGCACGTTGATGTCGTCCTCGCCCATGCCCAGGAAGGTGCGCGTGCGCTGCTCCTGCGAATTGAAGCCCCAGTTGTTGTGGCGGCCGGATTTGGGGATGTAGTCCGGCAGCTGCGTGTACTGCAGCCGCTGGTTGCGCATCGCCGCCTGGTCGACCGGCCCGGCGAAGCTGGTGAAGATCGAATACCAGTAGGTGTGCGTGTCGTCCACTGGCAAATGCATCTGGGTGATCGTGAGCGTCTCGGACAGCGGGATGACGAAGGTGTGGGGGAAGATCGCCTGCGTGATCCGCACATGCGTGAGGGCGTCGGTCATGGGGCGCAGTGCCGTGAGCTGCAGCCCCCAGGGCGTCGGCTCCGAACTGATCTCCGGCTTGTGAAAATCGCGCATGATGCGCGTCATCGGCCAGCGCTCGCCGCCGAAATCGCCCGCACTGGCGCTGCGAAACTGCTTGCCGGCCGCGTTGTCGCCGATCGCATCCAGCGATTCGTCATTGAGGAAGCGATGCAGGAACGAAGGATGTGCCGGGTCGATGCCGACCTCGAAAGCCTGCAGCCAGTTGCACTGCCACAGACCTTTGAAGGCGAAGGTGTGGGTGGCAGGTGCCGCAAAGCAATCGAACGGCGCAAAGGGCGGCGGCGCCTGTCCTTCAACGCCCAGCCATGCGAACAGCACGCCGCCGCGCTCGAGCAAGGGGTAGCTGCGCTGGCGCACCCGGTCGCACATCCGCAGGCTCTCGGGCTCGGCGGGCGTGTCCAGGCACTTCCCTGTCGCGTCGAACTTCCAGCCGTGGAACGGGCAGCGCAGGCCATCACCTTCATGGCGGCCGAACGACAGGTCGGCACCGCGATGGGGGCAGGCGCGGTCGAGCAGGCCCCAACGGTCCTGCGCATCCCGGAACAGCACAAAGTCCTGGCCCAGCGCTCGCACTGCCTTCACCGGACGTTGCGCCATGCGCGGGTCCAGCGCGGGATCGAACTCTTCGACCAGCGCGACCGGCTGCCAGTAATTGCGCATCAGCGTGCCGCAGCCCGTTCCAGGCCCGACGCGCGTGAGCAGTTCGTTCTGTTCGGCCTTCATCCGCGTTGTCCTTTCAGCGAAGCGCCAGCCGCAGTTGCGCCGCGCACATATCGACTGCGGCGTTGGCCTCGTCGAACACGCGGCCCATGGTGATGAAGCCGTGGATCTGGCGCGGAAAGTCCACGAGCGTGGTCCTGACGCCTGACTCGGTCAGTCGCTGCGCGTAGACCATGCCGTCGTCGCGCAGCGGATCGAAGCCGGCGGTCAGCACCAGCGCGGGGGGCAGTTTGGAGAGGTCCGGGTGCAAGAGGGGCGACGCACGCCAGTCGAGATCGTCCTTCCTGTCGAAGTAGTGGTCGTGAAAGTAGGCGATGGTGTCGCGAGTGAGCAGGTAACCCTGGCCATTGGTGACGTGTGCGAGGGTGGCGAACCGCTGGTCGGTCGCCGGGTAGATAAGAAGCTGCATGGCGATTGCCGGGCCCCCCGTGTCGCGCAGCGCAAGTGCCACCACGGCAGCGAGATTACCGCCGGCGCTGTCGCCGCCAACGGCCAGGCGGCCCGCGTCCAGATGAAGTTCGGCCGCGTTCGCATGGATCCAGCGCGTCGCGGCCACGCTGTCGTCGGATGCGGCCGGAAACCGGTGCTCCGGTCCCATGCGGTAGTCGACAGCTACCACCGCGCAGCCGGAAGCGTTAGCCAGCTGGCGGCACAGCGAGTCGTGCGTGTCCAGGTCGCCAATCACGAAGCCGCCGCCATGGAAGTAAACCAGGACCGGCAACATTGCCGATGGCTGCGACCCGGCGGGGCGATACAGCCGCAGCGCAATTTCGCCGAGCGGCCCGGGGCATCGCAGGTCACGCACCTCGGCGACTTCGGCAGGCTCGGGTTGCGTGAATGTCCTTCGGTCGCGGTAGAAGGCCCGCGCGTCCTTCGGGGACAGCGTATGCGTGGGTGGCACGCCCTTTTCCTCGATCAGGTGCAAGAGCGCACGGGCTTGCGGATGCAACATCAAATGCTCCTCGAAGGTTGCATTCCAGTGTAGTCCAGCACCGTGCGCGCCGCCCCGGCTGGCGCTATGCTGAGCGCATGAAGCTTTACAACTACTTCCGTTCTTCCGCTTCGTTTCGCGTGCGCATCGCGCTCGAACTCAAGGGGCTGCCTTACGACTACGTGCCGGTGCACCTGGTCAAGGGCGATCACAAGCAGGAGGCCTACGCCGCGATCTCGCCAACGCTGCTCGTGCCGACGCTGGTCACCGGCGAAGGCGATGCGCTGTCGCAGTCGATGGCGATCATGGAGTACCTGGACGAGACGCACCCCGAGCCGCCGCTGCTGCCAAATGACGCGCTCGGCCGGGCGAAGGTGAGGGCGCTGGCGCAGGACATCGCCTGCGAGATCCACCCGCTGAACAACCTTCGCGTGCTCAAGTACCTGGTGCACGAGCTCAAGCTGGACGAGGAAGCCAAGAACAACTGGTACCGCCACTGGGTGCGCAGCGGGCTCGAGGCTTTCGAGCGTCAGCTTACGCGCCTGCCTGCCTCGACGTATTGCTATGGCGAGACGCCGACGCTGGCCGATTGCTGCCTGGTGCCGCAGATCTTCAACGGGCGCCGCGTCAACACTTCGTATGACGGGCTCACTCGCACGATGGCGGCTTTCGACGCTTGCATGGCGCACCCGGCGTTCCAGAAGGCGCAGCCCTCGAGCTGCCCGGACAACGAAGCCTGATGGCACTGCCCGCCGACTGGGTGGTGCCCGACTGGCCCGCGCCGCGCGGCGTGCGCGCGGCTTGTTCGGTGCGCAGTGGGGGCGAGTCGCAAGGTCCGTTCGCCAGCCTGAACCTGGGCGACCACGTCGGCGATGAACCCGCGCTGGTGGCGAAAAATCGGGCGATCTTCGAGCGTGCGATCGGAGCTCGCCCGGTCTACATGAAACAGGTGCACGGCACCGCGGGCGTCGTGACCCTCGATGGACTTACCGAGGACGGCATAGAAGGCGACGGTTGCACAACAACGGCGCGGCGCGTGGCGTGCACGGTCGTGGTGGCCGATTGCCTCCCCGTCCTGATTGCGCTTGACGATGGGTCGCGCGTTGGCGCGGCGCACGCTGGCTGGCGCGGCCTCGCCGGAGGCATCGTCGAAGCGACGGTGCAGGCGATGGACGCCGCGCCGGCGTCGCTGGTTGCATGGCTGGGCCCTTGCATCGGGCCGACAGCTTTCGAGGTGGGTCCGGACGTGAAAGCCGCATTCGAATCACAGGACCCTGCTGCAGCGCTGCACTTCCAGGCCTTGCGTGATGGCAAGTGGTTGGCCGACTTGCCGGCGCTCGCAGGCTTGCGCCTGCGGTCGCTCGGGATTACGCGCATCCACGGCAACGACGGCTCGCCCCCATGGTGCACGGCGTCGAACCCTTCAAGGTTCTTTTCGCACCGGCGCGACCGGGTCAGCGGGCGTTTCGCCGCCTCCATCTGGCGCGTGTGACTCCGCTTCGCGCTCCGCTGCCTCGCGCGCCTTGATCGCGCGGCGGCGCGCGGGCGTCGCCATCAGATACACGGCGAGCGAGACAGGCGCCGCGCCGTAGAGTACAAAGGTGATGATGGCGCCGAGGACGGTGCCAGTGGGATGGGTAGCTTCGGCGACGCTCATCATCAGCGCGACATACAGCCAGCCGATGATCAGCAGGTACACGGGTACCGTCCTATATGTTTGTTGCGTTGCAACATTATTGATGGGATACTTCGGGTTAACCCGGATCAACAGGGCATCAGGAGACAAAATGAATTCTGTACCAGAGTGGTCGAAAGCTGCCGAGCAGTTCCAGCAATCCATGCAGGGCAATTGGGCGCAGGCAATGCAGTCCCTGGGCCTTGCGCAGGGCAGTGGCCTGCCAACCATCCCGGAGATGCCGCAGCTCAGTTTTTCGACCGATAAGCTCCAGGCGCTTCAGCAAACGTACATCAAGGAAGCCGCCGAACTGTGGAACAACGGCATCACGGCCAGTCCCGACAAGCGCTTCGCTTCCGATGCCTGGTCCGCCAATCCGGTGTCCGCATTTGCCGCGGCGGTTTACCTGCTCAATGCGCGCACGCTGCTGGGCATGGTGGACGCCACCGAGAGTGACGTCAAGACCAAGGCCCGCCTGCGTTTCGCCATTGAACAGTGGATGGCCGCTTCGGCACCCAGCAACTTCATGTGGCTGAACGCCGAAGCGCAGAAGATGGCGGTCGAGACGCAAGGTGAAAGCATTGCCAAGGGCATGCAGAACCTGTTGCACGACATGCAGCAGGGCCACGTGTCGATGACCGACGAAAGCGTGTTCGAGGTGGGCAAGAACGTCGCCACCACCGAAGGCGCGGTCGTGTTCGAGAACGAGCTGTTCCAGCTCATCGAATACAAGTCGCTCACCAAGCAGGTGTACGAGAAGCCTTTCCTCGTCGTGCCGCCCTGCATCAACAAGTTCTATATCCTCGACCTGCAGCCCGAGAACTCAGTAGTGCGCTACCTGGCCGAGCAGGGCCATCGCACTTTCGTGGTGAGCTGGCGCAATCCGGACGAGTCGCTTCGGGACAAGACCTGGGACGACTATATTGCCCAGGGCGCGATCACGGCGATCGAGACCGTGCGGGACATCAGCGGTGCCAGGCAGATCAATGCGCTCGGCTTCTGCGTCGGCGGCACGATCCTCGGCACCGCGCTCGCAGTGCTCGCGGCTCGTGGCGAGAAGCCGCTTGCCAGCGCCACCTTCCTCACCACGCTGCTGGACTTCACCGATACCGGCATCCTCGACATTTTCATCGACGAGCCGATGGTGAAGTACCGCGAGATGCAGATGGGCAAGGGTGGCCTGCTCAAGGGCCAGGATCTGGCTTCCACCTTCAGCTTCCTGCGGCCCAACGACCTGGTGTGGAACTACGTCGTGGGCAATTACCTCAAGGGCGAGACGCCGCCGCCTTTCGACCTGCTGTACTGGAACAGCGATTCGACCAACCTGCCGGGGCCGATGTATGCCTGGTACCTGCGCAACACGTACTTTGAAAACAACCTCATCAAGCCGGGCAAGTTGACGGTATGCGGCGAGAAAGTGGATTTCCGCAAGGTCGAGCTGCCGGTCTACATCTACGGTTCGCGCGAAGACCACATCGTGCCGATCGAAGGCGCCTACGCATCAACGCACGTTTTCCCCGGAAAGAAGCGGTTCGTGATGGGCGCCTCCGGCCACATCGCCGGCGTGATCAACCCGCCCGCGAAGAAGAAGCGCTCGTTCTGGACCAACGACAAATTGGCCAGGACACAAGCCGAGTGGCTAAAGGGCGCGAAGGAACATCCCGGCAGCTGGTGGACCGACTGGACCGCCTGGCTCAAACCCCACGCCGGCAAGCAGATTCCCGCACCGAAGAGCTACGGAAAAGGCGCAAAGTACAAGGCGATCGAGCCTGCGCCAGGTCGGTACGTGAAGGCGAAAGCCTAGGCCGCTAGAACACGGACTTCCGGACGCAGAGGACTCGAAGGATTTGCAGAGGACGCAAAAGAACTTCCAGAAAATATTTCTTTGGATTCTTTTGCGTCCTCTGCGTAATCTTTGCGTCCTCTGCGTCCGGATGTCCTTCCCTGACTTTTATCGGAGACACACATGCAAGACATCGTCATCGTTTCGGCCGTTCGTACGGCCGTCGGCAAATTCGGCGGCTCGCTCGCCAAGATTCCCGCGACCGAACTCGGCGCGATCGTGATCAAGGAAGCACTCGCGCGGGCCAAGGTCGACCCGGCCATGGTGAGTGAAGTCATCATGGGCCAGGTGCTCGCGGCAGGTGCGGGCCAGAATCCTGCGCGCCAGGCTTCGCTGAAGGCCGGCCTGCCCAAGGAAGTTCCGGCGCTCACGATCAACGCGGTGTGTGGCTCGGGCCTGAAGGCCGTGATGCTGGCCGCGCAGGCGATCGCCTGGGGCGATGCGGAGATCGTGGTCGCGGGCGGCCAGGAAAACATGAGCGCCGCGCCGCACGTGCTGATGGGATCGCGCGACGGCCAGCGCATGGGCGACTGGAAGATGCAGGACACGATGATCGTCGACGGCCTCTGGGACGTCTACAACCAGTACCACATGGGCGTCACCGCGGAGAACGTCGCCAAGTTGCACAACATCGACCGCGCTGCGCAGGACGCGCTGGCGCTGGGCAGCCAACAAAAGGCCGCTGCCGCACAGGAAGCCGGCAAGTTCAAGGACGAGATCGTCGACGTGGTCATCCCGCAGAAGAAGGGCGACCCGGTTGTCTTCAACACGGATGAGTTCATCAACAAGAAGACCAACGCCGATGCACTCGCTGGCTTGCGCCCGGCATTCGACAAGGCAGGGTCCGTCACCGCCGGCAACGCCTCCGGATTGAATGATGGCGCCGCGGCGGTGGTGGTGATGAGCGCAAAGAAGGCGGCCGAGCTGGGCCTCAAACCCCTGGCCCGTATCGTGAGTTTCGGCACCAGCGGCCTGGATCCGGCAACGATGGGCCTGGGCCCGGTTCCCGCAACGCGCAAGGCCCTGGAACGCGCCGGCTGGCAGGCCTCCGATGTCAATCTGTTCGAGCTCAACGAAGCCTTCGCCGCGCAGGCTTGCGCGGTCAACAAGGAGCTGGGCATCGATCCTGCGAAGGTCAACGTGAACGGAGGAGCCATTGCCATCGGTCACCCCATCGGCGCGTCTGGTTGCCGCATCCTTGTCACTTTGCTGCACGAGATGCAGCGCCGCGAGGCGAAGAAGGGCGTGGCCGCGCTTTGCATCGGCGGCGGCATGGGGGTTTCCCTCGCCGTCGAACGCGTCTAACGCGGTACAACAACAAGAACCTATTGAAGGAGACATCGATGAGCAAGAAAGTCGCATACATCACCGGGGGCATGGGGGGCATCGGAACCTCCATTTGCCAGCGCATGCACAAGGAAGGTTTCACCGTCATCGCCGGCTGCGGCCCGACGCGTGACTTCGCCAAATGGCTAGGCGAGCAAAAGGAGCTGGGCTACACGTTCCACGCGTCGGTCGGCAATGTGGGCGCCTGGGACTCGACGGTCGAAGCCTTCGGCAGGGCCAAGGCCGAACACGGCCCGATCGACGTGCTCGTGAACAACGCCGGCATCACCCGCGACCGCATGTTCATCAAGATGAGCCGCGAAGACTGGGACGCCGTGATCGAAACCAACCTCAACTCGATGTTCAACGTGACCAAGCAGGTCGTGGGCGACATGGTTGAAAAGGGTTGGGGCCGCATCATCAACATCAGCTCGGTCAACGGCGAGAAAGGCCAGGCCGGACAGACCAATTACT
>JBKJOM010000243.1:0-30294 GCA_046595775.1 Ramlibacter sp. | reverse complement strand
GTTTTCCAGAGAATCGATGCGCACCCTTCCGGGCTGATCACCGAATAGATCGAGTACTGCAGCATCAGCACCTGATCGGCCACTGAAATCGCGAGCGCTCCGCCCGAGCCGCCCTCGCCTATCACCGTGGTGATGATGGGCACTTCGAGTTGCGCCATCTCGAAAATGTTGCGACCGATTGCTTCAGACTGACCGCGCTCTTCTGCATCAATACCGGGATACGCACCGGGCGTATCGACGAAGGTGAACACCGGCAGCTTGAACTTTTCCGCGGTCTTCATCAGGCGCAGCGCCTTGCGGTAGCCCTCAGGGCGGCTCATGCCGAAGTTGCGCAGCCCCCGCTCCTTGGTGTCGCGGCCCTTTTGGTGGCCCAGCACCATGCAGGCGTTGCCATTGAAGCGCGCCAGCCCGCCAATGATGGACAGGTCGTCGGCGAAATGCCTGTCGCCATGCAGCTCTATGAAATCGGTGAAGATTTCATTGACGTAATCGAGCGTGTACGGGCGTTCCGGATGCCGAGCGATCTTGGTGATCTGCCACGGCGTCAGGTCGCTGTAGATGTCCTTGGTGAGCTGCTGGCTCTTTTTGGAAAGCTGGTCGATCTCTTCGGAGATGTCGACAGCGGATTCCGTCTGGACGTAGCGCAATTCCTCGATCTTGGTCTCGAGCTCCGCAATCGGTTGCTCGAAATCCAGGAAATTCTTTTTGGCCAAGGTGTTCTCCTCTTGCTCCGCTTCTAATACTCGACAGGGAGCGGGTCCAACGAACGCCAAATATACCAAGTCGCGACACTGCAATACGGATCCCAGGCGGCAGCCACTTCACGGGCGTCGCTGCGGCTGACCGGGTCGCCGGAAAAGTAGTTGCGACTGATGCCGTTGATGAGCCCTACGTCGTCCAGCGGCAGCACGTTCGGGCGCATCAAGTGGAAGATGAGGAACATCTCCGCCGTCCAGCGGCCGATGCCGCGGATACCGACGAGCTCCGCGATGATGTCGTCGTCGATCATCTCGCGCCACGAGTCGACGTGGATCGCGCCGGAATCGAAATGCAGCGACAGGTCGACCAGGTACTCGATCTTGCGCGCCGACAGGCCTGCGGCCTGCATGTCGTCGACCTTGAGCTTGAGCACGTTGCCGGCGGTCATCTTGCGCGGCAGCTTCGCGAATCGGTCCCACACGGTCTGGGCCGCTTTCACCGAGATCTGCTGGCCCACGATGCTGCGCGCCAGCGTGGTGAACGCATCGCCGCGCGACTGCAGGCAAGCGTCGCCGAACTGCGGGATCAGGCGCTTCATCACCCGGTCCTTCTTAGACAGGTAACGGCAGGCCTCGTCCCAGTAGTCGGGTGTGGCGAGCACAACCTTGTCGGAATCGGCGCTCACGAGGCTGCCTCCCAGGTGGTGCCGGCCGGAGAGTCCTTCAGCACGACGCCCTGTCCCAGCAACTCGTCGCGGATACGATCCGCTTGCGCGAAGTCCCTCGATTGCTTCGCGGCAGCACGTGCGTCGATTCGCTGCTGGATCGTCGCCTCATCGAGCGTCGTGCCGGCGCGCAGGAAAGTCCTGGGTGCGCCCTGTAACACACCCAGCGTTCCGCCCAGGGCCTTGAGCAGGCCGGCGAGCTGGGTTGACTTGTTGCGGTTCACTTCGGCAGCGAGGTCGAACAGCACCGCCACGGCCTCGGGTGTGGCGAAATCGTTGTCCATCGCAGCCTTGAAGCGCGCGGCGAACGGGTCAGTCCAGTCGATCACCTCGACGCTGTCCGCGCCCGCGAGGTCGATTGCCGTGTACAGGCGCCGCAGCGCGCCGCGTGCGTCATCCAGGTGCTTGTCGCTCCATCCCAGCTCGCTGCGGTAGTGGCCGCGCACGAGGAAGAAGCGCACTGTCTCCGCGTCGTAGTGCTTCAGCACATCGGGCACCGAGAAGAAGTTTCCCAGCGACTTGGACATCTTGTCGCCGTCGATGTTGAGGAAACCGTTGTGCATCCAGGTGCGCGCCAGTGGCGTGCCGAAGGCGCCTTCGCTCTGCGCGATTTCGTTCTCGTGATGCGGGAACACCAGGTCCGTGCCGCCGCCGTGGATGTCGATCGGCTGGCCCAGGATCGTGCGGGCCATCGCGGAGCACTCGATGTGCCAGCCCGGGCGCCCGAGGCCATACGGGCTTTCCCACTTTGCCTCTTGCGGCTCGGTGGGCTTGGCGGCTTTCCAAAGGACGAAGTCGAGCGGGTCCTGCTTGCTTTCGGTCACCGCGACGCGCTCCCCGGCGCGCAACTCATCGAGCGGCTTGCCCGACAACTTGCCGTAGCCCGGCAGCGAGCGCACCGCGAAGTTCACATCGCCGCTGTCCGCGCGATAGGCCAAACCCTTGCTTTCGAGCAACTGGACAATCTCGATCATCTGCGGGATGAAGTCGGTGGCGCGCGGGTCGTGCGTCGGACGCAGGACGCCCAGCGCGTCGTAGTCCGCATACATCAGCGCCGTCATTCGGTCGGCCAATGCGCGCACCGTCTCGCCGTTCTCCACCGCGCGGCGGATCATCTTGTCGTCGATGTCGGTGATGTTGCGCACGAAGTCGACGCGCAAGCCGCTGGTTTCGAGCCAGCGCCGCGCGACGTCGAAGGCGACCGCTGAGCGGGCATTGCCGATGTGCGGCCTGTCGTACACAGTGACACCGCACACGTACATCCGCACATGCCCGGGCTCGATCGGGGAAAAGTCTTCCAGTGCACGCGTCAGCGTGTTGTAGATGCGCAGGCTCATGGGATGCTTCTTCGGGGCAGCGCGCGCGAGGCCGGCGGCTACAATCCAGCGCAGTATATAGCGCCCCACCATGACGCAACTCCCCCTTCGCACTGTCCGCCTGCTGGCCTTCGCATGCGTATTTGGCATGCCCGCATCGGCCTTCGCGGACGAGTACACGGACGTGAACCAATTGCTGAAGTCGGGCAAGCACGCCGAGGCCATCGCCCGGGCCGACCAGTTCCTCGCGGCCAAGCCCCGCGATCCGCGGATGCGCTTCCTCAAGGGCGTGGTCCAGTCCGATGCGGGCCGCGGTTCCGACGCAGTCGCGACCTACACTCAGCTCACGCAGGACTACCCCGAGCTGCCCGAGCCCTATAACAACCTTGCCGTGTTGCACGCGGCCCGTGGCGAATACGACAAGGCGCGCGTTGCGCTTGAAGGCGCAGTTCGCGCCAACCCCAACTACGCAACAGCGCACGAAAATCTCGGCGATGTTTACGCGCGCCTGGCCAGCCAGTCCTACGCGAAGGCGCAGCAACTCGACGCCGCCAACGCGACCGTGCCCGCGAAGCTCACACTGATCCGCCAGTTGCTGGTCCCGCCCGCGCGGCGCTGAGCTACCGGCGCCGCGCGAGCGGCGCTACCATCTTCATCCGCATTCATTCCAGGAGACCGAGCTTGATCCCGTCCTTTACTCGCCGCGCCGCGGTGGCCTCACTGTCCGCCCTTCTCTTTACCGCCACCACCTGGGCCGCGGACGCGCCCAAGGTCAAGTTCGCGACGACCGCCGGCGATGTCGTGGTCGAGGTCTACCCTGACAAGGTGCCCAAGACCGTCGAGAACTTCCTGAAGTATGTCGAGGCCAAGCACTACGACGGCCTCATCTTCCACCGTGTCATCGGCCACTTCATGATCCAGGGCGGCGGCTACGACACCAAGTACAACCAGCGCATCACGCGCCCGCCGGTCGTGCACGAAGGCAACCTGATCCTCGAGAAGGGCGGCCCGAAGAACGCCATTGGCACCATCGCGATGGCGCGCACCAACGACCCGAATTCGGCGACATCGCAGTTCTTCATCAACGTCGGCGACAACGCGCGGCTGGACCCGACGCCCGCCTCCCCCGGCTACGTGGCCTTCGGCAAGGTCGTGAGCGGCATGGACGTGGTCAACAAGATCAAGGGCATGCCCACCGGCGCAGGCGGCCCCTTCCCGACCGACGTGCCGCAGACGCCCGTCATCATCAATTCCGCCACCATCGTCAAGTAAGGACAGTCGCCATGAGCAACCCGAAGGTCGAACTGCACATCGCCAACGAGGGCGTGATCACCCTCGAACTGGATGCGGTCAAGGCGCCCAAGAGCACGGAGAACTTCCTGAACTACGTGAAGAAGGGCCACTACGACGGCACCATCTTCCATCGTGTGATCCCGGGCTTCATGGTGCAAGGCGGCGGCTTCCAGCCCGGCATGACCCAAAAGCCCACCGATGCGCCGGTGGAGAACGAGGCCAACAACGGCCTGAAGAACGACAACTACACCGTCGCCATGGCCCGCACGCAAGCGCCGCATTCGGCCAGCGCGCAGTTCTTCATCAACATCGCCGACAACAATTTCCTCAACCACACAGCGCCCACCGCGCAGGGCTGGGGCTACGCAGTGTTCGGCAAGGTCGTGGGCGGCAAGGATGTGGTCGACCGCATCAAGGCCGTCAAGACGGCCCGCAAGGGCTTCCACGACGACGTGCCGAAAGACGACGTGGTGATCGAGAAGGCAGTCGTCGCTACCTGACGTCATCCCTGACACCGCCGTGAGCATCGCCGCCCTGCCCCGTGTCGCCGAGCTGCAGGCGCCCGGTGGCTGGGCAGCGATCGAATTCATCTCCGACCTGCACCTGCAGGCGGAAGAACCCGCGACCTTCGAAGCCTGGCGCAGCTACATGGCGTCGACCCGCGCCAATGCCGTGTTCATCCTCGGCGACCTGTTCGAAGTCTGGGTGGGCGACGACTCCCTCAAGCAGCCCGGCTTCGCATCCGATTGCGCCGCCGTCATTCACGCGGCGACGCGCCATGTGCCGGTGTTCGTCATGCATGGCAATCGCGACTTCCTCCTGGGGGATGGCCTGCTGCGAAGTTGCGGCGTCACGCTGCTCTCCGATCCCACCGTGCTGGGCTTCGCGGGCCAGCGCTGGCTGCTAACGCACGGCGACGCGTTGTGCACGGGAGATGCCAACTACATGCGCTTTCGCGAACAGGTGCGTTCCGCACAGTGGCAAGAAGAGTTTCTCGCGCGTCCGCTCGGCGAGCGCCAGGCCATCGGCCGGGAGATGCGCGCGCAGAGCGAAGCGCGCAAGCGCGATCTGGGCCAGGTCGACTACGGCCAGGTGGACGATGCGTCGGTGCTCGCATGGCTCGACGCAACGGATTCGCGCGTGATGATTCATGGCCACACGCACCTGCCGCACGACCACGCGGTCGAAGGCGGCCGCATGCGTATCGTGTTGTCGGACTGGGACGCGCAGGCCGCACCTCCACGCCTCGAGGTACTGCGACTGACGGCAACCGGCGCGCAGCGCGCGAAGTTGGCCTGATGTTTGGCTGGCTGCGCAGCCGCCGCGCACAGCGGCCGATCCCCGACGAGTTATGGCAGGCGGTTCTTGCACGCTATCCCTTCCTCACCGATCGTGATGCGACCGATGTTGCGCGCCTGCGCCAACTCGCCGGGGAGTTTCTCGCCAGCAAGGAATTCCATGGTGCGGAAGGCCTGGTGATCACCGACGAGATTGCGCTGTCGATCGCAGCGCAGGCAGTGTTGCCGGTGCTCGAGCTTGGCCTGGGGCTGTATGACGACTTCGTGGGTGTTGTGGTCCACGCCGACGAGGTGCTGGCCAAGCGTTCGACCACCGACGAAGACGGCGTTGTGCACCATTGGGACGAAGTGATCACCGGGGAAGCCATGGACGGCGGTCCGGTCATGCTCAGTTGGCGCGACGTTCAGGACGCTGGGGCTTCAGCAAGTGCCGGGTACAACGTCGTGGTGCATGAGTTCATCCACAAGATCGACATGCGGGGTGGCCGGCCCGACGGCTGCCCGCCGATGCGATCCACCGCGGCACGCAAGGCCTGGCTGGAAGTGATGGAGCGTGAGTTCCAGGCTTTCCGCGAAGAAGTGATCGTGGCCGAGCGCTTCGGTGGCAAGCCGACCTGGCTCGACCCCTACGGGGCCGAGTCGATCGACGAGTTCTTCGCGGTGGCTTGCGAGGCGCACTTCGTGAACCCGGCGCGTTTCCGCGCCGAATTCCCCGACTTGGCCCGTCTCTTCGACAGCTTCTTCAAGCGCCGCTGATCAGCGGCGCAGGAGCGTCTTCAATGCGGCCTGCAGGCGGCGCGCCGCACCGGGTTCAAACCCGCATGCCAGCACCTTTGCCGTGTCGTCGCCCCAGGTCTGCGCAGGCGACGGGTCGTTGCGCTTCGTGAGGAGCTTGAGTTGCAGCGCGCGGCGCGCGTTCAACTGGTCGGCCGGCGTCGGCGCTTCTGCCGCTATCTCCAGCCGCAGCAGCGACTCGGACGCATCGGCACCGGCCGGTTGGCCAAGCGCCTTGGCCCAGGCGCTGCGCACGGTGCCGGACACGGCCTTGCCGAGTTCCTGCTGGCTCGGAAGCTGTTCGCCTGAGCGCTGCTCCCAGGCCGTCATCAACTGAGTCAATGCTTCACCATGCGCCTGCGCGGCAAGCTTTTTCAAAGCAGCCTGTGCGTGCTCCAGTGCTTCGCGTTGCGCGCGGAAGGCTGCATCGCCCAGACGCGGACCGCGGTCCTCGAACGCCGGGCGATCGCCAAAGCGTCCGGCGCCGCGACTGTCGTCCCGGCGTTCACCGAACTTGCCGCCGCCGCCCGGTGCACCTTTGCGGTCGCCGAACTTGCCACGCCCTGCAAGCGCGGGCTCGGTCTTCTTCATGCCGGGACGATCGTCGCCCCGCATCGCCACCACGGGCTTGGGTTTCGGGGTGGGCTTGGGCGTGGGCTCCGGTGCCGCTTCCGCCGCGGGCTCGCTCAAGCCCTCGCCTTCCGCAGCCGGCGCTGCTTGCGCCGACTCAGGCGAAGCAGTCGGCGCTTCTCCAGCGGCCGGTTGCACAACCGTCGCTTCTGCCACGGCAACTTGCGCATTGGCCTGGCCGCGCAGTGCGGCTTCCAGCGCCGTCATTGCGGCCTTGATCTTCTGGGCGTCGCCAGTGGCGTTTGCGGTTTCGAGCGCCTTGGACGCATCGAGCACCACGCGATCGTGTTCGCTCAGTGCGGCCGCGGCCTTGTCGCGGTCCTGGCCCTTGCGCTGGAACGCCTCGTCAATGGGCTTGCGGAAGGCGTCCCACAATTTCTGCTCGTACTTGCGATCCAGCGGAATCGCCTGCGCCTCGTGCTGCCAGCGCTGCTGCAACGACTTCACTGCGTCAACGCGCAGTTGCGACGAAGCGCCCAGTGCCTGCGCCTCCTCGATCATCGCGTGGCGACGCTCGAGGCTCTGCTTCTGCATAGCCTCCAGCGGCGCCCAGGCGGCCTTGATCGTTTCCTTCCATTGCGGCTGCATCTCCGCGAAGGCCTTCTCGCTCAGGTGACCGGCCTCGCGCCAGCGATTTTCGAACTGGTACAGCACCCGGCCAAAGCCCTTCCAGTCGTCGTCGCGCGCGGTCTGGTTGTCCGCGGCCCAGGCCTTGACTTCTTCGATCAACGCCACGCGCTGCGACTTGTGCTCGGCCGCCTCGGCCTTGACCTTGTCCAGCCAGCCTTCGACGACCTTGTGGGCTTCGTTGCAGGCGTCGTCGAAGCGCTTCCACAGCGCGTGGTTCGGCGGGCCGCCCTGGTCGGTTTGCTTCCACTGCTCTCGCAGCGAGCGCAGGTTCTCCTGCATCTTGCGTCCGCCAAATCGGGGCTTGGGCGGCTGCGGCTCCTGGCCTTCCACCGGCGCAGGGTGTTCGAACAGGCCTTCTGCCTTCGCAACCAGTTCCTGGCGCAACTGGTCGGCGCGCCAGCGCTGCCAGCCTTCGAGTTCACCTGCGGCGCCCAGCGCTGCGTGAACCTGGTTCTCCAGCTTGTCGTCGATCAGCTTGCCATGTTCTTTCAAGGCGTTGCGCAATGCGCTGGCCGCACCGGCACTGGCCTTGCCGTGGCCTTCTGCAATTTCCTGTTCGAGCTTGGTGAGCACTTCGCGGACCGCCTGATTGGCGCGTTCGCGAACTTCGGGGTCCACCTTGGCCCTCGGGGGGCGAGCCGGCTTGGCAGGCTGTTCGGCTGCGCCGCCGCGTGCAATCCGCAACTCATCCGCCCACACGGGCACCGGCGGCAGGGCCGCAGCCGGATCGACGGCAGCGGCTTGCGCCTGAGCCAATGCGCTCTGGAATGCGTCCCACACCACCTGGAGCTGCACGCGCGAGGCTTCCAGCTGCGGTGGGAATCGCACGTCCACGCTGGCCCAGTTGGCGTCGTCGACCAGTGCCTGCGCCTGCGACTGCCAGTCAGGTACGTCGCGAGCGAGCAATTCGGAGGCGCCGACAGCATCGCGCCACGGCTTGGTCGACAGCACTTCGATGCGCTGCGCGAGCAGCACGGCGGCTTCGCGCTGCACCTGCACGCGGTGCTGCAAGTCCTCGATGCCTTTGATGCGCTCACCCAGTTGCGCCTTCAGAGCGGCCAATGGCTCTCGACTGAGAGGCGCGCCGGCCTTGGCGGCATCGCGCTGCCACGCCATCGCGTCGGCGATATTGAGCTTGGGCACGGCGAGCAGGGCGGCGGCCTTCTCGGCCCATTCAGCGGCGATCGCTTCCTGTCCGCGGCTGCGCTTGACCTCGTCAATGCGCTCGCGCAGCAGGCGTGCAGCGCCCTTGTCACGCGCGCTCAGCTCGCGAAAGACTTCCTGCACTTGCTCCATGCCGGGGTTACCGGCCAGCCAGTCGCGCACGCGCGCGCTGCGTTCGCCGGAGGTGGGGGCGGAAAAGGCGCCACCCGTCAGCTCGTCGAGCGCGCGGGTGTCGGTAGGTTTGGCGGTGGCTTGGGTCACGGGTGAGTGCGTCAATACAAAAGGGCATGCCCTCGGATGAGGGCAAACCGCTATTCTCGCCGCTATTGCAACTCACCCCGCTGCCTAGGTGCCGCAGACACTAATAAGAACGCCGGCGAAATGAGAAAGCCCGGACAGTTGCTCCTGGGGCCCCTGCCGGCGCAATGAGAAAGCCCGGACAGTTGCTCCTACGGAGCCCCTGCCGGGCTTGGCGGCTGACGAATAGTCCTGCGCCGCCTGGGTTCGCGAGCGGAGAGATTGACGTCCCCATTCGCGCCGGAAGCAAAGATTGCTCCCAAGTGGGGCCGGGGATACCACCGAAGTGGCCCTACCGGCTGGTTCCCGATCGCTCGGGCAATGAAAGGTAGTTCACGGCGCCCTTCTTTTCAAGGACGCCTTTTCAATGGCTAGGCGTTCCTCGATTGCCCCAATTGCATTGACAAACCGGGGGAATCAGCGCAGCCCCCTCCTTCCTGCCGTCAGCATTAGGGCAGTGAGTCAAAAGCGATCACAGGTCTTTCAATCGGCGTACCCAGTTTTTTCGTCCGAACAGCGCGTTGGTCGAACTTCGAGGGAGGCGCCCGACTCCGGCGGTTGGTTCCAATCAGGCGCCGGGCCTTTCCGGCCTTTATAAGCTTGCTCCCGATTACATAGCATTGCACCAATTCAGGGCGCCTTGTCGGCCCCTTTCCGACGCGAGGACGGTAGCTCAGCCGATATGAATAATTCCCGGAACTCACCTAAAGTGGAGGCTGAAAATGTTAATTTCAGTATGAAGACGTAATTTCATAGTCTTGACCTGATATGAGATCGGCACCTAGAATTCGCCGTCCCCAGCAAAAGTACTAGGGACAACCCGAATCCGCTGCCGACCCCGGCTAAATCGAGTGACTCGCGTCAAGCCCCAAAGTGGCTGCCGATCGATCGATGGCGTACCAATCACAACGAGGAGCCTGGCGAAGCGCCGCTGCCCAGAGCGGTGTTGCAACGCAGGCCCGCGCGAGAGAGGAAGTGCTATGACAGCGTTAGGAAAGTTGACCAAGGGCCTGCGATGCTTCGTATCGGATGTCGCCCAGGGTTTCTTCGAAATCACGCATAACGGCTTTGCCCTGGTGGGCCTGGCCACGGTTTGTATTGTGGTGACCCTTGCTGCCCGGCCCGATCTGCGGGAAACCGGCGAGACGCGCCTGCGTGGTTGGCTGCAGGCCCGCCAGGAGGCCGCCGCAGGCATGCCGATCCAGTTGGACGCGATCGATCGTGCCACCGCTACCGACCCGAAGGACCTGCCCAAACAGCAGGCGGCTGTCGCCTATTGGCTCAGCAAGAAGTACCGCGTGGCTGCCGAGCCCGTCGGCGCACTGGTGGCCGAAGCCTACGTCATTGGCCAGGACCACAAGCTGGACCCGACCTTGATCCTGGCGGTGATGGCCATCGAATCGGGGTTCAACCCGTTCGCACAGAGCGCCGTCGGAGCCCAGGGCCTGATGCAGGTCATGACCGGCGTGCACAAGGACAAGTATGCGAATTTCGGCGGCAAGCTGGCCGCCTTCGACCCCTTGACCAACCTGCGTGTCGGCGTGAAGGTGCTGCAGGAGTGCATCCAGCGTGCCGGATCGACCCAGGCTGGCCTCAAGTGGTACGTGGGCGCGGCCAACAGCGGCGACGACGGCGGCTACGCCGACAAGGTCATGGCGGAATACGCCCGCCTGAAGATGGTGGCAACTGGGCGCGCTGTGCCCCTGCCTGCTGCGCCCGTGATTCGCACGGTGGCGCCGGCCGAGCCGGAGATCACGCCCATCATCCCGGCCGAAGACAAGGTCGCGACCATTTACTGAGTGCGATTTCAGCCCTGTCCGCTACACTGGGGGTGTGCGCGACTGGCGATAGGCGCGGCGCCCCGTGCGGGCAGCCGCTGCTGACGTGGAGCAGACCACTGGGAAGCGCACCGCCGGCGAACTGGTGACTCGGGGTGCTGGCGTTCAGCCGTTCGCCTGGGCAGCCCTTGTTCTTGAACAGGGATCACCTCTATCTATCCAGGTAAGGACTGCCGCCATGTACCAACGAAATATCCTCATCGAACAAGCCGATCCCGAGCTGTGGGCCGCGATCGTCGCCGAGAACCAGCGCCAGGAAGAGCACATCGAGCTGATCGCCAGCGAGAACTACGCCTCCCCGGCCGTGATGGCCGCGCAAGGCACTCAGCTGACTAACAAGTACGCCGAGGGCTATCCCGGCAGGCGCTACTACGGCGGCTGCGAATACGTCGACGTCGCGGAGACGCTTGCCCTGGACCGGGTCAAGCAGTTGTTCGGCGCGCAGGCCGCCAACGTCCAGGCCCATTGCGGCGCGTCGGCCAACGAGGCCGTGTTCCTGGCTTTCCTCAAGCCCGGCGACACCATCATGGGCATGAGCCTGGCCGAAGGCGGCCACCTGACGCACGGCATGCACCTGAACATGAGCGGCAAGTGGTTCAACGTCGTCTCCTACGGCCTCGACGCCGATGAAGCCATCGACTACGACGCCATGGAACGCAAGGCGCACGAAAGCAAGCCCAAGCTGATCATCGCGGGCGCATCGGCGTACTCGCTGCGCATCGACTTCGAGCGCTTCGCGAAAGTGGCCAAGGACGTCGGCGCGATCTTCATGGTGGACATGGCCCACTACGCCGGCCTGATCGCCGCGGGCGTGTACCCCAACCCGGTGCCGCACGCCGACGTGGTCACCTCCACCACGCACAAGAGCCTGCGCGGCCCGCGCGGCGGCTTCATCTTGATGAAGCCTGAGCACGAGAAGGCCATCAACAGCGCCATCTTCCCCGGCCTGCAGGGCGGCCCGTTAATGCATGTGATCGCCGCCAAGGCTGTGGCTTTCAAGGAAGCGCTGGCGCCCGAGTTCAAGGTGTACCAGCAGCAAGTCGCGAAGAACGCACAGGTTGTGGCCAACACCTTGGTCGAGCGCGGACTGCGCATCGTGAGCGGCCGCACCGAGAGCCATGTGATGCTGGTTGACCTGCGCGCCAAGGGCATCACCGGCAAGGAAGCGGAAGGCGTGCTGGGTGACGCCCACATGACCATCAACAAGAACGCAATCCCCAACGACCCCGAGAAGCCGATGGTCACCAGCGGCGTGCGCATCGGCACGCCGGCGATGACCACGCGTGGCTTCAAGGAGAACGAGGCGCGCATGACTGCCAACCTGATCGCCGACGTGCTGGACAACCCGCGCGACCCTGCCAACATCGCGAAGGTGCGCGAGAAGGTGAACGCGCTCACGCGCGAGTTCCCGGTCTACCGTTGATCCGGCCCTGCTGAAACCGACGAAGCATGAAGTGCCCCTTTTGCAGCAATACCGACACCCAGGTGGTGGAGACGCGTGTCGCGGAAGACGGCAACTTCATCCGCCGCCGCCGCCAGTGCGCGGCATGCGAGAAGCGCTTTACGACTTACGAGCGCCCTGACGTCACGTTTCCCGCCGTGGTGAAGAAAGATGGCCGGCGCATCGACTACGAACCCGAGAAGCTGCGCGCCTCGATGAACCTGGCGCTGCGCAAGCGCCCCGTCAGCACCGAGCAGGTCGACGGGGCTGTCGAGCGCATCGAAGAGAAACTGCTGAACCTGGGCGTGCGTGAAATCCCTTCGACACGCATCGGCGAACTCGTGATGCGCGAACTGAAGAAACTCGACAAGGTAGCCTACGTGCGCTTTGCCAGCGTCTACCGCAGCTTCGAAGATATCGACGAGTTCAAGACGCTGGTCGACGAAGTGCGGCGCTAACGCCCTTCACGCACAGCTGCCCACGGTTGATCTCTCCACATGCGACGCGCCGTTCACGGCCAACGTGATGCGGCGCGCCTCGGCCAGTTCAGGTGACTGTCTGCAGACCGTCAACGTCGCTGACTTCGATTGAAGTCCCACCAGTTTCATCGCGCCCGCGGGACTGAAAGTCACAGCTCTCACTTCGCCGCTGAAGCGCAGGTTGGAAGCGAGCCTTGGCGAGCGCACGATCACCTTCTCGCTGTGCTCGTGCACGCCGTTGGCATTGGCGTCGGCAAAGACAATCCAGCCCTGGTCCCAGGCGCCCGTGTGAGTGCAGGTCTCGCCGTCGCTGGACTTGCACATCACCACCGCGCTGTTGCGATTGAAGGCTTCGCCCTGTGCAAGCTCCAGGTCGGACAGGAAGCCGACGGAGGCGGTGGACAGCTTCACCGAGTCGAGCAAGCGGTTGAGCGACGGCCCGGCGGCCCGGGTCACGCCTGCGAGCACCACCGTGCAGAAGATGACAACGATGAGTTTTCGCATGAGCATTCTCCAGTGTGTTGGGACGGAGTTCAGGCGCAACTGCTCACGGTGGTCTTCTGCACCCGCGGCCGGCCGGCGGAACTCAGAACGATCAGCCGCGCCTCGCCAGGTTTGGTGGACTCGTTGCACAAGGTGATAGTCCCGGCCTGGAAGCCGCCCCCCACCAGCTTGGTGAGACCCCCTGGCGCATAGGAGACGTACTTCGCCACGTTGAGGTTGCCATCCAGCCGCAACTCCGGCGACATCGCCTGCGCGCGATGCAGGACGGTTTCGTCCGCATCCCGCACCCCGTTGTTGTTGGTGTCGTGGAAGACGATCCAGCCCTGCTCCCAGCCGCCGGTGGGCTCGCATCGAACCCCATCGACCGACTTGCACATAGCGACGCGGGCGTTGCGCTTAGCCGCCTCATTGCGGGCCAGCATCAAGCTCGCGAAGAGATCGTTCGTCGCCGACGTCAACCGCACCGAGCGGATCAAGCCCCGCATCGAGGGCACTGCCGCCCCCGCCAGTATCGCGGCGATGGCCAGCACGGCCATCAATTCAACCAGTGTGAAGCCGCGTGCGCGGCGGGCGATGTGGTGGGTGCGAAGGGGTGTGTTCATGGCTGGAAACTATGCCGATGGAGGCACGATTCGCCAGCAGAAGTAATGCATTGGTTTGTTGCGAATTCCTTTACATGCGCCGCGTTAAACCACCGCCGGAAAAGCAAGAGGGCGCCATCGGGCGCCCTCTTCTATCGAAAGAATCGAAGCCTTCGTTACTTCTTGTACCAGTAGGTACGGCGCAGGTTCTTGGGAATGCTCACCGCCGGCGGCGTGTTCTCGAGCGCCACGTTGCAGGTGCTCCCGGTACAACCCACCGAGCAGCCGATACAGAACTTCTCGTCGGTACTGGTGGTCGTGTTATCGGCGTTCGTGGTGACGATCGTCACGATCCCTGACACTGCGCTGGGGGGCAAACCACCACCCGCAAGCACCTTGGTATCAAACGTGCCCAGGAATGGGCTGACAGCATAGGCCTTGGCTTCACCGAGGTTGGCAGCACAAGTGGACGAAGGATCGACAGGCCGGTTGGTCGCGAAGAATATCTGCCCGTTGACTGCCAGCGGCGCATTCACGCCCTTCTCGGCCGTGGCAAAGTTGATGTAGAACCCGTCCCCGGAGCCATCGTAAGCCACGCTCGTGGCATTGAACAACGTAGCCTTCAACACGTTGTTCGTAGCCGGTGTGCCCAGCGTGGTGCCGGTGTCCTTGATCATGAAGAAACGGTCGTTCACGTAATAGGAGGATCCGCTTGCTGTGCTTCTGAGCGGGTGCTCGCGGTCGCCGGATGCGAGCGACACCGCCTCATAAGACCCGGAGGCCCCGCTGCCTTTGACCGTCAAAACCGACGGCGGGAAGAAGAACTTGCGCGGCGTGGTGCCGTCGCTGCAGGCGCCGGTGTCGCAGCCCAGGGCGGCGAGCCGGGTCACGGTCCAGTTCGCTGTGTCGGTGGCGCTGATGTCGGCGCGCCAGATGTTGCCGCCTGTGTCGCCGAAATAAAGCTTGTCGGCGTAGCCGTTGCCGTCCCGGTCGACCGTGGTGATGTCGGAGGGCACGGCATAGGTCATGCTGCCCACGTTGCGGCAGGTGGCCGAGGTCGTGCAGGTGGGCGACGCGCTCCAGATCAGGGCGCCAGTGGCCGCGTTCACGACGAAAATGCTCCGACCCATCTCGCCCGTGGTGGGCGGCTCGTTGTCCTGGGCGGGGCCGTAGCCCCCGCCGAAGACCAGGACCGGAGTGTTACCCAACCCGCCTCCTTGCACCAGCGTGGTCTTCGGGCGCGACCAGGTCTGGCCCAGTTCGTCGAAGCCGGTGACGGTGTTCGCGATCTTCCACAACAAGGTCGGCGCCGTGGGCGTGGTGACATCGAGCGCGTACACATACCGGCCGCCGCGCCGCATAGTCAAGTAGACGTACGCCTTGTTGATCGTGCCATCGGCATTGAGCTTCTGATAGGAGCCCGTCGGCCCGTCAACGAAGTAATCCTTCTTCTGCGCCGAAGACAGCGTGGTCGAGGGGAACTTGATTTCAGGCGAGTTCAGCCGCAGGCGGTTCACATAGGTGTAGTGCTCGGGGAGGATCAGGCTCCAGAGTTCGCCGCCGGCAGGGACCGATCCGATCGCGGTGCTCTGGTTGCCATTGATAGCGCGATACAAGCCGTCGTTGGCGCCGTAGAAGACCACGATGCCGCGCGAATCGCCATAGTTGATCACCAGGGGCCGCGAGTGGAGCACGTCGCCGTGCACCGACGGCCGCACCGTGACCCCCGAGACTCCGCCCGGTCCCTTTTCGTCGCCGTAGTTGTCCTCGCCCCGCAACCATTTGATCGCTGTGTCCTTGTTGGGCGGGGTGGTCGCGCTATAGGCCTGGATATTGGTACCGGTGGCTGGCGATGCCGGCGACTGGGTAACGGGCCCGAAGGTGAAAGTTATGCAGGGAGCAACGCACGCAATCGAGTAGCTGCCGACGTAGGCCGCTTCGCTGTCCAGGGCCGTGCCGGACGCGGCGACGTTCACCGCCTGGCCGTTGACGAAATTGTTGGCCGTTGCGCCCGTCACGGTGGCGGTGGTCCCGCTGCGCGTGATCTGGCCCGCCAACACGTTCATCGCGTTCGAATTGCCAACTCTAGCTGTAGCACCTGTCAGCGTGATGCCCGACGAGGCGGGCGTCACCGCTATTGGGAAGCTGAACGACGTGCAGCCGGTGGTAAGGCAGGTGACGGTCTTGTTGCTGAACACAAAGGCCGATTCGTTCGTGTTGGTGCCCAAAGCCTTGGCGATGCTAACGACCTTGGTGCTGCCTACCGAACGGCCGAACCAGTCAGTGGGCAGGCCGATGACTGTGGCGACAGCGGAGTCTGTGGTCGCCACGCGAGTGATCTTGCCCACCGCGATCGGCTGCGTGGTGCTCGTATTGGCCGAAACCGTCGCCGTCACGCCGCTCTGGAGTTTGGGCTGGGCGCCACCATTGGTGGCCGTGAACTTGGTCGTTGATGGAAGGGTAACGATGGTGTACGTCCCGGGGTACTTGCTGGCCGCTCCGTCACTGGCGCTAGACACCGTGATCGTCTGCCCCAAGTGATAGTTGTGGGCGGTGGGGGTGGTGCCGGAAATGTTGCCCTGCGACGGGTTGCTCAGCGTCGTGTTGGTGATAGCCGGGTATTGGGTGTTGCTCAACACCGCCGTGTAGGAGTTCACCGAAGTGGCATTCGGCGACAGGGTCATGTTGAATGTAAAGCTGCTGGTGCTCACGGCGCTGGGCGTGACGCTGACGTTGTACGCCGACGGGGTGATGCCGCTCAAGGTGACTGTCGAAGTTGTGGTGAAGGCGTGCGCCGAAGACGTGATCACCGTCACGACTTCGGATGTATTGCCGCCAGTATTGCTGGTGGCGCGCGACAGTGACGTGATCGAGAACGAGGACGCTATAGCCGGGGAGATCGTGTATGTGCCGGCGCTTGGCGAGGTGGGATGGTCGGCTATCCCGGTGATAGTGAACGTCGTCGAGCTGTTGACGATGACGGACTGCGTCACGTTGTAATCTTCCTGCCCTGCATTGGAAATCGTGACCGTGGTGCCCGACGAAAGGCCGTGATTGCCGCTGGTGGTCACCAGAGCGGTTGTTCCGGTGCGCACGATGGAGGTCACGCCGACAGTCGTTGAAGACCCGAACGCTGTGCTGGCGATACCTGAATTGGCCGTGGTGAAGGCGTTGCTCGCGTCGGTGAGTGAGGCCACGCAGCTGGTTCCTGCGGGGCAATAGGTGTACATGCGTCGCGCATTGCCGCTGGCGCCGGTGGCACCGATGAACGTGCCCGTCAGGCTCTCCTTGCGGATTTGCTGGGCCACACCGCCCTTCTCAACGACCTCGCCGTCCGGCGAGTCGAAGCCGCTCTCGGGCACTCCCTTCTTGTCGTTGACCCAGAAGCCGCCCGTCGCGGCGTTATCTGGCACCGCCGCAGTGTTCTTGAAAGTCCAGAAGCTCACCGCCGTGGGCGTGATGAAGCCGGTCCCCGCCGCGCTGATGGCCGCGTTTCCGTTGGCATCGCCTAACACCGTGTTGCCCGACGAGTTCTTGATCAGTTGGTATTGCTTGAGGTTGCCCATCCATCGCGGCGCGCCGCTGGAGTCGGGACGGAACATGCCCAGGTAAATCTGGTTGAGGTAACTGCCTTCGGCGTTCACTGACACCGGCAAGCTCGCGGACGAGAACACACTGTTGACGGCCTGGACTTCGTTCAGGATGGCATCCAGGGCGTTCTTGATGTCGGTCGAGCTGCTCGTCTTGAAGTATTTGCCGCCTCCGTACTTGGCGATGGTCGACAGCAGAGCGGGATAATCGGCTTTGCAGCTGGTGTCGTCCACTACGCCGATGGAATAACTGATGATGTTCTGCGTGTTGGTGTTGCCGGAGGCGCCGCCGTCCTGCTGGTACATCAGGCGGGCCCATTCGTCGGCCCAGTTTTCCGACCAGTTGCTGGCGTTGGTGCTGGCCGCGATGCTGGTCACGCCGCACGTCGCCGGCGAGAACTTGACCGTCTCGGAGATCTTCGACAATTGCGCGGACGTGGCGCCTGTCTGCGTCGCCGTGAGGCCGTAAGTGCCGTTGTAGGGAGACTCGGTACCGGTGTCGCCAGGCGTTCCCGACACGTTGAAGGCGTTGCCGATGAAGATGAGGAAGTTCTTCTGGCAGCCGCTGGACAAGATGGAACTGCCGTAGTTCTTCGTCGACATCCCGATCTTGCCGTTGTAGTAGGCCCAGGCCTCCTGCATCATGCCGGCCGTGCGGTCGCCGCCCGACTTCACGTTGAACTGCGTGGCGCTGTCCGTGCCGGAGGTCTTCCAGCTCTTGATGAATGTGACCAGGTTGGCCTTGTTGGCCGCATTCATGAGGGTAAGCTTGCGGATGACGCAGCCGCCGTAGGTACCCCCGCAAACCTCGTGATAGGCGGTGTCGGTGCTCAATCGGGTATCGGTCGCAAAGTTGTTGTTGTTGTTGACCAGGATGCCGATGTTGACCACGCCGTCGGCCAGGCCCTCAATGGCGTTGACCAGGGCGCATTGCTCGATGCCGCCTGCTGTCGTGCCGAGCGAAGGGGATCCGCCACCTACCGTATAGGTGCATGAGGACGAGGCGCTGGACGAAAAGTTGGCGCCGGTGTCGATGACAAACACCACGTTGGGCGTTCCGGTAGATGTCGTCCCGTCCACGTAGATGTCGGTATCTTCCGCCCGCAGCGCGGCCGAGTAGCCGAGCGAAGCCGCGATGAGCAGCAGGAACAGTCTCTGGATCGATCTCATGTGAACTCCTGGATTTCCCTGTGGCGAGCCGTCAAGGACACACCACTTCCGCGCTGACGCGCATCGCCATGCCCTGCAGCATCTTCACGTTTGCGCCTGAGGTGGAGTCGGCGACCGATGCAGTCACCTCCCACTGCTGGTCCTTGCAGGCCGTCGGCTGCGGGACCGGATTGCCGTTGACGTCGTAGATCGGGTCGGTGGCGCCGCCTTCGAAACAAGGCAGGTCCGCCGCCTTGGTCGGGTCGAGGTCGGTCGTGACGATGTTCTTGCTGAGCGTGCAAGCCGGCTTGGTCACATCGACCTTGTAGGTCTTGCCGCCGGTCGAAACCGAAATCTGGGACTGCGCGGCGACGTCATTGGGACGGGCAGCCGCCGTGACGAGGGCTACCGTCTTCTCCAGTTGCACCGAGGTTGCGGCGCTGGCCTCGGCCTCGGCCTGCGCATTGCCGGCGATGCGCAGGTTGATGTTGCCGAAACGGATTGCGGAGACCACCAGCAGGGTCAGCACGATCAACATGATCAGGCTCACGACCAGCGTGATGCCCCGTTGCGAATGCCGGTTCATCAGTTGGTCCTCCGCCCCAGGGGATTGATCATGCGTGCAGACTGGACGAAAACGTGGCGGCGGTAGCCGGTCTCCGCCACGGGTATGGACGGAGCACCTGCGGTGCCCATGCTGTAGGTCTTGTTATCGGTGAAGCCCGCCACGGGCTCGGGACTGCGGGCCAGCAGGTAGACCTTCAGGGACATCACGTCCTGCCAGGTGACGTAGGTCAGGGCTGAACCGTTCACTTCGGTTGCGTCAGGGATCCCGCTGCTGTCGTAAGTCAGGTAGTCGATCTGCATGTTCTCGATGCCCTCGGCGATCGTGACGGTCCTGAAGGCGGGAGATGAGCCGGAGTAATACAGCTCGACCATCTTGAGCGTCGGAATCGGCGTGCCGCCGTCGGCATTGACGCAACTGCCGCTGACTTCGACGCTGCACTGGGAGATGTAGTAGATGTGCGTCTGGAAGCGCCGCGGCGTGGCCTTGGTAACCTTGTCTTTCTTGGTAAGGGAGAAGGTGGTCGAGTCGCTGGTGCCGTTGGCCTGTTTCACCACGACATTCAGGTTCCCCGAAAGCAGCCCTGTCTGGATGTAGGTCTGGCCGGCTTTCAGCTTGGTCCAGTCGACGTTGCCAGACGTCTCCAGGTCGCTGTAGTCGGCATCGCCCCTGCGAACCACCAGCACGTCGGTGCCGGACTTGTGGTTCTTCACGCACACCTGCAACGACACCGGCAGGGTCGTGGGCGAATCGTAGCCCTGAACGTGAAGCAACACGGCATGGTAGAGGCTATTGGCGGTGGCGGTGGCGGTGGCCGTAGCGCAAGGATCGGGCAACGCGTTCAGCGTCATGTCGCTCATGGGGGTCCCCATCTCGACCCAGTAACCCGCCATCACGACATCGTTGGTGATGGTCTGCAAGGCGAAGCGGCCGTTCTCGATCATCTTGCCGGACTTGTCGATTTCGGCGCGGTTCTGGCTCTGGTTGGCGATGAGCGTGGCGATCGCCGCGACCATGATCAGGCCAATCGTGATTGAGACCATGAATTCAATCAGGGTCATGCCGCGTTGCCCGCGGCCCGTGCGCGAAGAGAGGATGTTCATCAGCCCAGCTCCACGGTCAGGCTGACAGCGCGGCGTGCCGCATCGTCGCCATACAGGTTCACGCCGCAAGTGATGCCCGAAGGTGGCGCGGAGGTCGCTGCGCTGCCCTGCCACGCCACGCTCACCTGGTACGAGTTGCCGCCAATGCTGGTGATACAACCTCTCGCACCCAGAACCGACCCCACATTGGAGCCCGCAATGGCTTCCGAACTGCCCAGCAACATGTTTTGCCAGTCGGCCATGTCTTGCGCCATACGCGTCTTCTGCGCTGTGGTGCCGGATGCACACGACGACGCCGCAGGGGTGGTGGAGACGCCCTTGCCAAGATAGGTGGTCAGGACGTAGCAGGTCTTGATGGCCTTGTTCGCGGCCATGCGCGTCGTCATGTCCTGCACCAGCATCAGCGCCTGCACGCGTTGGTACGACTCGAGCTGGGAACGTTGGCTCTGGATCATCACGCCGACCAGCCCCAGCAGGCCGAACATCAGGATGATCATGGACACCAGCACTTCGATCAGCGTGGCGCCGCGCTGGCCGCGTTGCTGGCTCATGGCAAATCTGGCTTTCATCAACAGGTCCCCGCGCTTGGAATGCCGGTGAGGTCCACCTTCACGCAACGGGCAGTGGCGTTGAAGGACGTGATCTTGAAGCAGGTGGAAGCGCCGGGACGTCCGTTGGATGCAAAGTCCACGGTCGTCACCGAGGCGTTCGATGCGCAAGCCGAGTCCATCGGTGACACAGTGATCCCGTCGACGGCTTCTTGCTGGTTCATCACAGTCGTGCCGTACTTCACCGACCAGCCGCTGGCCCACGAGGAGCTGCTCGCCGGGACGACACTGACGGTCGTATTGCGCTTGACTGCTTCACTGCGCGCCATATAAAACGCGGAGATCAGTTCGGTACTGGCAGACTTCGACCGCTGGTTGGCAATGAAGGTACGGAACGAAGGCACGGCGACCGCCATGAGCACGGCCGCGATGCTCATGGTGACCAGCAGCTCGATCAGCGTGAAGCCTCGTTGCATGCGTTTGGCCTTCCAAGGACGAATGACGGTGGGCATCACTTCCAGCAATCGGCGACCGTGCTCGTGCCCGTGATGCCCTTGGTCCCGGTGTTGTTGTAGGTGAGGCTGCCGCACTTGGTGTCCTTGGACAGCTGCGCGCCCTTGGGCGCCGCGGTGATCGTGTAGGTCGGCGGCGTGGCGGCGTTGTCCGCCGCGATGGTGACGTTGTAGTTGTCCGAGACTTCCTGCGGATAGGCGATGTTGTTGCCCGTAAAGCCTGCGCTGTTGACCACGGCGAAGTAGGCGCGGGAGTTGACCATGGCCTGCTCCTCGCGGTTGGCCAGGTTGACCATGAAGGACGCAGCAGCTGTTCGTTTGCCGCGCACGATGTGGTTCGTGTAGGCCGGATAGGCCACCGCCGACAGGATCGCCACGATGGCCACGACGATCATCAGTTCAACCAGGGTGAAGCCACGGCTTCCATGCTTTTTCATTTGTTCGTCTCCTCTGGGGGCAGCGCCAGAGACCCAGGCCGAACCTTAACCGTGCGCCCGGGCGGCGCCACCCGTCCTCCGACGACCGGTCGGATTGCGGTTCCCAATGGTCGCACGGCTGTCGCGTTCAGGCGATGCAAAATGCGCCGGTGGATGACACTGCACCTTTCATGCAACAGGCGCTGGCCCTGGCGGGCCGGGCGGTCGGCCTGTCCGAGCCCAACCCCCGGGTCGGTTGCGTGATCGTTTCGCCCGACGGCCAACGGGTGCTCGGGCAGGGCTACACCCAGGCGGCGGGCCAAGCCCATGCCGAGGTAATGGCCCTGCGCGATGCCGCAGCCCAGGGACACGAGGTGGCGGGGGCCACGGCATGGGTCACACTGGAACCCTGTTCGCACCTGGGGCGCACCGGGCCTTGTTGCGATGCGTTGGCCGATGCCCGCATCGGGAAGGTGATCGCCGCCCTGCCCGATCCGAACCCGCTCGTGGCTGGCCAAGGCTTCGAACGCCTGCGCGCTGCCGGTGTCCAGGTCGAAACCGGCCCCGGCGCTCGCGAATCGCGCGAGCTCAACATCGGCTTTTTCAGCCGGATGGAGCGCGGCACGCCCTGGGTGCGGCTGAAGGTGGCTGCTTCGCTGGACGGCCGAACCGCGCTGGACAACGGCACCAGCCAATGGATCACCGGTGAAGCAGCGCGTGCCGATGGCCATGCGTGGCGGGCCCGGGCCGGGGCCGTGCTGACCGGCATCGGCACCGTGCTGGAGGACAACCCCCGGCTCAACGTGCGCCCCGTGGCCACCGCACGCCAACCGGACGTGGGGATCGTCGACAGCCGCCTCGAGACACCGCCAAGCGCCGCCATCTTCATGCCGGGACGCCGTCTCTTCATCTATTGCGCGAGCGCAGACGCCGCACGCCAGTCTGCCCTTGAGGAGCGCGGCGCCGTCGTCATCCCCTTGCCCGGCCCCGGCGGCAAGGTCGACCTGGCCGCGATGCTTCGCGACCTGGCCCGGCGCGAGATCAATGAACTGCACGTCGAGGCGGGCCACAAGCTCAATGGTTCGCTGGTGCGCGAAGGACTGGTGGACGAACTGTTGCTCTACCTCGCACCCAAGCTTCTCGGGCAGGGCCGCGAAATCGCCCATTTCGGCCCCCTGACCGAGCTTTCGGCCGCACTGCCCCTGGCGTTCACGTCTGTCGACCGGGTGGGCGAGGACCTGCGCGTAGTGGCTCGCGTCGTTGGGCGCGATAGTTTTTAAGACGGACAGCCGGACGCAGAGGACGCGAAGATTACGCAGAGGACGCAAAGGAAGACAAAAAGAAAATTTTTGGTTTTCCTTTTGCGTCCTCTGCGAAACTTTTGCGTCCTCTGCGTCCGGCTGCCCGATTTCGGAGCCTATCCTGCCAACGCACAGCGAATAAAGCCCCCCACGCCCAATCCTGCGAAAATGGCGGCATGTTCACCGGAATCATCTCCGGCGTGGGGCGTATCGCCGCTGTCCACGACCTCGGAAGCTCTTTGCAGCATGGCAAGCGCCTGACGGTGGAGGCGCCTGCCGGCTACCTCGAAGACGTCGGCCTGGGCGACAGCATCGCGCTCAACGGCGCCTGCATGACGGTCACCAGCCTGGACAGCGGCCGTCAGTCCTTCACCATCGACATCTCGGCCGAGTCGCTCGACAAGACCGCGGGCCTCGCACAACCGGGCCCGATCAACCTCGAAAAAGCCCTGCGCGCCCATGACCGCCTGGGCGGCCACATCGTCTCGGGACATGTGGACGGCATCGGCACCATCACACATTTCGCGCATGTGGGCGAGAGCTGGGAGCTGCGCGTGATGGCGCCCCGCGCCCTGGGCAAATACCTCGCATACAAGGGCTCGATCACCATCAACGGCGTGAGCCTCACCGTCAACACGATCAGCGACACGGCGCAAGGCACGGAAGCCAGCATCAACCTGATCCCGCACACGGTTGTCAACACCGCGCTCGGCGCGCTCAAGACGGGCAGCCACGTCAACCTTGAGATCGACCTGATCGCGCGCTACGTGGAGCGCATGCTCGGCGCCGCTGCAACCGCCACCAAGGAACCCGAATGAGCAGCGTCCCGATCTCCCCGGTCGAGGACATCGTCGCCGACATCGCGGCCGGCCGCATCGTGATCCTGGTCGACGAGGAGGACCGCGAGAACGAGGGCGACCTGGTGCTGGCCGCCGAGCACGTGACCCCCGACGCGATCAACTTCATGGCCCGGTTCGGCCGCGGTCTGATCTGCCTGACCCTCACCCGCGAGCGCTGCGAGCGACTGCGCCTGCCGCCGATGGTTGCGCGCAACGGCACCAAGATGGGAACGGCCTTCACTGTGAGCATAGAGGCCGCCGAAGGCGTGACCACCGGCATCTCCGCCGCCGACCGCGCCCGCACCGTGCAGGCCGCCGTCGCCCGTAACGCCGGCCCTGAAGACCTGGTGCAGCCCGGCCACATCTTTCCGCTGCAGGCAGTGGACGGCGGCGTGCTCATGCGCGCGGGGCACACCGAGGCCGGCTGCGACCTCGCCGGCATGGCCGGCCTGACCCCGGCAGCCGTCATCTGCGAGATCATGAAGGACGACGGCACGATGGCGCGCCTGCCCGACCTGCAGGTCTTCGCCGCGGAACATGGGCTGAAGATCGGCACCATCGCCGCGCTGATCGAGCATCGCAGCCGCAACGAATCGCTGGTCGAGAAAGTCGGCACGCGCACCCTGCGCACCGCGTGGGGCGAGTTCACCGCCCATGCGTGGAAGGACAAGCCCAGCCAGGGACTGCACCTGGCGCTGGTACGCGGAAGCTGGTCCGCGAGTGACACCATTCCCGTGCGTGTGCACGAGCCGCTGTCGGTCTTGGACGCCCTTGAAGTCGGCCGGCCGATGCACTCCTGGAGCCTCGACGCCAGTCTGGCGCACATCGCCAAGGAAGGCCGCGGCGTCGCGGTGCTCCTCAATTGTGGCGAGGACGCGCAGCAGTTGCTGGCCCAGTTCGAAGGCACGGCACGCGCGTCGCAAGCGCCCGAGCGCGGCCGCATGGACCTGCGCACCTACGGCGTCGGCGCCCAGATCCTGCGCGAGTGCGGCGTGCACCGCATGAACCTCATGGGCAATCCGCGACGGATGCCCAGCATGGCGGGCTACGGCCTCGAGATCGCCGGACACATCAACCCCCAGAAAGCATAGAAGAACAATGTTTGGCGCAGAAAAAGGAAAGTCCGGCCAGCTGGACGGCAAGAAGCTGGTCATCGGCATCGTGCAGGCCCGCTTCAACGAGAGCATCACCAATGCGCTGGCGCAAGCTTGCAAGGCCGAGCTCACCACGCTCGGCGTCGCGGAAGCCAACATCGACCACGTGCACGTGCCTGGCGCGTTGGAGATCCCTGTCGTGCTGCAGGCGATGGCGGAGAAAGGCGGCTACGACGCGCTCATCGCCCTGGGCTGCATCATCCGCGGCGAGACCTACCACTTCGAACTGGTAGCCAACGAGTCGGCCGCCGGTGTGACGCGCGTTTCGCTGGACTACCAATTGCCGATTGCCAACGTGATCCTCACCACCGAGAACATCGAACAAGCCGTCGCCCGCCAGACGGACAAAGGCGTCGACGCAGCGCGCGTCGTCGTCGCGATGTGCAACCTCCTGGACGACGTCGGATGACCGCCGCTCCCAAGAAGCCTGGCACCACGAGCACCGGCGCTCGCAAGGCCTCCGCCAAATCGGCGCGCAGCCGCGCTCGGGAGTTCGCGCTGCAGGCGCTCTACCAGTTCCTGGTCGGACGCAACGAGGCCGCGGCCATCGACACCTTCACCCGCGACCTGTCGGGCTTTCACAAGGCCGACTCGGCGCATTACGACGCCCTGCTGCACGGCTGCATCAAGGAATCGGCGGAACTCGACGCGCTGATCGTCCCGCTGCTGGACCGCAAGCTCGCGGAGATCTCGCCGATCGAACACGCAGTGATGTGGATTGGCGCCTACGAGTTCTCGCATTGCATGGACGTGCCCTGGCGCGTGGTGCTCAACGAGTGCATCGAGCTTGCCAAGGAGTTCGGGGGCACCGACGGCCACAAGTACGTGAACGCGGTGCTCAACGGCCTGGCACCGCAGCTTCGCGCGGTCGAAGTGGACGCCGACAAGGCTTCGGGCAAGGCACGATGAGGGTATCGAGCCTGATCGAGCGGATCGAGCCCTTCTACGTGATGGAAGTGGCCAAGGCCGCGTCGAAGCTGGCAAAGGAAGTCGCGCACACCGGCAGGCCGATGATCTTCCTGAACATCGGCGAGCCGGACTTCACTGCCCCGCCGCTGGTGCAGGAAGCCGCGGCGCGCGCGGTGCGCGGTGGCCTCACGCAATACACGCACGCCACCGGGCTCGACGCGCTGCGAGATCGCATCAGCCAGTGGTATTCACAGCGCTTCGGTGTCGAAGTGCCCGCAGGGCGGATTGTCATCACGGCCGGCGCATCGGCAGCGCTGCAGCTCGCGTGCCTCGCGCTCATCGAGCCTGGCGAGCAGATCCTGATGCCCGACCCGAGCTATCCCTGCAACTGCCACTTCGTGACGGTGGCAGGCGGCGAGCCGGTGCGCATCCCCGCCACGGCCGCCGAGCGCTTCCAGCTCACCGCGGCGAAGATCGAAGAACATTGGGGCCCGAAGACGCGCGGCGTGCTGCTGGCCTCGCCTTCCAATCCCACGGGCACATCGATCCATCCTGACGAATTGCGGCGCATCCATGAGTTCGTGCGCAGCAAGGGCGGCATCACGATGCTCGACGAAATCTACCTGGGCCTGTCGTACGACGAGACCTTCGGCCACTCGGGCCTTCGGCTGGACGACCAGGTGATCAGCATCAACAGCTTCTCGAAGTACTTCAACATGACCGGCTGGCGGCTCGGCTGGATCGTGGCGCCGGACGAAGTGGCGCTGGCCATCGAGAAGCTCGCGCAGAATCTGTACATCTGCCCCAGCGCGGTGGCGCAGCACGCCGCCCTTGCCTGCTTCGAGCCCGAGAGCCTGGCTGAATACGAACGCCGTCGCGCCGAGTTCAAGGCGCGGCGCGACTGGTTCATCCCGCAACTGCGGGCTATGGGCCTGGACGTGCCCGTGATGCCCGATGGTGCCTTCTATGCCTGGGCAGACTGCACCGACGCTTGCCGCAAGCTGGGGGTCAAGGACAGTTGGGACCTCACCTTCGAGATCATGAAGCGCGCGCATGTGGCGGTGACGCCCGGCCGCGACTTCGGCGTGGCCGAGACCGGCCACTTCATCCGCTTCTCCACGGCCAGTTCGATGGAGCACCTGCAGGAAGCCGTGGTCCGCCTGAGGACCCTCCTCGCATGACCCTTCGACAGGCTCAGGACGAACGGGAGTTCACCTGGCCGGTGCGCGTCTACTGGGAGGACACCGATGCGGGCGGCATCGTCTTCTACGCCAATTACCTGAAATTCTTCGAGCGGGCCCGCACCGAGTGGCTGCGCTCGCTCGGGATAGCCCAGCGCGAATTGCGCGAAAGCACCGGCGCAATGTTCATCGTGACTGAAACTTCGGTGCGCTACCGCCGTCCGGCCCGCCTGGACGATGAACTTCTTGTTACGGCCGGGCTCCAGAAAAAGGGGCAGGCGTCTTTGATAATCGCGCAGCAGGCCCGGCTCCGAACAACCGGGGAGGTCCTGTGCGAAGGAACCATCCGGATCGGCTGGGTCCAGGCCGCCACCTTGCAGCCTGCGAGAATCCCGGCGTCAATCCTGCAGTCCCTGGAAAAGAAGCCCCGATGACCAACGACCTCTCGATCCTGCAACTGGTGCTCAACGCAAGCTGGGTGGTCCAGCTCGTCATGCTGCTGCTGGCAGGGGTGTCCATCGCCAGCTGGGCTGCGATCTTCCGCAAGTTGTTCGCGCTCAAGCGGATCAATTCGCTCAACGAGGTTTTCGAGCGCGAGTTCTGGTCCGGCACCAGCCTGAACGACCTGTATTCGGCCGCGGCGCAGAACGCCAAGACCGCAGGCCCCATGGAGCGAATCTTCGCGAGCGGCATGCGCGAGTACACCAAGCTGCGCGAGCGGCACATCACGGACGCGGGCACGCTGCTCGACGCAGCACGCCGCGCGATGCGCGCCAGCTTCCAGCGCGAAATCGACGCGGTGGAGACGCATTTGTCGTTCCTCGCATCTGTCGGATCGGTATCGCCTTACGTCGGCCTCTTCGGCACGGTCTGGGGCATCATGCATGCCTTCATCGGGCTGGGCGCACTGCAGACCGTGACACTCGCGACAGTAGCCCCCGGCATCGCGGAGGCGCTGGTCGCCACCGCCATCGGCCTCTTCGCGGCGATTCCCGCCGTGGTCGCCTACAACCGCTTCGCCCGCGACATCGACCGCGTCGCGATCAAGATGGAGACCTTCATCGAGGAGTTCTCCAACATCCTGCAGCGCAACCTGGGCGCGCACTCGGCGTCCGGACACTGACATGCCCGCGATGGTCAATCGCGGCCGCGGCCGCCGCACGATCAACGAGATCAACATGGTCCCGTTCATCGACGTGATGCTGGTGCTGCTGATCATTTTCATGGTCACGGCGCCATTGATCGCACCAAGCGTGATCGAACTGCCGAGCGTTGGCAAGGCCAGCAAGGCCCCGGACCAGATCATCCAGGTGAACATCGGCAAGGACGAGGGCATCGACATCAAGCTGGCCGAGCGCACGATGAGCGTGCCGCTCGTGGACCTCGGTGCAACCGTCAAGCGCCTGCAGGCTGGTCAACCCGCCGACGCCAGTGCCGTCGTCATCGCCGCGGACAAGAACGTGAAGTACGAAGTCGTGATGAAGGCCATGAGCGCCTTGCAGGCTGTTGGCATCAAGCGGGTGGCGTTGTCGGTGAGCGTCACCAAGTAGGGGCGATGCAGGCCGCCGCCGACAATCTTGCATTCGCGCCGCCGCCCGAGCCGGCTGCTTTCCGCGGTTTTGTGCTGGCCGTGCTCGCGCACCTGATGCTGATGGCCGCCCTCACCTGGGGCATCAACTGGCAGAAGGACACGCAGATCGCAGCCGTGGAGGCGGAACTCTGGGCCGCCGTGCCCCAGCAGGCGGCGCCGGCACCCGTGGTGGCTCCCCCGGTGGTGACCGCGCCGCCGGTGGTGCGGGCGCCCCCCATCGCCGAGAAAGTCGCACCACCACCCCGCGTAGTTCAGGACCCGGACATCGCGATCGAGCGCGAGAAGAAAAGGCGCGAAGAGGTGAAGCGCCACCAGCAGGAGCGCAAGGAGTTGGAGGCACGCGAGAAGAAGCTGCAACAGGAAGAAGCCGATCGCCGCGAACGCGAGGACCAGGCGAAGCTCGCGAAGGAGAAGGAGAAGGAAAAGGCCAGGCGCGAACAGGACACGAAGAAGCTTGCCAGCGAGCGGCAGAAGAACATCGACAAGATGCTGGCGAGCGCGGCCGGCACGGGTTCGCCTTCGGCCACGGGCAACGCGCCCAGATCCAAGGGGCCTTCGGCAACATACGCGTCGCGCATCGCGGCCCGCATCAAGCCCAACATCGTGTTTGGCGAGAGCATCAGCGGCAACCCGGTGGCGGAGATCGTGATCCGCGTTGCACCGGACGGAACCATCGTCAGTGCAAAGCCGCTGAAATCAAGCGGCGTGAAGTCCTGGGACGATGCCGTCCTGCGCGCCATCGAGAAGACCGAAAAGATCCCGCGCGACACCGATGGCACCGTGGTGCCCGAGTTCACGATCAGTTTCCGTCCCAAGGACTGAGGCCGGCTACTCGTAGACGATCTGCGCCACACCCTGGTCCGCCTGCGCCATCCAGCTTGCCAGTGCCGCATCGCTCGGAAAGAACCGCGCATCTTCACCGAGCTGGATCTCGCCTTCCGCACCTTCGCGCTTGAGTGACAGGCGCACCGGCAGGCCACGCAACAAGTCGCCCTGTTCCGTGCGCTCACGCACCGGGGGAAAGTCGCGCAGCAGGCGCTTCACGTCGGGGGCTTTGCCGTTGACGGCAACGCGCAGAAACTTGCCGAAGCGGCAGCGTGCCGTGGGCAGGTCCCACACCTGCTGGATCGACAGCCGCATTCCGCCGCTGAACCGGTCGGGTTGCGGTCGCGCCATCACCACCACCAGCTCATCTTCCTTCAGCAGGTTGCGGTTGGCGTTCATCACAGCCTCGTCGGCGGTGGCTTCGATGAAGCCCGACTTGTCGTCAAGCTTGAAGATCGCCAGCTTGCCGCGCTGGCCGTTGATCACGCGCCAGTCGGTGACGATGCCGGCCAGCAGCACCGGCTCGCGGCTGTCGATCAGGTCGTCGATCTTGCGCTTGACGAAGCAGCGCACCTCCAGCGCGACCTCATCGAAAAGATGGCCCGAGAGATAGAAGCCGATCGCGGTCTTCTCCGCCGTGAGCTGCTCCTTCACGCCCCACGGAATCGCCTCGACCAGCGGCGGCTCCTGGGTGCTGGCCGCATGCGAATCGCCCATGTCGAACAGGCCACCCTGGTTGGCGTTGGCCTCGGTCGCGTTGGCAAAGTCGAACGCGCGATCGATCGAAGCGGCGAGCGATGCTCGATTACGGTTCAGCGTGTCGAATGCGCCGGCCTTGATCAAGGCCTCGACCGTGCGCTTGTTGATTCGCGAGCGGTCCACCCGCACGCAAAAATCGAAGAGGCTCGTGAAAGCGCCGCCCTCTTCCCGTGCCTTGACGATC